>NZ_CP082945.1:3715000-4043750 GCF_019933235.1 Streptomyces angustmyceticus | reverse complement strand
TACTCCGCGAGTCGGCCAAAGTACTGGCGCGAGTACCCCTGCTGGAGACCGGCGCCGCCGCACTCACCCTCCAGCGGTACGCCACCGACGAGCTCTCCGCGGAAGTGCTGCCCCTCCTTGCGGCCGGCGACCTCGTCGTGACCGTCGCCGCCGCCGGCCGCACGGGCCACGAACCGGCCGAACTCGCCGTAGCCGCCCGCCAAGAGGGTGCCGACTGGATCTTCGACGGGGTCCAGACAGCCGTTCCCTGGGCCCAGACAGCGGACCGCATCCTGCTCCCCGCCCACACCCCCGAAGGCCGGGCCGTACTCGCCCTCGTCCCCCGTACCCACCCGGGCATCACGCTCGACGACCAGATATCCACCACCGGCGAGCGCCTCGCCGAGGTCCGGCTGAATGCCGTACGCCTCGGCGCCCAGGAAACGATCACTGCCCCACACGCCTGGGAGTCGCTGCGCAACGTGCTGACCACCGGCACCTGTGCACTCGCCCTGGGCGTGGGCGAGAGCGTCCTCGCCATGACCAGCGACTACACCAGCAAGCGCGAGCAGTTCGGATTCCCGGTGGCGACCTTCCAGGCCGTCGCCGTACAGGCCGCCGACCGCTTCATCGACCTGCGCGCCATGGAGGCCACGCTCTGGCAGGCAGCCTGGCGCATCACCACCGACGCGGCCGGCCCGCTACCGCCCGCCGGGGACGTCGCCGTCGCCAAGATCTGGGCCTCCGAGGGCGTACGCCGTGTCGTCCAGACCGCCCAGCACCTCCACGGCGGCTTCGGTGCCGACACCGACTACGCGCTGCACCGCTACCACGCCTGGGCCAAACAGCTGGAGCTCTCCCTCGGCCCCGCCGCCGCCCACGAGGAAGCCCTCGGCGACCTGCTCGCGGCCCACCCGCTGCGCTGAGGGCAAGGGCAGGGTGGAAGGCAAGCCACGGCGGGTGTCCACCTGCGGCGTCGAGTCCCCGAGTCCGCAGCGGCCATCGCCCGCCCGACCGCGGGAGGCCGCCCGACCGCCTCAGCCACCGAGCAGCCCAACAGGCCGGCTCCCGGCTCCCGGCTCCCGGCTCCCGGCTCCCGGCTCCCGGCTCCCGCTAGATAACCGCGCCGGGGCCGCCCTTGCCATCCGACACGGGGCGACCGGCGGCCTCCCATGCCTGCATTCCGCCCGCGACGTTCACCGCGTCGATGCCCTGCTGGACCAGATACTGCGCCACCTGCGCCGAGCGCCCGCCGACCCGGCACAGCACGTACACCTTGCCGTCCGCGGGGGCCGCCTCGGTCAACTCACCGTAGCGGGCGACGAATTCACTCATCGGGATGTGCAGCGCGCCGTCGGCGTGCCCCGCCTCCCACTCGTCGTTCTCGCGCACGTCGAGGAGGAAGTCCTCCGGCGTGAGGGCGTCGACACCGACCGTGGGCACAGAACCAAATTGCATGGTCCGACGCTACCCGACCAGCTGCGCGAGGTAGGTCTCACGTTCCGCGACGTCGGCGAGCAGCTTCTCGGCGATCTCGTCCAGGAGCGCGTCCGGGTCCTCCGGCGCCATCTTGATCATCGCGCCGATCGCGCTCTCCTCCAGCTCGGAGGCAGCGGCGGCCAGCAGCTCCTTGCGCTCGGCCAGCCACTCCAGCCGGGCGTAGAGCTCCTCGCTCTCGCTGAGCCGCTCCTCGGCCGGGGCCGGACCGGCCTCCCACTCCTGCGCCAGCTCCCGCAGCACGGCCTCGTTGCCCTGGCCGTACGCCGCGTTGACCCGCGCGATGAACTCGTCCCGCCGGGCCCGCTCCGCGTCGTCCCGTGCCAGGTCCGGATGGGCCTTGCGCACCAGGTCGCGGTAGACCTTGCGGGCCTCCTCACTGGGCCGCACCTTCTGCGGCGGCTGCACCGGCTGCTCGGTGAGCATCGCCTGCGCCTCGGAGAACAGTCCGTCCGAGCCCATCCAGCCGTGGAAGAGCTCCTCCACCTCCGGCATCGGCAGCACCGACGCACGAGCCTCCTGCGCCTTACGGACGTCCTCGGGATCGCCCGTACGCGCCGCCACCGCCTCGGCGATCTGCGCGTCGAGCTCGTCGAGCCGCGCGTACATGGGGCCGAGCCGCTGGTGGTGCAGGCGGGAGAAGTTCTCCACCTCCACCCGGAAGGTCTCCACGGCGATCTCGAACTCGATCAGCGCCTGCTCCGCGGCCAGCACCGCCTTGGCCAGCCGCCGCGTCGCCTCGGCCTCAGCCGCCTGCTTCTGAGACGCCTGGTCGTGAGCCGCCTTGCCATCCGGCGCGCCACCCTGCTCGGGCCCGGCCTCCGCCTGACCGCTGGCCGAACCACCCTGGGCGCCCTGAACACCCTGGTGGGCATCCGTCTGCTCGGGCCCCCCGGTCTGATCTCTCGGGCCCCCGTCCTGCCCGGCCTGGGCTCTCTGACCGCCGCCGCGGGCGTCCGGTGCCTGCGGCTCGGCCGAGGCGTCCGGGATACCCGGTACGTCCGGTCGGTGCTGACCGTCCTGCGTGTTCTCCGCGTGCGAGTTCGTCACCCGGTCAGCGTACGGCCCACACCGGACCCAACCCTCCACGGCCATTCCCTCGCTTCCTACCGGGGGGCCTCCCCCCCCCAGCCCCCCCAGCCCTCCCTCCCCCTCAGGCCCCCTCCGCCCACCAGCCAGCCGCACGGTGGCCCCCGCTCCCACCCCACGCCCGCAGCCCGGCTCCCGCAGCCCGGCTCCCGGCTCCCGGCTCCCGGCTCCCGGCTCCCGGCTCCCGGCAGAAGCTCACACACGCCACACCCCGTATACGCACACGCCGCCCACGGCACACGCCCCCAGCAGACCGCCACGCACAGCCCCGATCCCGTCAGAGCCTCCGCCCACTCCCCGGTCTCCGGCCCAGAAGCCGACCGCACTCCGACACCGGCCGAGCGCCCACGCCCACCCCAGCTCCAGCCTCCGGAGCCCGGCCGCAGCCCCTAGACGTCTCTTTCCTCCCCCGCGTCGCCGGCTCCTGCCCTCTCCCTCACACTCCCGTCTCCGCCGGAATCCGCCCGCTCTTCACCGCCGCGGCCAGTTCCGCATGGTCCGCCTCCGTACGGTCCGCGTACGACACCGCGAACTTCCCGATCGCTTCATCCAGTTCCTCGTTCTTGCCGCAGTAGCCGGCCAGGAGGCGTGGGTCGGCGCTGTGCGCATGGGCCCGGGCCAGGAGCGCGCCGGTCATACGGGCGTAGTCGTCCATCTGATCGCCGGACAACTGCGCCGGGTCCACGCTGCCCTTGCGGTTCCGGAACTGGCGGACCTGGAACTCCCGTCCTTCCCGTCGGCCGTTCCCCGCGATCGCTCCATTGCCCGGCGCCGCAGCATCGTGCACCGTCGTCCAGCCCAGCAGGATGTCGCTGACCACCTGCATCCGGCGCTGCCCGAGCACCACCCGGCGCCCCTCGTGCACCACCGGCGGTACCGGGAAGCCGACCTTCGCCACGAACGGCGCCAGCACCGAGGCGCGCGCCTCCTTCACCTGCAGGACGAGCGGCTCGCCCCGGTGGTCCAACAGCAGCACCACGTACGACCGCAGGCCCACGCTGCCGGTGCCGACCACGCGGAAGGCCACATCGTGTATCGCGTGCCGAGCTATCAGCGGCAGCAGGTCTTCGGGGAGCGTCTCCAGGTAGCCGGCGAGGGATGCGGCCACCGCTGCCGCCTCCGCGTCCGGCACCCTCCGCAGCACCGGCTGCGCGTCCACGAACCGGCGGCCACCGTCCGGTGTTTCCTCCGTCGCCTTCGCCGCGAAGCGCGCGCTGGTGTTCTTGCGCGCCTTGTCCGCGACCCGCTCCAGCGTCCCCACCAGGTCCTTGGCGTCAGCGTGGGAGACCAGCGCCTCGTCGGCGATCGCGTTCCATGCCTCGGTCACCGGCAGCTTCGCCAACAGTCGCATCGTGCGCCGGTACGCGCCCGCCGCGTCCTGTGCCGCCTTGCGGCAGGCGTCCTCGTCCGCGCCCGCCTCCCGGCCTGCCAGCACCATCGACGTCGCAAGCCGCTTCACATCCCACTCCCACGGCCCGTACAGGGTCTCGTCGAAGTCATTGAGATCGATGACGAGCTGGCCGCGGGCGTCGCCGTACAGTCCGAAATTGGCGGCGTGGGCGTCTCCGCAGATCTGCGCGCCGATGCCGGTCACGGGGCTGCCCGTCAGGTCGTACGCCATCAGGCCCGCTGAGCCACGAAGGAAGGCGAAGGGGCTCGCGGCCATCCGGCCGACCCGTATCGGCGTCAGTTCGGGCAGACGGCCGGCATTGGACCGCTCAACCGCCGCCACCGCATCCGGCCGCCCGGCCGCGATCGTCAGCGCGGCATGCTCGGCACGCGGAACGCGCTCCCGCAACGCCCGCCCGGCCGCCTTGGGCGACGATCCCTGCACATCCGCCTTCGCAAACCCCGTTACGTACGGCACACGCGGCATAGCGGGCCACCTCCCCCTTCACGACCTGCGCTCTTGTGTCCTTGTCCGCTGCGTCCATCAACCCGCCGGGCGAACCCGGCCCGCCGACGAGCAATGACGTTACCGAGATCCCGTCACAACCCGCAGAGCCTGTGGATAACTCTCCGGCTCTCACACCACGAAAGCCCGGACCTCAAAAGTCCCGAGGCTTCGCACCGCAGGAGTCTCGAAAGCACTCGAAGCAACGGGAGGCCTGGGAGCGGGATCTCGAAACGCCCGAGTCCGGTACCCGCATGCTCCGGCTCCCCCAACGCACACGCCCCGGGCCCCCGGACCAACGGCCAGGACGAGACCGACCCCAGCCCAAACACCAGGCCCCACCCACCGGCCCACGCCCTACGCCCTCGCCCCCCACCACCCCGAAGCGCCAGCGCCCCAAAGCGCCACCGCCCCACATCACCCCCTAGACCCCCACAGCCTCCTCCATCTCCGCCTCCGCAGCGTCCGCCGCATCAGCCTCCACGGCCCCACTGCCCTGACCAGCCCCTGTCGCACCCGCCGACCGCACCGCCCGGCTCCCCCGCTCCGACATCGGCTCCGGCACCGTCGCCGCCACCGCGGCCGCCGCCACCGCCGTGGCATGGGCCGCCGCTTCCGCCTCAGCGCTGCGCCGCCGCTTCTCGGCCAGTGCCGCCACCCCGACCATCAGCAGGCCGGCGACCAGCCACCCCACCAGCGTCCAGACGTGCCCCGGCAGGCCGTAGTCGTCGAAGTAGACGTGGCTGCGCGTGCCCTCCACGAAGCCCGCACCGTTCCAGAAGGAGTGCAGCGCCGCGAAGAAGCCGTTCTGCATCTCCGGGCGGAAGATGCCGCCGGAGGACGTGAAGTTGAGCATCACGAAGAGGGCCATCACGCCGAGCGTGGTCCAGCGCTTGAGGAAGGTGTGCAGGCCGGTGCCGATCAGCAGGATGCCGGCGGAGTAGAGCCAGGCCATGCCCCACAGGCCCCGGAGTCCGTGCTCGACGAGGTGGAAGACCGGACCGGCGAACGCCGTACCGATGAGGCTGACGACGAGGGACGTGCCGATCGCCAGCGCCGCCCGCCACCGGACCGGCAGCACGGCCCCGGCACCGCCGATCACCGCGACCGAGGCGTACGAGCCGATGCTGATCGCGACCAGCAGGAAGAAGATGCCCTGGCCCGTCGGATCGTCCTCGGCCGGCGGCGCCACGTCCGTGACCTTCAGCGGCGCGCCCTGGTGCGCCGCGATCGGGGTGAAGACCTTCTGCACGACGGAGGCGCTGGTGTCGGACCCGGCGGTCGCCACCAACAGCTCAGGCGTCTGCCGCACCGAGCCGCCCGCGACTCCGCCGTCACCGGCCCTCCCCGCCGCGCTCTTCATCGCACCCTTCTGGCGCGTCACGCCCTTCGACACTTCGTCAGCCGATGCCCCGTTAGCCGATGCCTCGTTCGCCGAAGCCCCCTTCGCCGACGTCTCGCCCCTCGCCCCCTGCGCATGGATCACATACGCACCAAAGATCTCCTGGTGCTTGAGCCGGTCGACCGCCGCGGACCGGTCGGCGACGGTCCGCACCTCCAGGTCACCGTCCGCCTTGTCGTTGATCGACTGGGCGAGCAGCTGCGCGCTCCGGCCCGATCCGACGACCGCGACGGGCAGGTGGTGCGGCGCGGGGTTCGCGAAGGCCCCCAGGTACGCCAGCCCCATCCCGATGCACATCAGCAGCGGCGTGATCAGGTGCGTCAGCACATGACGCAGCCCGGCGGAGTGGGAGGAGCGCGCGGAACGGTGGCTGCCGTGCTGCTCGCTTCGGTGGTCGGGGCGTCGGACCGTACTCATGGGCAGCCCTTCTCAGCTCGTCGGCTCAGCTGTCGCCACCACTGACCGGCCGGGAACAGTAGTTGGCAAATACAACTCTCATACGCGTTGTACTATACAACTACCTCTGTGAAAGGCAACTCGTGACCCACCGCGACGACTCCGTCGAGACCATCCAGCAGGAGATGACCGCGTTCGCCCGCCGGGCCCGCGCGACCGCCGCCCGGATGCACCCCGAGCTGTCACTGGTCTCCTACACCCTGCTGGCACACCTCGATGACCAGCACGGATGCCGCGCCACGGACCTCGCCGCGCACTACCTCCTGGACAAGTCCACGGTCAGCCGGCAGATCGCCGCACTGGAGAAACTCGGCTTCGTCGAACGCCGCGTCGATCCGGAGGACCACCGGGTCCAGGTGCTGCACCCCACCGAGAAGGGCGCCCAGGTTCTCGCCAACGTCACCGCCAGCCGCCGCAAAGCCTTCCGGGAGCGACTGGCCGACTGGGACGAGGACGACCTCGACCGCTTCGCCGCCTACCTGCTGCGCTACAACGCCGCCCAGGAACGGCTGGGATAGGGGAACCATCGGCCCAGGAACGGGGCAACCACGGACGCGAGCACCCACGCCCCACTCAACCCCTACCCGGAAGCACCTGCCCGCAGACCGGCGCACCCCCGGAACCGACGCACCCCCAGAACCGGCGAGACCCCGGAACCGGCGAGCCCCCCGGAAAACCCCCACCCGGAACCACCCGCCCCTGAAGCCACCCCCAGAGCCGTCAACCCCGACAACAACACCCCGCCACGGCCCCCGGGCTGCTCACTTCCGGAACTGTTCCGGACACTGCCCGCCGTCGGCGAGGTAGGTCTCCGCCCAGCGCGCCAGTTCCTTGAGCGCGGGCTCCATCGCGAGACCGGCCTCCGTGAGCCGGTAGGAGACGCGCAGCGGCGGCCCCGCGTCCACCTCGCGCACGACCAGCCCGGTCGCCGCCAGCTCCATGAGGCGGTCGGAGAGCATGCGCTCGCTGATGCCGGGGATGGCCCGCCGCAGATCGGCGAAGTGCACCGGGGCCGGCATCAGGGTGGCGACGATCAGCCCCGTCCACCGCTTCCCGAACAGCTCGAAGACGCGCGTCATGCCGCCGTCGACCTGCCTGCACGTCGCCTCGCCATGATCCGCCATACAGCCAGGGTACCGCCCTCCCGTTGGCTACTGCAGAAAAGTAAGCCGCTGTGCTATTAATAGGGACGTACGGAATTCAATCACCGGCCGCGCATCGCCCGGCCGCGTACCGAAGGGCACCCCCCCCCATGGCCACGCTCCTGCTCATCGACTCCTCCGTGTTCCCCGAAGGCGGCTCCGCCTCCCGCTCGGTCACCGCGGCCTTCCGCAAGGCATGGGAGGAACAGCACCCCGACGGCACCGTGATCCACCGCGACCTGGCCGCCGACCCGCTGCCGCATCTCGACGCGGTCGCCGCCTCCGCCGGCTTCTCCGACCCGGCCACCCACACCCCCGAGCAGCAGGCGGCCTTCGCGCTGCGCGTGCAGCTGGCCGAGGAACTGGAGCAGGCCGACGCGATCGTCATCGGCGCCCCGATGTACAACTTCACGATCCCCTCCACGCTCAAGGCATGGCTCGACCAGGTGATCCTCATGGGCCGCACGGCGGGCGAGCAGCCGTCCGCCAAGGGCACCCCGGTCACCGTCGTCGCCAGCCGCGGCGGCTCCTACGCGCCGGGCACGCCCCGTGAGCCCTTCGAGTACGTGCAGAACTACCTGGAGGCCGTACTGGGCGGCGGGATGGGCCTGGACGTCGACTTCATCGTCCCGGAGCTGACCATGGCCCCCAGCAACCCGGCGATGGCCGAGCTGGTGCCGCTGTACGAGACCTCCCGCGACAAGGCACACGAGGACGCGACCGCCAAGGCGAAGGCCCTCGCCGCACGCCTCGCCGCCTGAGCCCGACGGCCCCTCCCCGAGGAGCGCCGCCTGACGTCGCCTCAAGCGCTCGTGCGGCCCCATGCGGCCCACCCGGCCTCGACGCGACCCCGTCGCACAGCGCCACACGGTCCGCCGCCACCCCACGGGGCGGGCGCCGCCCCACCGCGGCGCCCGCCCCGTGGCGTACGCCACACCCAACTCCCCGGCCCACACGGCAGATCGCCTCGCGCACCCCGCCCACCCCGCGACCACACCGGAGCCCCACGGGAAGGCCGGCACACCCAACACCCCGGAAGCGCCCGGCGAGAACGCGGTCCTACCAGGGCACACACGGTGACAATCGCGTCACAAAAGGCCACCGAGGCCACACCCGGAGCCCCTGCTCACCACACATGTGACGCACCCCTCAGGACCCCGCCCCACCCCAAGTCCCGAGGTCATCCCCGCCGCACCCGCCGCTCCCACCGCCCCGTGACGCACACAACAACGTGACGAACACAACGAAAGACCCCCGGTCTCCGGATTTCTCCGGAGACCGGGGGTCTCATCTGTGCGCGAGGGGGGAGTTGAACCCCCACGCCCTTTCGGGCACTGGAACCTGAATCCAGCGCGTCTGCCTATTCCGCCACCCGCGCATGGGTGCTGCCGGTTGATTTTCTCACATGATCCGGGGTGTTCCGCCCGGGTCTTGTGCGACCGCCTTCCGACATCCAGAACACTAGCACGCTGTCGGGGGTGCGTTCACACGCCTTTCCCCCGGCCCCCGACCTGCGGCAACCCCGGGCCGCACCCCGCCGTGCCTCGGACATTCGCCGAGCACTGCCCAAAGGGTTCACACTCGCGGTAGCCGCAACAGGAGCGGAGCCGTCCGCACCGCCTCCGGGCCGGCCGGACCGGGCCGGCAGACGGGTCCTGTCCGACTCCGGCCCCCGCCCGGCGGGAGTGCCCGGCGGTTGCGGGACACTGTCTTCGGGGCACATCTACGATCGCAGTGCACGAGCAGTGGGCAGGAGCAAGCAAGCAAGGCAAGCACCGGGCAACCCTGTGAGGGGCGACACTCGTCCTCAAGGCGGGAAAGGGGAACCAGCCGATTTCCCGACGCGTGGATACGATCAGTAAGCAGTATCAGGACGACTCGATCAGGACGACCCCGACGAAGACTGAGGAAGGAGGTGCCCCGTGGGAGTACTGAAGCGTTTCGAGCAGCGTCTCGAAGGTCTCGTCAACGGCACCTTCGCCAAGGTGTTCAAGTCCGAGGTGCAGCCCGTTGAGATCGCCGGTGCGCTGCAGCGCGAGTGCGACAACAACGCCACCATCTGGAACCGCGACCGCACGGTCGTCCCCAACGACTTCATCGTCGAGCTGAGCACCCCGGACTACGAGCGGCTGAGCCCCTACAGCGGGCAGCTCGGCGACGAGCTCTCCAGCATGGTCCGCGACTACGCCAAGCAGCAGCGGTACACCTTCATGGGCTCGATCAAGGTCCACCTGGAGAAGGCCGACGATCTCGACACCGGCCTGTACCGCGTCCGCAGCCGCACGCTCGCCTCCAGCTCGTCCCAGGACCAGCCCGGTCCCGGGGCCTCCCAACGCGCCGCCGCACCCCGCGGCGGCCGCCCCGGCGGCGGCCATGTGAGCCCGCCCCCCATGCCTTCGTCCCCGCCTCCCGGCGGCGCACAGCCCGTACCTCGTACGGCACCGCCCGGTGCAGGACCGCAGCCCCACGCGCAGACCCGGCGCTGGATCGAGATCAACGGCACCCGCCACCAGATCTCGCGCCCGACGCTCGTGCTGGGCCGCAGCACCGACGCTGACGTACGGATCGACGACCCGGGTGTCTCCCGGCGTCACTGTGAGATCCGGGTCGGAACGCCCCCCACGATCCAGGATCTGGGCTCCACGAACGGCATCGTGGTAGACGGGCAGCACACCACTCACGCTAATCTCCGCGACGGCTCGCGGATTGTCGTGGGCAGTACCACCATCGTTTACCGGCAAGCCGAAGGGTGAAGCGGGGGCAATGTCAGAGCTGACCCTCACGGTCATGCGGTTGGGTTTCCTCGCCGTACTGTGGCTGTTCGTCATCGTGGCCGTTCAGGTCATCCGCAGCGATCTGTTCGGCACGCGCGTCACACAGCGCGGTGCCGCCCGGCGCGGCGGGCAGGAAGCGCGTCCGCAGCGGCAGGCTGCGCCGTCGCAGCAACAACAACAGCGCCGCCAGGAAGGCGGCCGCGGCAACAACCGTCAGCGGCGCGGAGCACCCACCAAGCTGGTGGTCTCCGAGGGCTCGCTGACCGGCACCACCGTCGCCCTCCAAGGCCAGACCATCTCCCTGGGCCGTGCACACGACTCCACGATCGTGCTGGACGACGACTACGCGTCCAGCAGGCATGCCAGGATCTACCCGGACCGTGACGGCCAGTGGATCGTCGAGGATCTCGGTTCCACCAACGGCACGTACCTGGACCGGACCCGACTGACGACCCCGACACCGATTCCGCTGGGAGCCCCGATCCGCATCGGCAAGACCGTCATCGAGCTGCGGAAGTAGTACGACAATGAGCGAGCGGAGCGAGCGAGCCGCGACGGTCCACTCGGCGGACCCGGGCGTGCTCCCGACCGGAGGGTGGGCAGTGTGGCTCGACGAGACCGGCTGTACCCCGAGCCGACGGGTGAGGTGCACATGAGCTTGTCACTGCGCTTCGCCGCCGGATCGCACAAGGGCATGATCCGCGAGGGCAACGAGGACTCCGGCTACGCCGGGCCGCGGCTGCTCGCCATCGCCGACGGCATGGGCGGGCAGGCCGCCGGTGAGGTCGCCTCCTCCGAGGTGATCTCCACGCTCGTCCAGCTCGACGACGACGTCCCCGGCTCCGACCTCCTCACGTCGCTGGGCACGTCCGTCCAGCGCGCCAACGACCAGCTGCGGGTGATGGTCGAGGAGGACCCCCAGCTGGAGGGCATGGGCACCACCCTGACCGCCCTGCTGTGGACCGGTCAGCGCCTCGGCCTCGTGCACGTCGGCGACTCGCGCGCGTACCTGCTGCGCGACGGCGTGCTGACCCAGATCACCCAGGACCACACCTGGGTGCAGCGGCTGGTCGACGAGGGCCGGATCACCGAAGAGGAAGCCACCACCCATCCGCAGCGGTCGCTGCTGATGCGGGCGCTGGGCAGCGGCGATCATGTCGAGCCCGACCTGTCGATCCGCGAGGTGCGGGCCGGCGACCGGTACCTGATCTGCTCGGACGGCCTGTCCGGGGTGGTCAGCCACCAGACGCTGGAAGAGACCCTCGCCAGCTACCACGGGCCGCACGAGACCGTGCAGGAGCTGATCCAGCTCGCGCTGCGCGGCGGCGGACCCGACAACATCACCTGCATCGTCGCCGACGTCCTGGACGTGGACGGCAACGACACCATGGCCGGGCAGCTCAACGACACCCCGGTCGTCGTCGGTGCCGTCGCCGAGAACCAGCACCAGCTCAGCGACCCGAGCACGCTGCAGACCCCCGCGGCGCGGGCCGCCGAGCTCGGCCGGCCGGGCGGCGCACCCGCCGGTCCCGGAGGTGCCTTCGGGCCGCCCGGCAGCGGTGAGCACGAGGTCGGCGGTCCGCCGCAGGGCTCGTTCGGCGCGTTCATGGACGAGGACTTCGTCAAGCCGCGCCGGCGCGGACGGTGGCTCAAGCGGTCGCTGTTCATCGCGCTGGCGCTCGCCGTCGTGGGCGGCGGGTGCTACGCGGGCTACAACTGGACGCAGACCCAGTACTTCGTCGGCGCCAAGGACGACCACGTCGCGCTCTACCGGGGCATCAGCCAGGACCTCGCGT
Organism: Streptomyces angustmyceticus; assembly: GCF_019933235.1. NCBI lineage: Bacteria > Bacillati > Actinomycetota > Actinomycetes > Kitasatosporales > Streptomycetaceae > Streptomyces > Streptomyces angustmyceticus. Next base: position 4,031,721 of record NZ_CP082945.1, on the reverse strand, counting down.
GGATAAAGCTCAACGACGTGGACGAGGACCACCCCGAGATCGAACTCAAGTACCTGCCGCTGTACCAGCGCAACCAGGTCAAGGAGACGATCGCGGTCGACAGCCGTACCCAGGCCGGCGAAAAGGTCACCGAACTGAACAAGCAGGCCAATGCCTGCCGTAGTAAGGAGCAGCGGGAGGCAGCCGAACGCGAGGCGGCGCGTCACCCGGGCAAGGGTCAGGCGGGCACGCCGTCCAAGCCCGGTACCCCGTCGAAGTCCGGTACGCCGAGCACCCGGCCCGGCTCCACCGGCAAGGCGGGCAACGACAGCGGCACCGGTGCGGCCGGCACGCTGGCGGCGACCGTGACTCCGAAACCCACACCCACCACCAGCCAGGCCCCCTCCGAGGACCAGCAGAAGCTGGAAAAGAATTGCAGCACCCAGCAGTGAGGGCGTAGGGGGCCGGAGATTCCATGAGCAGCACCACCAACACCACCACCATTGGCACCATCGGGGCCCCGAGCCGCCGCAACACCGAGCTGGCGATGCTCGTCTTCGCGGTGCTGATTCCGGTGTTCGCGTACGTCAACGTCGGTCTGGCAAAGGACGGTTCGGTACCCGCCGGCGTGCTGGGCTACAGCCTCGGCCTGGGCCTGCTGGCCGGCGTCGCCCACCTCGTCGTCCGCAAGTGGGCGCCGTACGCCGATCCGCTGATGCTGCCCATCGCCACCCTGCTCAACGGGCTGGGACTGATCTTCATCTGGCGGCTGGACCAGGAGCCCTCGCTCGGCAAGGCGATGGCGCCCAACCAGCTGATGTGGTCGACGCTCGGTGTCGCCTTCTTCCTCGCCATCCTGATCTTCCTCAAGGACCACCGTGTCCTGCAGCGCTACACCTACATCTCGATGGTCGTCGCGCTGATCCTGCTGGTCGCGCCGGTGTTCTTCCCCGGCGTGAACGGCGCGAAGATCTGGATCACGATCCCGGGTCTCGGCTCACTGCAGCCCGGTGAGTTCGCGAAGATCATCATCGCGATCTTCTTCGCCGGCTATCTGATGGTGAAGCGGGACGCGCTGGCGCTGGCCAGCCGCCGTTTCATGGGGCTCTACCTCCCGCGCGGCCGTGACCTCGGGCCCATCCTCGTCATCTGGGCGCTCAGCCTGATGATCCTGGTCTTCGAGACCGACCTGGGCACCTCGCTGCTGTTCTTCGGCCTGTTCGTCGTGATGCTGTACGTGGCGACCGAGCGCACCAGCTGGATCGTGTTCGGCCTGCTGCTCAGCGCGGGCGGCGCGGTCGCGGTGGCGACGTTCGAGTCGCACGTCCAGACGCGTGTGCACAACTGGCTCAACCCGCTGGAGCTGTCCAACGGCGGTGTCACCGAGACCGCCCAGGCCATGTACTCCTTCGGGTCCGGCGGCATCCTCGGCTCCGGTCTGGGACAGGGCTACTCCCGCCTCATCCTGGGCATCGCCCCGAAGAGCGACTACATCCTCGCCACGGTCGGCGAGGAGGTCGGCCTCGCCGGTCTGATGGCCATCCTGCTGCTGTACGGCCTGCTGATCGAGCGCGGTATCCGTACGGCGCTGGCCGCCCGCGACCCCTTCGGCAAGCTGCTGTCGATCGGCCTGTCCGGCGCCTTCGCGCTGCAGGTCTTCGTCGTCGCCGGTGGCGTGACGGGCCTGATCCCGCTGACGGGTATGACGATGCCGTTCCTCGCCCAGGGCGGCTCGTCCGTGATCGCCAACTGGGCACTGGTCGCGATCCTGCTCCGGATCAGCGACACCGCGCGCCGCCCGGCGCCGGCTCCCGCCCCGTCCACCGACGCCGAGATGACTCAGGTGGTCCGCCCGTGAACAAGCCCCTGCGCCGGGTCGCGATCTTCTGCGGCCTGCTCGTCCTCGCTCTGCTCGTCCGCGTCAACTGGGTGCAGTTCGTCCAGGGTGACGCGCTCAAGAACGACCCGCACAACCGCCGGGTCGCCATCGAGCGCTACAGCACCCCGCGCGGCAACATCATCGTCGACGGCAAGGCCATCACCGGCTCCACGACCACCGACAGCGGCGACTTCAAGTACAAGCGCACGTACAAGAACGGCAAGATGTGGGCGCCGGTCACCGGCTACGCCTCGCAGGCCTTCGACGCCAACCAGCTCGAGAAGCTCAACGACGGCATACTCAGCGGCACCGACGACAGGCTCTTCTTCAGCCGCACGGTCGACATGTTCACCGGCGGCAAGCAGAAGGGCGGCAACGTGGTCACCACCCTCGACGCCAAGGCCCAGAAGGCCGCCTACGACGGTCTCGGCACGCAGAAGGGCGCGGTCGCCGCGATCAACCCGGAGACCGGCGCGATCCTGGCCCTGGCCAGCACCCCGTCCTACGACCCGTCGACCTTCGCGGGCATGAGCAACAAGGACGCCGAGGCGTACAACGCGCTGCAGAAGAAGAGCGACCCGGACGAGCCGATGCTCAACCGGGCGCTGCGCCAGACCTACCCGCCCGGCTCCACCTTCAAGGTCGTCACGGCCTCGGCGGCGCTGGAGAACGGGCTGTACCACGACGTCAACGCCAAGACCGACTCGCCGCTGCCCTACACGCTCCCCGACACCTCGGGCCTGCCGCTGAAGAACGAGGGCAACATCCCCTGCAAGGACGCCAGCCTGCGCGAGGCGCTGCGCTGGTCCTGCAACACGGTGTTCGGCAAGATCAGCGCGGACCTCGGCAACAAGAAGATGAAGGCCGAGGCGGAGAAGTTCGGCTTCAACGACCCGGGGATCAACACTCCGGTCCGCGCCTCGGAGAGCATCTACCCCACGGACAACCGGCCGCAGAACGCCATGGCGGGCATCGGCCAGGCCTCCAACCGCGCCACGCCGCTGCAGATGGCCATGGTCGCCTCGGCGGTCGCCAACGGCGGCAAGCTGATGAAGCCGTACATGGTCGACCAGCTGGTCGCGCCGAACCTCAACGTCGTGCAGCAGCACACGCCGCAGGAGATGAGCCGGCCGCTCAGCCCCGAGAACGCCCAGAAGGTCCAGAGCATCATGGAGACCGTGGTCAAGGAGGGCACCGGAACCAGCGCCCAGATCCCGGGCGTCACAGTCGGCGGAAAGACCGGTACCGCGCAGCACGGCGAGAACAACAAGGACAACCCGTACGCCTGGTTCATCTCCTACGCGAAGACCGACAAGGGCACCCCCGTCGCGGTCGCCGTCGTCATTGAGGGATCCGACACCCTTCGCGACGACATCGCCGGCGGAAAGCTCGCGGCTCCGATCGCGAAGCGCGTCATGCAGGCGGTACTCGAAGGCGAGAAGTGACCCGGATCATGCCAGTACCGGTCACGTATCAGGTTGCGGCTCCGGCCCGGTCCGCCACGGCGTGCCGGGTACGGTATGCCCGGACAGCACACCGCCGGACCACACACCGGTGCGGTCGGGACTGACGGAGAGGGCTGGAGAAGCTTATGGAAGAGCCGCGTCGCCTCGGCGGCCGGTACGAGCTGGGCTCGGTGCTCGGCCGCGGTGGCATGGCCGAGGTGTACCTCGCGCATGACACCCGCCTGGGCCGCACCGTAGCTGTGAAGACGCTGCGGGTGGACCTCGCCCGTGACCCGTCCTTCCAGGCCCGGTTCCGCCGTGAGGCCCAGTCGGCCGCCTCGCTGAACCATCCGTCGATCGTCGCGGTCTACGACACCGGCGAGGACTACGTCGACGGTGTCTCGATCCCGTACATCGTCATGGAGTACGTCGACGGCTCCACGCTGCGTGAGCTTCTGCACTCCGGAAGAAAGCTGCTGCCCGAGCGGTCGCTGGAGATGACCACCGGCGTCCTCCAGGCGCTGGAGTACTCCCACCGGGCCGGCATCGTCCACCGCGACATCAAGCCGGCCAACGTCATGCTGACGCGCACCGGCCAGGTCAAGGTCATGGACTTCGGCATCGCCCGCGCGATGGGCGACGCCGGGATGACGATGACGCAGACCGCCGCGGTCATCGGCACCGCGCAGTACCTCTCGCCCGAGCAGGCCAAGGGCGAGCAGGTCGACGCCCGCTCCGACCTGTACTCCACCGGCTGTCTGCTCTACGAGCTGCTCACCGTGCGGCCGCCGTTCGTCGGTGACTCCCCGGTCGCGGTGGCCTACCAGCATGTCCGCGAGGAGCCGCAGAAGCCGAGCAACTTCGACCCCGAGATCACGCCGGAGATGGACGCCATCGTCCTCAAGGCGCTGGTCAAGGACCCGGACTACCGCTACCAGTCGGCCGACGAGATGCGGGCCGACATCGAGGCGGCACTGGACGGCCAGCCGGTCGCGGCGACCTCCGCCCTGGGCGCGGCCGGCTACGACCAGGACCAGCCGACCACCATGCTGCGGCCGCAGGACCCGGCCGGCCAGACGTCCATGCTGCCGCCGATGAACCCGGACGACGGGGGCTACAACTACGACGACCGCGGCGACCGGCGCCGTGGCGGCGGCCAGAAGAAGAGCAACACCTCGACGATCCTGCTGGTGCTGGCGGCCGTCCTCGTCCTGGTCGGCGCGATCTTCATCGGCAAGGCGATGTTCACCGGCCACAACAAGGGCGGCACGATGCCCGTGCCCAACCTCGTCGGCAAGACCTTGAAGGAAGCCAAGGCGTTCGGCAGGAACGGCAGCTTCCAGGTCTCCGAGGGGGGCCGCAAGGCCTGCGACAACGTCAAGAAGGGCCAGGTCACCGAGCAGGACCCCAAGTCGGGCGAAGACATCGCCAAGAATGACACGGTCACCGTGACCATGTGCACGGGCGCCGTCAAGGTCACCGTTCCGGACGTGGAGGACCTGTCGTACGAAAACGCTGTCGCCCGTCTCGAGCGCAAGGGCTTCAAGAACGTCAAAAAGGTCTCTCAGGAGTCCGAGCGGACACCGGGCACCGTGCTCAAGCAGAACCCCGCAGGCCAGAGCGAGGCGGCCAAGAGCACAGTGATCGTCCTCACCGTCGCGCAGGAGGCCCCCAAGCAGACGGTCCCGTCCGTCACGGGGCAAGACTTCGAGACGGCCCAGAATCAGTTGCAGTCTCTGGGCTTCAAGGTCGATAAGACCGAGCAGGAAACCCCCGACCCGAACCAGGTCGGCAAGGTGCTCAAGCAGAGCCCCGAGGGCAACACCCCGGCCAAGACCGGATCCACGGTCACCCTCACGGTCGGCAAGGCAGGGGCGCAGACGCCGGTCCCGGGTGTAGTCGGCCAGACCCTGAAGGATGCGAAGAAGGCGCTGCAGCAGGCCGGCTTCACCAACCTCCAGCTCGCCGGGGGCAGTTCGCAGGACGACAAGGCCCGCGTCATCAGCCAGGACCCCCAGCCCAACACCCCGTCCGATCCCAAGAACACCACCGTGACGCTGACCACCGTCGGCGGCGGGAACGACAACGGTGGTGGCGGCGGCGGCTTCATCGGCGGAGCGTTCGGCGGACACAACTGACCGTCCGTACGTCGAGCAGCACAGAGCCCCGGCACCCTTGAAGGGTGCCGGGGCTTCTTCGTGCTTCCGCGTCCCGGGCGCCGGGATGCACGTCCCCTCAGGGCCGGACGGAATCCGGGCCGCGTCCGGCCGGTCCGTCCCGTCTGGCTCCGGCTCCGGCTCCGGCTCCGGCTAGCGGAGTTCCTTCGGCGGTGTGCGCTCCGCATCGACCTTCTCGGTGCGTTCCAGCTCGCCCCAGACGATGTAGCGGTAGTTCGAGGTGTAGACCGGGGTGCAGGTCGTGAGGGTGATGTAGCGGCCCGCCTTGCGCTTGCCGGACTCCTTCGGGACCTCGTCGAGGACGTCCACGTTGAACTTCGAGGTCTCGGGCAGCGACGCGAACACCTTGTAGATGTACCAGGTGTCCTTGGTCTCGAAGACGATCGGGTCGCCGTCCTTGAGCTTGTCGATGTTGTGGAACTTCGCGCCGTGGCCGTCGCGGTGCGCGGCGAGGGTGAAGTTGCCCTTCTTGTCCTCCGGCAGCCCGGACTTGACCGGCTTGGTGTAGTAACCGGCCACGCCCTCGTTGAGGATCTCGGAGTCGGTGCCCTTCTTGACCAGCACCTCACCGTTGTCCATCGCCGGGACGTGCAGAAAGCCGATGCCGTCCCTGGTGTCCAGCTTCCCCGGCCCCTTGGGCCCGCTGCTGGCCCAGTGCTTGCGCACCTGGTCGCCCTGCTGGTGTGCCGCGCGATCGGCGAGGACGTTGGTCCACCACAGCGAGTAGGCGACGAACAGGCCCAGTACCAGGCCGACCGTGATCAGCAGCTCACCGATGACGCTGACAACGGCGGCAATGGTCCGGCGCACACGGCGCGGCTTGGGCGGCGGCGCGGACCGGTGGCTCTTCTCGTCGGTTCCGGTTGCTGTCACCGCGTAGCACCCCTCTTGTGTTCTCAGCCGGCGAGCGCATCCGGTTTGCCCTTGCTTCGCGGCCGCTCGTCGACCATCTTGCCCCAGACGATCATCCGAAAGGTACTGGTGAACTCCGGGGTACAGGTCGTCAGGGTGATGTAGCGGCCGGGCTTGGTGAAGCCCGAACCGGGCGGCACGGGGCCGATCACGCTGGTGTTGCTCGGAGACGTCTGCGGGAGGATGCTCTCCATCTCGTAGGTGTAATACGAGTTCTTCGTCTCGACGATGATCTTGTCGCCCTTGGTGAGCTTGTTGACGTAGCGGAACGGCTCGCCGTGCGTGTTGCGGTGTGCCGCCACGGCGAAGTTGCCCTTCTTGTCCCAGGGCATCGCCGTCTTGATCCCGCTGTTCTTGTCGTAGTGGCCGATCATGCCGTGGTCCAGCACGCGGTGCTTGTCGATGCCCTCAGCTATCGGCGCCTTCACGTCCAGCTTGGGGATGTACATGATCCCGAAGCGCTCACCGTCCGCGAGGTTCTTCTTCTCGCCGCCGCCCTTGTCCCACTCGTGCTGCAGGTTGGTGGCGGCGCCGCCCGCCTCCTCTTCGGCCATCACATTCGTCCACCACAGCTGATAGGTGACGAACAGCAGCATCAGCACGCCGAGGGTGATGAACACTTCGCCCAGGGCGCGGCTGGCGATCAGGCTGGGGCTGTCCTTGGCGGCTCGCGCGGCCTGGCGGGCCTCCAGCCGGGACATGGGGGCGGAGGCCGCTTCGGAGGCCGTCGGTGCGGCCGCTGTGGCGGCGGCCGCACCACTGTGGCGCCGGCGCCTGCCGCCGCCGCGCTTGGCGGCCTCCTGAGCGGCCTTACGCCTCGCCGCGCGGCCGCCCGCGGACGATTCCTCGGTTTCACGTGAAACCGAGGTGCCGGTTTCACGTGAAACGGTCTCGTCGTCGGGCTGCTCCGCCTGACGCAGCGCCATGGTCTCGTTGTCGTCCAGCCACGGAGTGGCGGCGGCCGGAGCGGGGCTCACAGCGGGAGCGGGGCTCACCCTCGGCGCGGGGCGCACCTGCGGTGCGGGGGCGGGCGGGGCCGGCGTCTCCGGGGTGGCATAAGGCTGGGATATCGCCTCGGGCGCCGTGGGGCGGGGGTCTTGGCCGGGGCCGTGCCCCTGGCCGTAGCGGGCGGCCTCGGCGCCGTACGACTGCCGGTCCGGGCGGGATGGTGCTTCCGGCTCCAGGTGCGGGCGGAACCACGGGGAGCCCTGTCCCCCGCCTTCCTGGGCCGCCTTGCCCCGTCGCCGGCCCCGGCCCGGTTGCCCGTACGCGGCGGGCGCGGATGCCGGCGGGGCCTGGCCCGGCAGGGGATCGTTCAGCGGGTCGACGAGCTGCTCCACCGCCGCCTCGAACGCGTCGGGGTATCCGTACGGATCCTTTTCCTGCGGCCCGTACGACTGCTGCGAGCCGTCCGGCTCGTAGGATCTCCCCTCCCGCCCGGGGCGTAGGTCGGTCACGCGCCGGCCTTGCCGACCACCGGGGCCAGCCCCGTGGAGCGCTCCACCGCCCTCTCGTCACCGCATTCGACGAGCCAGTTGGCCAGCATCCGGTGCCCCCACTCCGTCAATACCGATTCGGGGTGGAACTGCACGCCCTCGACCGGCAGTTCACGGTGCCGCAGCCCCATCACGATCCGCCCGCCGGGGACCTCGTCGGCCTCCGTCCAGGAGGTGACGATCAGTTCGTCGGGGACGGTGTCCGGCTCCACGGCCAGCGAGTGGTAGCGGGTGGCGGTGAACGGCGAGGGCAGGCCGGAGAAGACACCGGCGCCCTCGTGGAGGACCGGCGAGGTCTTGCCGTGCAGCAGCTCGGGCGCCCGGTCCACCACGCCGCCGTACGCCACCGCCATCGACTGCATGCCCAGGCACACGCCGAAGACCGGGACACCGGTGTCCGCGCAGTGCCGCACCATGTCGACGCAGACACCGGCCTGCTCGGGGGTGCCGGGGCCGGGCGACAGCAGCACGCCGTCGAAGCCGTCCTGGGCGTGCCGCGGCGCGACCTCGTCGTTGCGCAGCACCTCGCATTCGGCGCCCAGTTGGTAGAGGTACTGCACGAGGTTGAAGACGAAGCTGTCGTAGTTGTCGACGACGAGAATCCGTGCGGTCATCGGACGGCTGCCATTCCTTGGTCGACAGTGACGTCATTGAAGGGGAGCAGCGGCTCCGCCCACGGAAAGACGTACTGGAAGAGTACGAAGACGACCGCCAGGACGAGCACCAGGGAAATCAGCGCCTTCACCCATGTGTTGCCCGGCAGATGCCGCCAGATCCAGCCGTACATGCTGTCGCTGTCCCCTTGCCGATGACGATGACGGTTGCGACACCAGAGTAAGGGGCGAGGGCGGGCCCAGGTGGGTCAGCCGGTCAAAGCCGACGGCCGTCCCTGTGCCACGGGTTGGGTGGAATCCAGGTGTGCCCAGGCGATCAGCCGGTGGCTGTGGCCCCATTCCGGCTCGCAGGTCGTCAGCGTGAGATAGCGGCCGGGGCCGTTGAACCCGGACTTCCGCGGTACGGGGTCGATCACCCCGATGTCGCCGGGCAGCGTCGTGTAGGGCCGGTTGTCGATGCGGTAGGTGAACCAGGTCGCGCCGTCGGTGAGCACCACGGCGTCGCCGGGGCGCAGCCGGGGGAAGTCCTTGAAGGGGTCGCCGTAGGTGCGGCGGTGGCCGGCGACGGAGAAGTTGCCGGTCTCGCCCAGGTGCGCGGTGCGGTCGTAGTGGCCGAGGCCGCGCTGGAGGACGCCGGTCGTGGTGCCCTCGAGCACCGGCTTGGCCCAGTCGGCGCCCAGGCGCGGGATGTACATGACGGCGAAGGACGCTCCCGACGTGTAGGGGCGGGGCCGTGCGTCCTGGGCGGGTCCGCGGCCGGGGGCCCGCTTCCCGTCCGGGGACGGGGTGCCGCCCGGGCCGGCGGCCCCGCCCGTGGACCACTGCTGCCGAAGCCTGCCGATCTCGCCGTCCATGGCGCTGTCGGCCCGTACGCCGGTCCAGAAGAGGAGGTAGACCACGAACAGCACGATCAGCGCACCGGCGGTGAGGCAGATCTCGCTGAGCGTCCGTACGGTCCAGCGCACCGCCGTCCGGCCCCGCAGCGTCATCCGGCCCCGCCCCTCCCGCCGCCCCGCGGCGCGCGGACTACGGCTTCACAGGCTGTGCGTAGTGCAGATCCACTGTGCCGGAGTAGCCGGGAAGAGTCACCGCCTCGTGCTGGTCGACTTTCCATCCCAGGCCGTAGGCGTTCACGTACTGGAGGTAGTTCTGGATGGCGGGGGAGGCGGTCAGCGCATTGGTGAGGGCCTCGCGGTCGCCGACGGCGGTGACCTTGTACGGCGGGGAGTAGACCCGGCCCTGGAGGATCAGGGTGTTGCCGACGCAGCGCACCGCGCTGGTGGAGATCAGCCGCTGGTCCATGACCTTGATGCCCTTGGCGCCGCCGTGCCACAGGGCGTTGACCACAGCCTGCAGGTCCTGCTGGTGGATGACCAGGTCGTTGGGCTGCGGCTGGGGCACGCCGGGGATCTTGGCGGTGGCGTTCGGCGGGGCGTCGGTCAGGGTGACCGTCAGGCCCTGGCCCTTGAGCGGCTTGGTGCCGGCGTTCGTCTCCAGCGCCCTGACCTTGGCTTCCTCGGCCTTGGAGCTGCCGTTGTCGCGCCGCGCGAGGGCGTCGACCTCCTGCCGCAGGAGGGCGTTGCGCTCGTCCTGGGAGCCGTTCTTGTGGCTGCGTTCCTGGATGAGGTCGGACAGCCGCAGCATCGAGTCGTCGGAGCGCAGATTCGTGCCCCGCGCGGTGTCGAAGCTCAGCCAGAACATCAGCCCGGCGAGGGCGAATACGATGAGGGTGAGAAACCGCACGGGCCGCAGGCGGGGCCGAGTGGGGCTGTCGGGGGAGTCAGCGGAATTGCTCAACGTACCCTTACTCCTTACGGCGCCGCGGAAGCACTACGCTAACGGACGCCCGGGAAAAGGAATCCGCTCCCCACCGCGTCCGTGCCCCCGGCACACACCACGTACCTCCCCCGCGGATGGGGGCACCGCCCGCTCGCGCCGACCCGAGAGCGGGGGAGCAGCGCATCGACAGGAGAGTTCCTCGTGCCGAAGTCACGGATCCGCAAGAAGGACGACTTCACGCCGCCGCCGGCGAAGACCACCAACCTGAAGATGAACTCAGGCCGCGGCTGGGTGGCGCCCCTGATGCTGGCGATGTTCCTCATCGGGCTGGTGTGGATCGTGATGTTCTACGTGTCCGAGGGCGATCTGCCGATCGCGGCCATGGGCAACTGGAACATCGTGTGCGGCTTCGGCTTCATCGCGGTGGGCTTCGGCGTATCCACCCAGTGGAAGTAGCGCAAGCCCTGCCCAAGGCCATCCACACGGTTATCCACAGCCGGGGAAAACTTCAGAAGATCTGTGGATAACCTTCCGGAGATTGACGCCGGTGTGATCGGCGGACCCGTCTCCCGGCCTGCGTCTCCCCGCATCCTTACTGGGGAAACGCAGGTCAGGGCGGCCCGGAGCGCGCGTCCCGCACAGCTTGCACAAGATCGGCCACGTACTGTGGACAACCGGCCGGAGCAGGCCCCTCAGCCCAGCAGCTGAAGGGTCCGTACCCACACCACCGCGACGATCGCGAGTCCCGCGACCGCACAGGTCGCGACGTGCACCAGGGTCCGGCGGTCACGCGGCGCGTGCACCATGCCGAACGCCACCGCGGCGCCCACCACCAGGCCGCCGACATGGGCCTGCCAGGAGATGTTCGGCCACAGGAACGTGAAGGCCAGGTTGAGGCCGAGCAGGATCAGCACCGGCTTCATGTCGTAGTTCATCCGCCGCAGCAGCACCGCGGTCGCGCCGAGCAGCCCGAAGATCGCGCCGGACGCGCCCAGCGAGGGCTGGTTCTGCGCGGCGAGGAGGTACGACAGGGCACTGCCGCCCAGGCCGGCGAGCAGGTAGAGCGCGATGTACCGCACCCGGCCGAGCGCCGCCTCCAGCGGGGGCCCCAGCCACCACAGCGAGAGCATGTTGAACGCGAAGTGGGCGATCTGCTGGTGCAGGAACATCGCGGTCAGCAGGCGGTACCACTCGCCCTCCGCGACCCCGACCAGCTGGAACCGGCTCGGGTCGGCGGCCAGCCCCACCAGGTCGAGCCGGCCGATCAGCGGGCTCGCCCCGCCACCGGTCGCCCACACGGCGAGGAAGACGGCGGCGTTCAGCCCCAGCAGGATCTTGGTGACCAGCCGCGGGTCGGCGGCGATGGTGCCGCCCGCGAGGGTGCGGGGCGTCGTCGCGTGCGGCGCGTGGCCGGTGCCGCTGCCGCCGCGCACACAGGCCTGGCACTGGAAGCCGACCGAGGCGCTGACCATGCACTCCGGGCATATCGGCTTCTCGCAGCGGGTGCAGCGGATGCCGGTCGGACGGTCCGGGTGGCGGTAGCAGCCGGGCAGACCGTCGTTCCCCTGCGCGTCCTGCGGCGTGTGCGGGCTGCCTGGCACCTGGTCCATCGTCCCCTCGTCCTCTTCTCCGTCCGGGCGCGTCAGCGCTTCACGTCGCCCGGCCGTCCTTCTCCGGACGAGCTCGCGCCCCGCCTGATGTACGACCGGGCGGGGCGCAATGGTTCCCCGGACCCGGCCGGGGCGCAAGACGCGCTTCAGCGGGTCTCGACGACGACCGACTCGATGACGACGTCCTGGACGGGACGGTCGGTACGCGGGTTGGTCTGGGTGCCGGCGATGGCGTCGACGACCTTCTTGCCCGCCTCGTTGCTGACCTCGCCGAAGATGGTGTGCTTGCCGGTCAGCCACGCCGTCGCGCCGACGGTGATGAAGAACTGCGAGCCGTTCGTGCCCGGACCGGCGTTGGCCATGGCCAGCAGGTACGGCTTGTTGAAGGCCAGGTCCGGGTGGAACTCGTCCGCGAACTCGTAGCCGGGGCCGCCGGTGCCGTTGCCCAGCGGGTCGCCGCCCTGGATCATGAAACCGCTGATCACCCGGTGGAAGACGGTGCCGTCGTAGAGCCGGTCCGTGGACTTCTTGCCGGTCGCCGGGTGGGTCCACTCCCGCTCACCGTTGGCGAGCTCGACGAAGTTCTTGACCGTCTTGGGTGCATGGTTCGGCAGGAGCCGAATCTCGATGTCGCCCTGGTTCGTCTTCAGGGTGGCGTAGAGCTGCTCAGCCACGATCAACCTTCCATAAGTCTTCACTGACGGTTCCCGATCCTCGCACGGAAGACCCCTCCCATGGCTCGACCACGGCGCCGCACCGAGCTGCGCGCGGCGTTTCGCCGATGCCCGCCCGCGGCCGCCCATCGGGCCCTCGGCCGCCTCGCGCGCGCCGTCCGCCCCTCTTCTCGTGGAGGCTTTCGTACTGATTTCCTGCGCCTGAACGGGGAAATCGTGGCATTGTCGTTCACAAGGCTCCGGAACGTCCGCAATGACCCGGATGCCCGCTCGCACATGCCGTACCGCGCATGAGCGGGCATGATCTTCAAACGGGTGGACAGGCGATAGAGCAAGACACGGGGGACCAGCCCCCAAGCCCCGGACACGCCACCGAGGAGGAGGATCCCGTGACCCGCAAGGACAGCGTGCGCGCCGCGACCGGTTCGGCCAAGGACAGCGTGCGGCACGCCGCGGAGGTGGTGGCTCCCTATGCCGGTACGGCGAAGGACGCCGCCGTGCACTTCGCTCACGAGGCCCGGACGCGCGCGGCTCCCAAGGTGGCGGAGGCCGCCCACCAGGCACGTACGCAGTACGACACCCACCTGCACCCGCGCATCGAGCACGCCCGGGGCACGCTGCCGCCCAAGGTGGACGCGGCGGCGACCCGCGCGGCCTGCCGGACCCGTAAGGCGGCCCGCCAGGCGGCCGACTACACGGCACCGAGGCTGGAGAACGCCGTGACCCACGCGCGCGCCGCGGCCGAGCCGGTGCGCGAGGAGGCCCTCGCCCGCGGCACCGCGGCCCTCGCCGCCCTCCGCGGCCAGGTGACGGCCGCCGAGATCGCCAAGCTCCAGAAGAAGCACAGCCGGCGGGCCAAGTGCGGCAAGCTCGCCAAGCGCCTGGCCGTGCTGGGCATCCTGGCCGGCGGTGCGGTCGCCGCCTGGAAGTGGTGGGACAAGCAGGCCAACCCGGACTGGCTGGTCGAGCCGCCGGCGCCCACCGAGGTCAGCGACCGCGGACGGCTGAGCGCGGTCGACGGCAGCGAGGGCGCCTCACTCGACCCCGAGGTCCAGGCCAAGCAGGCCGATGCGGAGGCCGACGAGCGCGGCGGCGGCACCACAGCCTGACCACGGACCCCGCAGGTTGCACGGGCCGTGTCCCCACCCCCTACGAGGGGCGCGGGCACGGCCCGTTCGCGTACCGGGTGCGACCGCGCCACAGCGGGCGGGCCAACACCCCGTCAGGAACCACAAAAGCCCCTCTGACCAGCGGCTACGCGGATCGGAAGGGCTTGGGGAGTGGAGCCTAGGGGAGTCGAACCCCTGACATCTGCCATGCAAAGACAGCGCTCTACCAACTGAGCTAAGGCCCCTTCGCGCACCAGGGTACCCGGTGTCCGACCGCTTTCCCGACCGGGTATCGCCGCACACCGTCGCTCTCCGTAGGATGCTTCGCGAGATTCGCGGCAGCGAAGCGACCGGGGAGACAGGGGAGACGGTATGGACACGGCACAGCAGGAAGCCACCGCGCGGGCCCGGGAGCTGCAGCGCAGTTGGTACGGGGAGCCTCTGGGTGCGCTGTTCCGCCGTCTCATCGACGATCTCGGCCTCAACCAGGCCCGGCTCGCCGCTGTGCTCGGCCTGTCGGCCCCGATGCTGTCGCAGCTGATGAGCGGGCAGCGCGCGAAGATAGGCAACCCGGCCGTGGTGCAGCGGGTGCAGGCGCTGCAGGACCTGGCCGGCCAGGTCGCCGACGGCAGCGTCAGCGCCGCCGAGGCCACCGACCGCATGGAGGAAATCAAGAAGACGGCGGGGGGTTCGGTGCTCAACAACACCGCGCAGCAGACGTCGTCGACGGGGGCGACCACGGTCCGGCGTGTGGTGCGGGAGATCCAGTCGCTGCTGCGGTCGGTCTCCGACGCCGGGGACATCATCGATGCGGCGAACACCCTCGCCCCCGCTCACCCCGAACTGGCAGAGTTCCTCCGGGTCTACGGTGCCGGTCGCACCGCGGACGCGGTCGCCCATTACGAGGCGCATCAGAGCTAGCCACAGGGGACCTTGCGAGTTCGGGAAGCGGACGGGGCGCCATGGGTGAGATCTTCGCCGGCCGGTACGAGCTGGTCGACCCGATCGGGCGGGGCGGGGTGGGCGCGGTCTGGCGGGCCTGGGACGCCCGGCGCCGCCGCTACGTCGCCGCCAAGGTGCTGCAGCAGAGCGACGCCCACACCCTGCTGCGCTTCGTCCGCGAACAGGCGCTGCGGATCGACCATCCGCATGTGCTGGCCCCGGCGAGCTGGGCCGCGGACGACGACAAGGTCCTGTTCACCATGGACCTGGTGCACGGCGGCTCGCTGGCCCATCTGATCGGGGACTACGGCCCGTTGCCGCCGCGGTTCGTGTGCCTGCTCCTGGACCAGCTGCTGGCGGGGCTGACCGCGGTGCACGCGGAGGGCGTGGTCCACCGCGACATCAAGCCGGCGAACATCCTGCTGGAGGCCACCGGCACCGGCAGACCGCACCTGCGGCTGTCGGACTTCGGCATCGCCATGCGCAAGGGCGAGCCGCGGCTCACCGAGGCCAACCTCGTGGTCGGCACGCCCGGTTACTTCGCGCCGGAGCAGTTGCAGGGCGCCGAACCGGACTTCCCCGCAGACCTGTTCGCGGTCGGCCTGGTCGCGCTCTACCTGGTCACCGGCACCAAGCCGGACGCCGACGCCCTGGTCGAGCACTTCACCCGGCACGGCGTCCCGAACGCCCCCGAAGGGGTGCCGGAGCCGCTGTGGCAGGTGCTGGCGTCCTTGGTGCACCCCGACCCGGAAGCGCGGTTCAGGACGGCCACAGGGGCCCGCAAGGCGGTCATCTCGACGGCCGAACTGCTGCCGGACGCAACGATCGAGGACGAGATCGTCGAGGTCTTCGACCACATAGGCCCGCTCCCGGCCGGCTTCGGGACGGACGGGCCGCTGCGGAACCGGGCTGCCGAGGGGCCCGTGACGGCCGGTGCCGCCGCGGGCACCGGCACCACCGGGCAGGTGTCCATGTCGGACACCGGGAGTTTCCAGCTCGCCCCGCCGGAGCCGAGCACCCCGTCGGCACAGCACCCGCCGCCGATGCCGGGCGGGGCGCCCACCGGCCCGGTCGGTGCGCCCACCGGGCACGGGGTGCACGGGGCGGTGCCCACCGGACACGGACATGTGCCCACGGGGCAGGGAGATGCGTTCACGGGGCAGAGGGAGGCGTTCACCGGCCGGACCGCCGCGCCCGCCGGCCACGGCGGTCCGTCCACCGGCCAGGGCCGTACACCCACCGGGCACGGCACCACGGCCCCGGGCCACGGCAGTACGCCCACGGGGCACGGCGCCTGGGCCGGGTCCGGCCCGGCGTCCGGTCCGCCCCTGACTCCTCCCCCGCCCCCGGCGCCCGCGTATGTGCCCACGGCCGCCGTCCCCCCGGAGCAGTCCGCGACCCGCCCCTACACGGCGGGGCCGCACCCGGTCCCGGGACAGCCTCCGGCCGGTGCCGTCGCCGCCGCACCGGCCATGGTGGCCCCCGCCGCGTACCGGAAGCCCGGACCGCCGGCGAAGGTCGCGATCCCGGTGCTGGTCGTAGCGTTGCTGTGCATCGCGGTCGGCGTCTGGGCACTGCTCTCCGCCTGAGGCGGCGCGGTGAGCCGGCCGGGCGGCCCCGCCAGGCGGGCGCTGAGCGGCCGGGGAACCGCGGCCCCCCGTACCGCCCGCTACCAGCCCTGTGGCGGGCCGAACGGCGGCTTCTGCCGGGCCTGTTGGGCGGACTGCGTCGCCTGTCCCGGCAGCGAGGGCTGATCGCCCGGACCGCCCGCCGTGCCCGGAGCCCTCGCCGCCCCCGGAGCGACCGCCGAGACCGCACCGCCGGCCGCAACCCGTGCACCGCTCCGGTAGGCCCGCCGTGCCATCAGCGTCCACGCCCCCAGGCCCGCCAGCAGCACCACCCCCGTGCCGATCCCGGTGTAGGCCACCGTCATCAGGGTGCCGCTCTTCGCGGCCTCGTGTGCCGTCTGGCCCTTCTCCGCCGTCTCCCGGTCGTCGGGCGTGACGGAGAAAATGCCGGTCGGCTTCGCGTAACCGGGCCCGGCCTTGGCGGTGCCGCGGACATCCACCCGGAGGGTGAGTTGCGCCCCCTTGGGGAAGTACCGCTCGGCATCGGGGTGCAGGCTGACCTCCAGGTAGTACCAGCCCGCGAACCGCAT
This sequence comes from Streptomyces angustmyceticus, assembly GCF_019933235.1. Lineage (NCBI taxonomy): Bacteria > Bacillati > Actinomycetota > Actinomycetes > Kitasatosporales > Streptomycetaceae > Streptomyces > Streptomyces angustmyceticus. The sequence continues at coordinate 4,014,947 of NZ_CP082945.1, read as the reverse complement.
CGCGCTGACCGAGTGGGTCGGGTTGAAGCGGTTGCCGTACTCGACAGGCGCGGTGAACGCCTTCGCGGCGGCCGGCTTGCCGGTGTACGAGACGAAGCGGAGGTCGCCGACCGCCCCCCGCGCCGGGTTGTAGACCCCCAGACCGAGCATCCGGGCGAGGAAGCCGGAGGCCCCGGAGGGCGCGTTCGGCAGCTCCGCGCTCAGGTTGAGCCGCTGCCCCCAGTCCACCGGTACGCGGTAGAAGCGGGTCTCGCCCGGCGTGATCCGGTCCTTCCAGACCCCGGTGTCGACCGAACCCGCGTCGTTGAAGCCGGTGCCGCCCCTGGCGCTGCGCTTCGTGGCATCCGTGCGCGGTGCGGGCGTGGCGGTGCTCCAACTGCCCTGGCCCGGCCGGGCGGGGGTGCTGCCCCGGAGCGGAGGCTCGACGAGGTAGTCGATTTCGAGCGGCCAGCTCCCGGGGCCGGAGGCCGCCGCCCCCTCACGGCTGATCACCAGGTAGTACCGGCCGGCCTTCTGACACTCCGTACGGTCGGCGCCGATGCGACGGCTGGCGTAGTCGGCGATCGGGTACGCCATGCCGCCGCCGTTGAACGACGGACGGGCCTGTGCACCGCAGGTCGTGCCGTCGCTGTCCTGGACGGTGAGGGTCAGTTTGTCGCCGTAGTCCTTGACCTTGGTGCCGGGCCGGGGAGCCGCGACGGCCGAGAAGTACGCGCTGGTCCGGTCGTCCAGGGTGACGGCGTAGTACTTCTGCTCACCGCTCTTGATGGAGTCGGTGTGCAGTCCGGGCTTGAGCTGCGGCGCCTGGCTGGAGTCGGAGGCGCCCTTGGTCGCCGTGGCACCGTCCCCCGTCCGGTAGCCGTGGACGCTGTCGGCCGAGGCCACGCCCACCGCCCCCGGCAGGAGCATCACCGCGGCGAGCGCCGTCAGTGCGGCCATGCCCCTGTGCGTCATGCACCCCGTCACCACGAGCCACCCCTCATCGGATCGGAATTCCCGGACCGGACCATGGCCTCCCGCGGGCCCCGTGGGAAACCGCGAGACCAGCCGGCAGCGCTACGCCCACCGCCCGATGGCGACGGCCACCACGCGTCCTGTGGACCATCCTCCACCGCCGTCCTGTGTGCCGTCTGCCGAGGCCCGGTAATCGTCCAGCGGGGCATCGGTCCGGACCGCCGTCACCCCGGCCTCCGGACCGCTCTTCGCCTTCCCCCGCTGATGTTCCACGTGAAACATCAGCTCCACCGGCCAACGACCATCGACCACCGCCCATCGGCCACCACGCGGATGTTGGCCGATCTGACGGAGCCGCGTCGATGCGCAGTTCGACGCCGGATGCAGCGAGTTGGGCGGCAGCCCTGCAGGGCGACGTCGCGCGGCAGTTGCCTCGCACCCGCTTGAGGCGGGTGGCCTGAAGTGGTCCGGCGGCCAGGACAGGCCGCATCCCCCGGCAACGCCGCCACCCCGCTGCGCGATCGGCATGCCATGCCCCGCCCCCCTGATGACCTGCGACCACCCCACAACATTTGCCATCGCAAGCTAATTAGTTGCTTTAGCGAAGAAAGGAAGGGAGCGCGGTCCAGCAACAACATCCGGCCACCCGCCAGCCCACCATGGCCCCCACAACCGCCACCCCGGCCGCCCCGTCCCCCCTCAGACGCACGAAACCCCGATCGCCAGGGGCAATCGGGGTCCGTACGAACCTGCTGTGCTGTGAGGGGTCTCAGACACCCGAACCTGCGGGCACGGAGTCGGTCGCCTCCGTCCACAGATCCTGCTCGGCGCGATCCGCCTGGATCTGGCGGTACACGAGGAGCCCGCCGATGGCGGCCAGTGCGACCAGGAGAAGCTTCTTCACCGCGCGACCTCGTCTTTCGTTGACGTAGGGGACCTATGTCGGCCGATGATACACACCGGCCGATACCGATTGGTTACCTAGCCCACGGCCGGCGACACCTCGTCCGAGGCCGCTGCCGCGAGCCAACTTCCGCCTCCGTACAACGAATCGGCCCAGCCGGGGAGTTCCCCGGCCGGGCCGATTGTGCAGTGCGGCTACCAGGACTTGAACCTGGGGCCTCTTCCTTATCAGGGAAGCGCTCTAACCGTCTGAGCTATAGCCGCGCGCTCGCTGCACCAGAAGATTAGCGCACTTCAGAGGCGTTCCCAAAATCGGTTCCCGGAGCCTCCCGAACGCCCTCCCTAGAGGAGGTCACTCGTCCTCGGCGAGGGTGAGTTCCACACCGCCGACGAAGCCCGCCGACAGGTTGTAGATGAACGCGCCGAGCGTGGCCAGCGCGGTCGCCAGCACCACGTCGATCACCGCGATGATCGACGTGAAGAGCAGCACCCGCGGCAGCGACAGGAACGACTGCAGATCGAAGCCGCCGCCGTCGCCGGAGCCGGTGGCCTCGCTGATCGTCCCGCCGACCGTGGAGAAGACACCCATCGCGTTCATGACCATCCACAGCACCGCGGCGGCCACGACCGTGCAGATGCCCAGGGCGACGGAGAGCAGGAAGCTGACCTTCATGACGGACCACGGATCGGCCCGTGCCACCCGCAGCCGGGCCTTGCGGGTCCGCGGGGCCGTACGGGCACCCGTACGCGGCAGGCGCACCGCCTGCCCGCCGCCCTTCCCCCCGCCGGTGGGATACGCCTGAGGCGGCTGGTACGGCTGCTCAGTGCCGCCCCCGGCCTTCCCCTGGGGCTGCGGTTGCGGCTGACGGGTCTCGGTCACGGCTCCCCCTTCGTGCGGGCCCTCGTCCCGGGGCCCGCTGTCGGAAACGGCGGAGCCACGGGCGCTGTCCTCCGTCACGGTTGCGGGTCCGGACGGGGAATCCTTCCCGGCTCCCGATCGACCCGCCGCAGCGCCCGTGGCTCCACTCACGACCTACTCCTCGTGCTACTCCGCCGCGGGCTGCTCGCCCTCGGCCGCCGTGGGCGCGGTCTCCTCGGCCGCGCCGGCCTCGTCGGGCACCGCGCCCCCGTCGACCTCTTCGGCTTCACGACCGGCCTCGGCGTTCCATGCGATGCCGACCACAGCATCACGCTTGCCCAGGTTGATCAGTTGAACGCCCATGGTGTCACGGCCGGTCTCCCGCACCTCGTTGACCCGCGTACGGATCACGCCACCGCCGAGCGTCACCGCGAGGATCTCATCGGTCGCCTCGACGACCAGCGCGCCGACCAGGGAGCCCCGGTCCTCCACGATCTTCGCGGCCTTGATCCCCAGACCGCCGCGGCCCTGGACGCGGTACTCGTCGACCGCGGTGCGCTTGGCGTAGCCGCCGTCGGTGGCGGTGAACACGAAGGTGTTGGCGCGGACCACGTTCATCGAGAGCAGCTCGTCGCCCTCGCGGAAGCTCATGCCCTTCACACCGGACGTGGCCCGGCCCATCGGGCGGAGCGCCTCGTCCGTCGCCGTGAACCGGATCGACTGGGCCTTCTTGCTGATCAGCAGCAGGTCGTCGTTCTCCGACACCAGCTCGGCGCCGATCAGCTCGTCGTCGGTGCCGTCCTCCTGCTCGCGCAGGTTGATCGCGATGACACCGCCGGAACGCGGCGAGTCGTAGTCCTTGAGCGGCGTCTTCTTCACCAGGCCGGCCTTGGTGGCGAGCACCAGGTACGGCATGGCCTCGTAGTCGCGGATCGCCAGGATCTGCGCGATCTGCTCGTCCGGCTGGAAGGCGAGGAGGTTGGCCACATGCTGACCCCGGGCGTCGCGTCCCGCGTCGGGGAGTTCGTACGCCTTGGCGCGGTAGACCCGGCCCTTGTTCGTGAAGAAGAGCAGCCAGTGGTGGGTGGTGGAGACGAAGAAGTGGTCGACGATGTCGTCTTCCTTGAGCTTCGTGCCCCGCACGCCCTTGCCGCCGCGCTTCTGCGAGCGGTAGTCGTCGGTCTTGGTCCGCTTCACATAGCCGCCACGGGTGATCGTGACGACGATGTCCTCCTCGGCGATCAGGTCCTCGATGGACATGTCGCCCTCGAAGGGCACCAGCTTGGAGCGCCGGTCGTCGCCGAACTTGTCGACGATGGCGGCGAGTTCCTCGCTGATGATCTGGCGCTGGCGCTCCGGGGAGGCCAGGATCGCGTTGTACTCGTTGATCTTGCGCTGCAGCTCGTCGTGCTCGGCGGTGATCTTCTGGCGCTCCAGGGCGGCCAGCCGGCGCAGCTGCATCTCCAGGATCGCGTTCGCCTGGATCTCGTCGATCTCCAGCAGGCCCATCAGGCCCTCGCGCGCCACGTCGACCGTCTCACTGCGCCGGATCAGCGCGATGACCTCGTCGATGGCGTCCAGCGCCTTGAGCAGGCCGCGCAGGATGTGCGCCCGCTCCTCGGCCTTGCGCAGCCGGAACTTCGTCCGGCGGACGATGACCTCGATCTGGTGCGTCACCCAGTTGCGGATGAACGCGTCCAGCGAGAGCGTGCGCGGCACCCCGTCGACCAGCGCCAGCATGTTCGCGCCGAAGTTGGTCTGGAGGTCGGTGTGCTTGTAGAGGTTGTTGAGGACGACCTTGGCGACCGCGTCCCGCTTGAGCACGATGACCAGGCGCTGGCCGGTGCGCGAGGAGGTCTCGTCGCGGACGTCCGCGATGCCGCCGATCCTGCCGTCCTTGACCAGGTCGGCGATCTTCTGGGCGAGGTTGTCGGGGTTGACCTGGTAGGGCAGCTCGGTGACCACCAGGCACTGGCGGTTCTGGATCTCCTCGACCTCGACCACCGCGCGCATCGTGATGGAGCCGCGGCCGGTGCGGTAGGCCTCCTCGATGCCCTTGCGGCCCACCACCAGCGCGCCGGTGGGGAAGTCCGGGCCCTTGATCCGCTCGATCAGCGCGTCCAGCAGCTCCTCGGCGGAGGCCTCCGGGTGCTCCAGCGCCCACTGGGCGCCGGCCGCGACCTCGCGCAGGTTGTGCGGCGGGATGTTGGTGGCCATACCGACCGCGATGCCGGCCGAGCCGTTGATCAGCAGGTTGGGGAAGCGGGCCGGCAGGACCGTCGGCTCCTGGTTGCGGCCGTCGTAGTTGTCCTGGAAGTCGACGGTCTCCTCGTCGATGTCCCGGAGCATCTCCATCGACAGCGGCGCCATCTTGCACTCGGTGTACCGCATGGCGGCCGCCGGGTCGTTGCCCGGTGAGCCGAAGTTGCCGTTGGAGTCGACCAGCGGCATCCGCATCGACCAGGGCTGCGCCAGGCGGACCAAGGCGTCGTAGATCGAGGAGTCGCCGTGCGGGTGGTACGTACCCATGACGTCGCCGACGACGCGGGCGCACTTGTAGAAGCCCTTCTCGGGGCGGTAGCCGCCGTCGTACATGGCGTACAGGACGCGGCGGTGGACGGGCTTGAGGCCGTCCCGGACGTCCGGCAGCGCACGCGAGACGATGACGGACATCGCGTAGTCGAGGTAGGAGCGCTGCATCTCCGTCTCGAGCCCGACGGGCTCGACACGCATCCCGACGCCTTCGATGGCGGCGGGCGCGCCCTCGGCGGTCACGCCGTCCGGGGTCACAGGGGGGTTCTCGTCGGCCATGGTGGTTCAAAGTCCTTTCGAGCTGCGGCTGTTGTTCGGGCCGACAGGGCTCAGATGTCGAGGAAGCGGACGTCCTTGGCGTTGCGCTGGATGAACGAGCGGCGCGCCTCGACGTCCTCGCCCATCAGCACGGAGAACAGGTCGTCCGCACGGGCCGCGTCGTCCAGCGAGACCTGACCGAGGACCCGGTGGTCGGTGTCCATGGTCGTGATGCGCAGCTCCTCGGCGTTCATCTCACCGAGACCCTTGAACCGCTGGATCGAGTCCTCGCGGATCCGCTTGCCGTTCTGCTTGCCGAGCTCGATCAGCGCGTCCCGCTCCGCGTCGGAGTAGGCGTACTCGAAGTCGTCCCGGCCCCACTTGATCTTGTACAGCGGCGGGCGGGAGAGGTAGACGTGCCCGGCCTCGACCAGCGGACGCATGAAGCGGAAGAGGAAGGTGAGCAGCAGGGTGTTGATGTGCTGACCGTCGACGTCGGCGTCCGCCATCAGGATGATCTTGTGATAGCGGAGCTTCTCGATGTCGAAGTCCTCGTGCACGCCGGTGCCGAAGGCCGAGATCAGGGCCTGGACCTCGTTGTTCTGCAGGATCTTGTCGACCCTGGCCTTCTCGACGTTGAGGATCTTGCCGCGGATCGGCAGGATCGCCTGGTACTCCGGGTTGCGGCCGGACTTGGCCGAGCCGCCGGCGGAGTCGCCCTCGACGATGAAGATCTCGCACTTGGTCGGGTCGTTGGACTGGCAGTCGCTCAGCTTGCCCGGCAGCGACGCCGTCTCCAGCAGGCCCTTGCGGCGGGTCAGGTCCCGCGCCTTGCGGGCCGCCACCCGCGCGGTCGCGGCCTGGATGCCCTTGCGGATGATGTCCGCGGCCTCGTTGGGGTTGCGGTCCAGCCAGTCCGTGAGGTGCTCGTGGACGATCTTCTGGACGAAGGTCTTGGCCTCGGTGTTGCCGAGCTTCGTCTTGGTCTGGCCCTCGAACTGCGGCTCGCCGAGCTTGATCGAGATGATCGCCGTCAGACCCTCGCGGATGTCCTCGCCCGTGAGGTTGTCGTCCTTCTCGCGCAGCAGCTTCTTGTCGCGGGCGTAGCGGTTGATCAGACCCGTCAGCGCCGCGCGGAAGCCCTCCTCGTGGGTACCGCCCTCATGGGTGTGGATGGTGTTCGCAAAGCTGTAGACACCCTCGCTGTACTGGGTGTTCCACTGCATCGCGATCTCGACCGAGAGCATCCGCTCCTTGTCCTCGGCCTCCACCGCGATCACCGTCGGGTGCACCAGCTCGCCCTTGCGCGAGTTGAGGTACGTCACGAAGTCGACGATGCCGCCCTCGTAGTGGTACCGCACCGAGAGCGGCTTGCCCTCCTCGTCCACGTGGTCCGGGCGCTCGTCCGTCAGCGAGATCGTCAGGCCCTTGTTGAGGAAGGCCATCTCCTGGAAGCGCCGGGAGAGCGTCTCGAAGGAGTACTCGGTGGTCTCGAAGATGTCGCCGTCGGCCCAGAAGGTGACGGAGGTGCCGGTCGAGTCGACCGCCTCGTTCTTCGCCAGCGGCGCGGTCGGCACACCGAGCTTGTAGTCCTGCGTCCAGCGGTGGCCCTCCGTGCGGACCTCGACCGCCACCCGCTGCGACAGCGCGTTCACGACGGAGACACCCACGCCGTGCAGACCACCGGAGACCGCGTAGCCGCCGCCGCCGAACTTGCCACCGGCGTGCAGGACCGTCATGACAACCTCGACGGCCGGCTTGTTCTCCGACGGCACGATGCCGACCGGGATGCCGCGGCCGTTGTCCACGACGCGCACGCCGCCGTCCGGCAGGATCGTCACGTCGATGGTGTCCGCGTGCCCGGCCATCGCCTCGTCGACGGAGTTGTCGACCACCTCTTGCACGAGGTGGTGCAGACCCCGCTCGCCCGTCGAGCCGATGTACATGCCGGGGCGCTTGCGGACCGCGTCCAGGCCTTCGAGGACGGTGATCGCACTGGCGTCGTACGACTTCTCCACCGCGGAGTCGCCCAGGGCGCCGGCCGGAACCCCCTCTTCAGTAGAAGCCGTGTTGTTCTCGTTGAGGTCGCCGGAGTCGGCCACGAAGCGCCCTTTCTGGCACAGCACGAGCCCTTCCGCGCCTGCGGGGATCACCCCTGGGAAGACAGGCGGGCGGGGCTGCGTCGTTCGACATGTTCCGCGAGTGGGCGGGATTGGCACCAGTCTACCGGTAGCGCCGACACTCATGGGGGTTTGGAGGCACCTGAGTCGTCATGTGCCGCCCTGAACTGGCGTCCGCCGACTCCCCATATCCGAGAAGGGGCCTCAGGACGCTCACACGGGCACTCAGCGCTTCGGACTGTCAACCGGCGACTACCGTGAGCGGGGTCTCATCCGCCTCACCCGTCAAGGGGCGTCCCAGGGGTCAGCCGTAGGTGTCGCCGGGGCCCTTGCTGCCCGGTGCCCGCAGGGATCCGTACCGGCGCGCGGGGCCCCCGGGACCCAACACCTTGATCATCTTTACGGTGCCGTGGCCCAGGTCCTCGTTGAGGCGGGCGACCAGCGTCGGCGCCAGCAGCCGCAGTTGCGTCGCCCAGGCCGTCGAATCGCACTGGACCGTCAGGACCCGGGCGTCCTCGTCGTACTTCTGCGGCTCGCAGTGCTGCGCCACCTCGGGCCCGACCAGCTGCGGCCAGCGCCCCATCACCCCGCCGACCGCGGCCGGGGTCTCCCAGCCGCGCTCCGTGATCAGCCGGTTGATCGCCGCACCGAGCGGCAGCGGGTCGCGTCCGTCCGCCCGCGCGCCGGAGCGCAGCCCCCCGCGCCGGGCCTGCTTCTTCTGCTGCGCGGCCGCGCCCCGCGCACGCGCCTGCTCCTTCGCGGCCACCAGCGCCTGCCGGGCCAGGTCCACACCCGAGAGCTCGGGGGTCGGCCGGTCGGGCTGTTCCTCGCTCACCGGGTCACCTTCTCCGCGGCGCCGTCGGACACCGCAAAGCGCGCCCCGGCCAGGACGCCCGGCACATCGTCGTCCACCGCGGCCGTCACCAGCACCTGCTCGCCCGGGGCCACCAGCTCCGCCAGCCGCTCGCGGCGCCGCGCGTCCAGCTCGGCGAAGACGTCGTCGAGCACCAGCACCGGCTCGTTGCCCTCGGCCCGCAGCAGGTCGTACGACGCCAGCCGCAGCGCCAGCGCATACGACCAGGACTCGCCGTGGCTGGCGTACCCCTTCGCCGGGAGCTGCCCCAGCTTGAGCACCAGATCGTCGCGGTGCGGGCCGACCAGCGTCACCCCGCGCTCGATCTCCCCCTTACGGGCCTCGCCGAGCGCCGCCAGCAGCACGCCGTACAGCTCCTCGCGGGTCGCGGCGGCGGCCATCGCCTCGCCCGCCGAACCGCGGTACTCCAGCGCCAGCGGCCCGCCGCCCGGCGCCAGCTGCTCATAGGCCTTGTCCGCGAGCGGCTGCAGCGCGGCGATCAGGTCCAGCCGCTGCGCCAGCAGCTCGGCGCCCGCGCGGGCCAGATGCTGGTCCCACACGTCCAGCGTCGACAGGTCCATCTGCCGCCCGCCGTGCCTGCGCGCCAGCGCCGCGGTCTTCAACAGGGTGTTGCGCTGCTTGAGGACGCGGTCGTAGTCCGAGCGCACCCCGGCCATCCGCGGCGAACGCGCGGTGATCAGCTCGTCCAGGAACCGCCGGCGCTCGCCCGGATCGCCCTTGACCAGCGCCAGGTCCTCCGGCGCGAACAGCACCGTCCGGACGATGCCCAGCACGTCCCGCGGCCTGACCTGCGACGACCTGTTGATCCTGGCGCGGTTGGCCTTGCCCGGATTGAGCTCCAGCTCGACCAGCTGCTGCCGCTCGCCCTGGGTGACAGCGGCCCGGATGATCGCCCGCTCGGCGCCCATCCGCACCAGCGGGGCGTCCGAGGAGACGCGGTGGCTGCCGAGCGTGGCGAGGTAGCCGACCGCCTCGACGAGATTGGTCTTGCCCTGCCCGTTGGGGCCCACGAACGCCGTGACGCCCGGGTCGAGCGGAACCTCGACCCGGGCGTACGAGCGGAAGTCGGCGAGGGACAGGTGCGTGACGTGCATGGCTGGGCGCCGACCTCCCCCGGCTGTTGCTGCTGCTTGCTGGTGGTGTGTGCGGTGGTCCGCTACTTCTTGCTCTCGACCGCGTGGCCGCCGAACTGGTTGCGGAGCGCGGCGATCATCTTCATCTGCGGGGAGTCGTCCTGACGGGACGCGAAGCGCGCGAAGAGCGAGGCCGTGATCGCGGGCAGCGGCACGGCGTTGTCGATCGCGGCCTCGACCGTCCAGCGGCCCTCGCCGGAGTCGGCGGCGAAGCCGCGCAGCTTCTCGAGGTGCTCGTCGTCGTCGAGGGCGTTGACGGCCAGGTCGAGCAGCCAGGAGCGGATGACCGTGCCCTCCTGCCAGGAGCGGAAGACCTCGCGCACGTCGGTGACGGAGTCGACCTTCTCCAGCAGCTCCCAGCCCTCGGCGTAGGCCTGCATCATCGCGTACTCGATGCCGTTGTGGACCATCTTGGCGAAGTGGCCGGCACCGACCTTGCCGGCGTGCACGGAGCCGAAGTCACCCTCGGGCTTGAGCGCGTCGAAGATCGGCTGCACCTTGGCGACGTCGTCCTTGTCGCCGCCGTACATCAGGGCGTAGCCGTTCTCCAGGCCCCAGACGCCGCCGGAGACGCCGCAGTCGACGAAGCCGATGCCCTTGGCCTTCAGCTCCTCGGCGTGCTTCTCGTCGTCGGTCCAGCGGGAGTTGCCGCCGTCCACCACGATGTCGCCCGGCGAGAGCAGCTCGGCCAGCTCGTCGATCGTGGACTGGGTGGCGGCACCGGCCGGCACCATGACCCAGACCACCCGCGGACCCTTGAGCTTGTCCACCAGCCCCTGGAGGCTGTTGACATCCGCCACGTCGGGGTTGCGGTCGTATCCGATGACGGTGTGGCCGGCGCGGCGAATGCGCTCGCGCATGTTGCCGCCCATCTTGCCGAGACCGACGAGACCGAGCTCCATCAGAGACCCTCTTTGCACGTAGTGGTTGCTGTTCGTACCCGGGTCCGAGCCTACGCCCGCAGGTCCGCGCACACCTGTGGGCTCAGCCGCTCATCAGGGCCCGTCAGCCGGTCGCCGCAAGGTCCGTGGCCAGGGCGCTGTCCGGTGTCCGCCGGACAGCCGCCACCCCTTTGCCGTCCGGCCGTCAGCCCGAGAGCCGCACCGGCATGATCAGGTACTTGTACGCGTCGTCCGCCTCGGCGTCCTTGTCCGGCCGGCCGCTCAGCAGCGCGGGCTTGGTGGAGGTCGTGAAGGACAGCTGCGCCACCGGGGAGTCGATGGCCGACAGGCCCTCCAGGAGGAAGCCCGGGTTGAAGGCGATCGAGATGTCGTCGCCGTCCAGGTCGGCGTCGACCCGCTCCACAGCCTGTGCGTCGTCGCTGGAGCCGGCCTCCAGGATCAGCACACCCTGCTCGAAGCTCAGCCGGACCGGGGTGTTCCGCTCGGCCACCAGGGCCACACGCTTGACGGCCTCGACGAACGGGGCGGTGTCGATCACGGCGACCGAGTTGAACTCGGTCGGGAAGAGGGTGCGGTACTTCGGCAGGTCGCCTTCCAGCAGACGCGTCGTCGTCCGCCGCCCGGCGCCCTCGAAACCGATCAGGCCCTCGCCCTGGCCGGAGCCGGACAGCGCGAGCGTGACAGTGTCGCCGCTGCTCAGGGACTTGGCGGTGTCCAGCAGCGTCTTGGCGGGGACCAGCGCGACCGCGGAGGCGTCCGGGCTCTCCGGCTTCCACAGGAACTCGCGCACCGCGAAGCGGTAGCGGTCGGTGGAGGCGAGGGTGACGGTGTCGCCCTCGATCTCGATGCGTACGCCAGTGAGCACCGGGAGGGTGTCGTCACGACCGGCGGCGATGGCGACCTGGGCGGCGGCCGCGGCGAAGACCTCACCGGGGACGGTGCCGGTGGCGGTGGGCATCGTCGGCAGGGACGGGTACTCCTCCACAGGCAGTGTGTGGAGGGTGAAGCGCGAGGAGCCGCAGACGACGGTGACCCGTACACCGTCGGTGGAGATCTCCACCGGGCGATTGGGGAGCGCACGGCAGATGTCGGCGAGCAGGCGGCCGGAGACGAGGACCGTGCCCTCTTCGTCGACCTCTGCTTCCACCGAGACCCGCGCGGAGACCTCGTAGTCGAAGCCGGAGAGGCTCAGCGCGCCGTCCTCCGCCTTCAGCAGCAGGCCCGCGAGGACGGGCACCGGCGGACGGGCCGGGAGGCTCTTGGCCGCCCAGGCCACTGCCTCCGCGAGTACATCGCGCTCCACCCGGATCTTCACCGGAAACCGCCTCCTGCTGTTGCTGGCTCTCGCCCTGCTGGCCTTCGTCGTCGGCTGGGTTGCCGGAGACCAGTCTGACGCACGCCACCGACAGTCGGTGCGGCTCGGGGTCAAGTCGGCTCGACCGATGCCGGACGCCCGGCGGCCAACTTGTGCACAGGCCCCGTTTCCGAACGAGTTCCCCGGTAGATATCCGTGGTCGTAGTAGTAGGGGCTGTGGAAACCGTGGACAACTGCTTTTGCGCAGGTCAACGCGGATTTTTTGTCCACTGCTCCTGTGGGCGGCGGCCGTGGAAAAGCCGGCGTCTCTGTGGACCGCCGGAAGTTCTGCACACCCGGTGCACAGGGGACGGGTACTTCTCCCCAGCGCCATCCCCAGCTTTACCCCCGTTCCCCACAGCCCAATCCATCACCTTGGTGTGACCGCTTTCACTCGGCCCGGTGAGAGCGGGTGTTGCGTTGCCGAACAGTGGACAGCGGTGTGGAGAAGCCGGGGATTGCTGGGGACAACAGCGGCTTGCCTGTGGGCGGGCGGTGGACAAGCGGCGGCCCCTCCTGTGGACGGATTCGCTGTCCACACCCTGTGGAGAAGGGTTGACCACAAATCCACACGCGGCTGACCTCCTCCGATGCCCCGTCAGAACACCTGCCTGTGGATCCCACAGGGATAACTTTCCCCTCCCCAGCGTGTGGACGGAAGATTCTTGCCCAATCTGTGGAGAGAGGCCGTGACCGGCCGCGGAATCGAACACCGCCGGCGCGCTCCACAGGTTTGGGACGGCGTCGGGACGGATCGGAACGGGCGTCGGAGGGGCCGGGAGAGCCTCGGAGCGGGACGGAGAGCGGGGCGTGACGCGTTCATCGGGAGCGCTCGGGGACGCTCGCCCGGTGGGTGTCACGTCGCGGGCGGTGCAGGCCGGGGCAGGAAGCGGAAAAGAAGGAGGAAGAGGGAGGGAGCGCGGGTGCCTCGCCGCGCGGTCCGCTCCGACACGACGAAAGGCGCTGCCGGAAACGGATCCGGCAGTGCCCTCGGACGTCCTGCGGTGACCGGCGTGCGCCGGAAGCGGGCCGCGCTGGACCGGCGGTGGCCGGCCTTCAGCCGTTCTTGATGCGGTTGGTGAGCTCGGTGACCTGGTTGTAGATCGAGCGCCGCTCGGCCATCAGCGCGCGGATCTTTCGGTCGGCGTGCATCACGGTCGTATGGTCCCGGCCGCCGAACTGTGCGCCGATCTTCGGCAGCGAGAGGTCGGTCAGCTCCCGGCACAGATACATCGCGATCTGGCGGGCGGTGACCAGCACCCGGCTGCGCGACGAGCCGCACAGGTCGTCGATGGTCAGCCCGAAGTAGTCGGCGGTCGAAGCCATGATCGCGGTCGCGGTGATCTCCGGGGCCGCGTCCTCGCCCCCGGGGATCAGGTCCTTCAGCACGATCTCGGTCAGCCCCAGGTCCACCGGCTGCCGGTTGAGCGAGGCGAACGCCGTGACCCGGATCAGCGCGCCCTCCAGCTCGCGGATGTTGCGCGAGATGCGGGACGCGATGAACTCCAGCACCTCCGGGGGCGCGTTCAGCTGCTCCTGGACCGCCTTCTTCCGCAGGATCGCGATCCGGGTCTCCAGCTCGGGCGGCTGGACGTCGGTGATCAGACCCCACTCGAAGCGGTTGCGCAGCCGGTCCTCCAGGGTGACCAGCTGCTTGGGCGGCCGGTCGCTGGAGAGCACGATCTGCTTGTTCGCGTTGTGCAGCGTATTGAAGGTGTGGAAGAACTCCTCCTGCGTCGACTCCTTGCTCGCCAGGAACTGGATGTCGTCGACCAGCAGGATGTCCATGTCGCGGTAGCGCTTGCGGAACGCGTCCGCCTTGCCGTCGCGGATGGAGTTGATGAACTCGTTGGTGAACTCCTCCGAGCTCACGTACCGCACCCGGGTGCCCGGATAGAGGCTGCGCGCGTAGTGCCCGATCGCGTGCAGCAGGTGCGTCTTGCCGAGACCGGACTCCCCGTAGATGAACAGCGGGTTGTACGCCTTGGCCGGCGCCTCGGCGACGGCCACCGCGGCGGCGTGCGCGAAGCGGTTGGAGGCGCCGATGACGAAGGTGTCGAAGAGGTACTTCGGGTTCAGCCGCGCGGTCGGTTCCCCGGGGCCGGTCGCCGGCGCGGGCTGCGCGGCGAGCGGGCTGGGCGCCCCGCTGGGCGCGGGCAGCACGGCGCCGGGGCCGGAGACGCCCGCGCGGCCGTTGTGCCCGCCGGGCTGGTGCTCGGAGAGGTCACGGCGCGGCTGGTCATAGGGGGAGCGGCCGTCGGAGTGCTGCGGCGGCCCGCCGCGCTCGGGCGCCTGCCCGCGGTAGTCGTTCTGCCGCTGCTGGTGCTGAGACCCATGGGACGACGGGCCGGCATAGGGGTCGCGCTCGGGGTAGCCGCCGAGGTGCTGTTGCTGCCAGCCGTAGTCCTCGCGGGGGCCGGGGCCGCCGGCCATGCCGGAGGAGTGCTGCGGCCAGCCGCCGGGCTCGTGCCGGGGCTGCTGGTAGTCCGGATAGGCGGGGCGGACGCCGGGCAGGTCGTCGCCCTGGTGCCCGTAGCCCTGCCGGTTCTCATGACGGCTGTCGTGCCGGTTCTCGTGCCGCGCTTCGTAGCCGTCGTAGGCATCGTGCTGCTGCTGCGACTGATGCGGCTGCTGGTGGAGCGGCGCGTGCTGCTGCGGCGACTGGTGCTGCGGCGACGGCTGGTGCTGGGACGCGGGCGGTGCGGACTGCGCCGGGGGCTCCTCGGAGGAGTCGTCGACGGTGATCGCGATCCGGATCGGGCGGCCGCACTCATGGCTGAGGGCCTCCCCGATCAGCGGCGCCAGCCGGCCTTCGAGCACGCCCTTGGCGAACTCGTTGGGGACGGCGAGCAGTGCGGTGTCGGCGACCAGCGCCAGGGGCTGGGTGCGCTTGAGCCAGTCCTGGTCCTTGGGCTTGAGGCCGTCGGCCTCCGCGCGAAGGAGATGGTCGAGCACGCGCGGCCACACTGCGGCAAGATCGGCAGGTACATCAGCCACGGGGCACGCTCTCTCAGCAGTCCCACGAATGTGTGATTCTCAGGACGGGCGGGAAGGAATCGGGGTTCCGTCACGGTAGTCAGGCCGGGCCTGGGGATTCAAGTTGTTGTCCACAGCCTGTGCATAGTGTGTCCTGACAAGGCGCCGGCCGGCGCTGCCGAAGAGCCGGTTTGACCGGATGGCGTAGCCGCGCGTACCGTGACCAGGTCGAGTTGTCGATGGCTGCTGCCGCCTGCCTCCGATGGGCAAAGATCACGCTCGAAGTGATCGTGTAGCGGTGCACTTAGGCGTTGCGAGCTACTCGTGGGCGCACGGTGACAGCCAGTCGACGCCCCACATCTGTCTCTTTTGAGACAACAAGCATTCCTGGAGCCCCCGAGTGAGCAAGCGCACCTTCCAGCCGAACAACCGCCGCCGCGCGAAGACCCACGGCTTCCGCCTGCGCATGCGGACCCGCGCCGGCCGCGCGATTCTCGCGTCCCGCCGTGGCAAGGGTCGCGCCCGCCTGTCGGCCTGAGCAGCCAGAACCTAGGTCCATGACGTGCTGCCTACCGAGAATCGGCTGAGGCGGCGCGAGGACTTCGCGAACGCGGTACGCCGGGGACGCAGGGCCGGTCGCCCGCTCCTTGTCGTTCATTTCCGCAGCGGCTCAACGGACCCGCACGGGTCGGGGGAAAGTGTTCCCTCGGCACGTGCGGGTTTCGTCGTGAGCAAGGCAGTGGGCAACGCGGTCGTGCGCAACAAGGTCAAGCGCAGGCTCCGGCATCTCGTGCGCGACCGGCTGGACCGGCTGCCCGCCGGTAGCCTGGTTGTCGTACGGGCCCTGCCCTGCGCGGGTGATGCGGATCACGACCAGCTGGCCCGCGACCTGGATGCCGCCCTGGAGCGGCTGCTGGGAGGGGTGCCGAGAGGCTGCAATCCCCCGGGGGCTGTGACTGGCGGCGGCATCGCCGCAGGCCCCCGGAACCCCGGACGGGACCCGGGAGGGAGCGCACAGTGAAGTACCCGCTGCTGCTTTTGATCAAGATCTACCAGTGGACCATCAGCCCTTTGCTGGGACCGGTCTGCAAGTACTACCCGTCGTGCTCGCACTATGGCTACACGGCCATCGACCGGCACGGCGCGGTGAAAGGGACTGCGCTGACAGCCTGGCGCATCCTGCGGTGCAATCCGTGGTCGCTCGGTGGCGTCGACCACGTCCCTCCCCGGAAGCGTCCGGTTTGGCATCAGCGGCTGAGGAGCCGCCTGGGCGGGCCCACCGTCCCTGAGCCTGTCGCCCAGCCCGAGACTCAGCCCAACGCCCAAGGAGCCTGATTCGTGGACACGATCCTCGGTCCCCTCTATATCGCTGTTTCCTGGATCATCGTCCAGTTCCACTCGTTCTACAGCCTCATCTTCGACAAGAACAGTGGCGCGGCGTGGGGTCTGTCCATCGTCTCGCTGGTGGTGCTGATCCGTATCTGCCTGATCCCGCTCTTCGTGAAGCAGATCAAGTCGACGCGGAACATGCAGGCGCTCCAGCCGAAGATGAAGGCGATCCAGGAGCGCTACAAGAGCGACAAGCAGCGCCAGTCCGAAGAGATGATGAAGCTCTACAAGGAGACGGGCACCAACCCGCTCTCGAGCTGTCTCCCGATTCTGGCCCAGTCGCCGTTCTTCATCTCGCTGTACCAGGTCCTGAGCCACATCGCGCAGAACAAGACCGTCGGCGTCATCGACCAGCCCCTGCTGGAGAGCGCGCAGAAGGCGCACATCTTCGGTGCGCCGCTGGCGGCGAAGTTCATGGACAGCGCGGAGAAGATCCAGAGCCTGGGCGCTTCCGTGGTCGACGTCCGCGTGGTCACGATCATCATGATCGTCCTGATGTCGGCGTCGCAGTTCTACACGCAGCGCCAGCTGATGACCAAGAACGTCGACCTCACGGTGAAGACGCCGTTCATGCAGCAGCAGAAGATGCTGATGTACGTCTTCCCCATCATGTTCGCCGTCTTCGGCATCAACTTCCCCGTCGGTGTTCTCGTCTACTGGCTGACCACCAACGTGTGGACCATGGGCCAGCAGATGTTCGTCATCCGTCGTAACCCGACCCCGGGCAGCAAGGCCTTCGAGGAGCGCCAGGAGCGGCTGCGGGCCGCCGGCAAGCTCGTCGAGGACCCGGCCGCCGTCGAGGCGAAGCAGGCCGCCGAGGAGGCGCGCCAGAACCGCCAGCAGCCCAAGCGTCAGTCGAAGTCCCAGCGGCAGACCGGCGGCGCGGCCCCGGCCGGCGGTGCGCAGAACCGCACGCGAGCCGGATCCGCTTCGGGCGCCGGACAGGGTGCTGCGAAGAAGCAGTCGCTGGAGAAGAAGGACGCGCAGGACGGCAAGGAGAAGGGCGGCGCCTCCGGGTCCCGCACCGCCAAGTCCGGCCAGCGCAAGGGCCAGCAGCGCCCCAAGCACCCGTCCAAGAAGTAAGAAGGAGTCCTTTCGTGACGGACACGACCCCTGCCACCAAGGGCACCGACACCCTGACGCGTCTGGAGCAGGAAGGCGAGATCGCGGCCGACTACCTCGAGGGTCTGCTGGACATCGCCGACCTCGACGGTGACATCGACATGGACGTCGAGGCCGACCGCGCCGCTGTGTCGATCATCAGCGACTCGACCAGCCGCGACCTGCAGAAGCTGGTGGGCCGCGACGGTGAGGTGCTGGAGGCCCTGCAGGAGCTGACTCGGCTGGCCGTTCACCGTGAAACCGGTGACCGCAGCCGTTTGATGCTGGACATCGCCGGCTTCCGGGCGCGCAAGCGCGAGGAGCTCGCGGAGATCGGTGCGAAGGCGGCCGAGGAGGTCAAGGGCACCGGCAAGCCGCTGAAGCTCGACCCCATGACCCCGTTCGAGCGCAAGGTCGTCCACGACGCGGTGGCGGCGGCCGGGCTCCAGAGCGAGTCCGAGGGTGAGGAGCCGCAGCGCCGAGTGGTTGTTCTCCCGGCCTGACCGCTCAGCGCTCCCGTTTTCCTTTGGCCCCGTCTGCTCGCAGGCGGGGCCAAAACTTGTCAGCGTTCTGTGTTACCCCGGGTGCGGAACCCGGGTTCCCGACAGGAAAAGCAGTCCAGAGGAAGGGCGGTTCCCGTGACGGAGGCAGCAGCGGAGCTCCCTCCTGCGCCGAAGGCGGCGGAGGAGGTTTTCGGCGAGCGCTTTCCGGAGGCCGTGCGGTACGGCGAACTTCTCGCCGATGCCGGCGTAAAGCGTGGGCTCATCGGCCCGCGCGAGGTGCCGCGGCTGTGGGAGCGGCATCTGTTGAACTGCGCGGTGCTCTCCGAGGTCGTGCCCGAGGGCGTCTCGGTCTGTGACGTGGGCTCGGGGGCCGGACTGCCCGGTATCCCGCTGGCCCTCGTGCGTCCGGACCTGAAGATCACGCTGCTGGAGCCACTGCTGCGGCGGACGAACTTCCTTCAGGAGGTCGTCGAGCTGCTGGGGCTTGATCATGTCACCGTCGTGCGCGGGCGCGCCGAAGAGGTCATGGGCAAGCTGCCCCAGGTGCATGTGGTGACGGCGCGGGCCGTCGCTCCGCTCGATCGGCTGGCCGGTTGGGGGGTGCCGCTTCTGCGTCCTTACGGCGAGATGCTGGCGCTCAAGGGAGATGCCGCGGAGGAGGAGCTCAAGGGCGCCCGGGCGGCGCTGAGCAAGCTCGGCGTGGTGGAGACCTCGGTGGTGCACGTGGGCGAGGGTGTGGTGGATCCGCCGTCGACCGTGGTGCGGGTCGAGGTGGGCGAGAGCCCCGGCGGTGTGCGTTTCGCGGCCAAGCGGGCGAAGGCGGCCCGGGTGGGCCGTGCGTCGCGGGGGCGCCGACGCTGAGGCTCTGGTGCCGGAGCACCACCACAGAGCGGCAGGGAGATGAAGGTTCGTCCGTTTCGTAATGGAACAGGGACGGACGAACCTCATCAATGCCGCCAAAGCAACACAAGACGGAGTGTCGCGGCTCATTCGGGCGCGACGCTGGCATCGTGTTTCACGTGAAACGTCGTTCTCTGCTGCAAGGGATCATCGATCGTGGTCGTGCGGCCGCTGCGCCGCGCGACCCTGGACCCACAAGGGTGAGCGAAGTATCCACAGAAGTGGATTCGTCCACAGGAGAACGGACCTCACTGGTTCACGACGCCGAAAGCATGGCAGGCTCTGAACATTGCGAGCCTGATGTCGAGGAGAGTGAATCCTTGCGGTCCGACGCCAACATCGCGGGACCGATGACCGATCCGGTCCCCGGTCCCCGTAGCGAGTCGTTCGGGGACGACGTTTCACGTGAAACGCCGCCCCCGATGGACGACACCCCGATCGGTCGTGCAGCTCAGCTGGCGGTGGAGGCACTCGGCCGCGCGGGTGAGGGGCTGCCCCGGCCTGAACAGACTCGGGTCATGGTGGTTGCCAACCAGAAGGGCGGGGTCGGCAAGACCACGACCACGGTGAACCTGGCAGCCTCCTTGGCCTTGCACGGTGCGCGGGTTCTGGTGATCGACCTCGATCCCCAGGGCAATGCGTCGACGGCACTGGGGATCGACCACCACTCCGAGGTGCCCTCCATCTACGACGTGCTGGTGGAGAGCAAGCCGCTCTCCGATGTGGTGCAGCCGGTCGTGGACGTGGAGGGCCTGTTCTGTGCGCCGGCCACGATTGATCTGGCGGGTGCCGAGATCGAGCTGGTCTCGCTGGTGGCCCGTGAGAGCCGGCTCGACCGCGCCATCAAGGCGTATGAACAGCCGCTGGACTACATCTTCATCGACTGTCCGCCCTCGCTCGGCCTGCTGACGGTCAACGCTCTGGTGGCCGGCGCCGAGGTCCTGATCCCGATCCAGTGCGAGTATTACGCGCTGGAGGGGCTGGGCCAGCTGCTCCGGAATGTCGATCTGGTACGAGGGCATCTCAATCCCGAACTCCATGTCTCGACGATTCTGCTCACCATGTACGACGGCCGGACCCGGCTGGCCTCTCAGGTCGCAGACGAGGTGCGCAGCCACTTCGGCCACGAAGTACTCCGTACGAGCATCCCCCGCTCGGTGCGTATCTCCGAGGCACCCAGCTATGGGCAGACGGTGCTCACCTATGACCCGGGATCCAGCGGTTCGCTTTCCTATCTCGAAGCGGCCCGCGAGATCGCGTTGCGTGGGGTCCCGCAGACCGGGGGCCAGGGCCTCAGCGTGAACTATGAAGCACAGCACAGCATCCCGGAGGGGACTCAGTGAGCGAACGACGTAGAGGCCTGGGCCGTGGGCTCGGTGCGCTGATCCCCGCCGCACCGCAGAGCACGGACCATGCCGGTTCCGCGGGGCAGGGGGCGGCGGCGCCGTCGTCCGCGCCGGTATTGGCCCCGGAGCGAGGAGTAGCGGCCGCCAAGGTCACGTCGCTGCCGACGCCCGGTGTTTCACGTGAAACGGAAGCGCCGGCCGCGACGGAGGCATCCTCGGCGGGTGTCTCGGAAGTGGCAGGCGCGCACTTCGCAGAGGTGCCACTGGACGCGATCAGGCCGAACCCGCGCCAGCCGCGAGAAGTCTTCGACGAGGACGCCCTTGCCGAGCTGGTCACCTCCATCAAGGAGGTGGGCCTGCTTCAGCCGGTGGTGGTCCGTCAGACGGGACCGGGGCGGTATGAGCTCATCATGGGTGAGCGCCGCTGGCGGGCCTGCCGGGAAGCCGGCCTGGAGAAGATTCCCGCGATCGTGCGGGCCACGGACGATGAGAAGCTGCTGCTCGATGCGCTTCTGGAGAACCTCCACCGGGCACAGCTCAACCCGCTGGAAGAGGCAGCCGCCTACGACCAGCTGCTCAAGGACTTCAAGTGCACGCACGACGAGCTGGCCGACCGGATCGGGCGTTCGCGCCCGCAGGTCTCCAACACGCTGCGGCTGCTGAAGCTCTCGCCATCCGTCCAGAAGCGGCTCGCCGCGGGTGTGCTCTCCGCAGGTCATGCGCGTGCCCTGCTGTCCGTGGAGGACTCGGAAGAGCAGGACCACCTCGCTCGCCGCATTGTGGCGGAGGGGCTGTCGGTTCGTTCCGTCGAGGAGATCGTGACGCTGATGGGGTCCACCCCCACGAGCACGAGCAAGACCAAGGGCCCCCGTGCGGGCGCCCGGGTGTCCCCCGCGCTCACGGGTCTGGCCTCCCGGCTGTCCGACCGCTTCGAGACCCGGGTGAAGGTCGACCTGGGCCAGAAGAAGGGAAAGATCGTCGTTGAGTTCGCCTCGATGGACGATCTGGAGCGCATCCTCGGCACGCTGGCCCCTGGCGAGGGGCGCGTGCTGGGCGATTCGCTGACCGAGGAGAACGACGAGGAAGAGTGAGCTGACACGCTCGGCTCCTGGGCGGGCCGTGTTCCGGAACTCCTACCGGAACACGGCCCGCCCTTTGCTCTCTTGCGGTACCCGTGCCCGTAAAGGGTGGATACGATGCGATCGGGTATGGCACGCATCCATCTGGAGAGACCTCACACCGAGGAGAGGGCCATGCAATCGGTGAGCCGCACCGGACTGTTGGCAGCGGGGTTCGGCCTCGCAGCCCTTGGAGGGTTCGTCGGCGGTCTGCTCAGAGAGCAGGCGGCGCTGACAGGGCTTCGTGGTGCGGCAGGCGAGAGAAGTGAGGACCTGGTTCCATGGGCCGTCGGCTCGTACCGCTCACGTTGGACAACCTTCCGGACCTCCCCAAGCGCTGCCGCTCCTGTGTCTTCTGGGAGCTCGACCCCGTCAGCGGTGAGGCCGCGGTAAAGGCGGGGCGTCCGGAGCTCGAAAAGGAAGCCTGGATCTCGGCAGTACTGCTCGAGTGGGGGTCCTGCGGACGGGTGGTCTATGTCGACGAGGTGCCCGTCGGGTTCGTGATGTACGCCCCGCCGGCCTATGTGCCGCGCTCCACGGCCTTCCCCACCAGCCCGGTCTCGCCGGACGCGGTGCAGCTGCTGACAGCGTGGCTGATCCCCGGGTACCAAGGCCAGGGGCTGGGACGGGTGATGGTTCAGACGGTCGCCAAGGACCTCATCCAGCGCGGCTTCAAGGCGATCGAGGCCTTCGGCGACGCCCGCTGGAGCGAGCCGGCGTGTGTGCTGCCCGCCGATCACCTCCTCGCGGTCGGCTTCAAGACCGTACGTCCCCATCCCCGATTTCCCCGGCTGCGCCTCGAGCTGCGGACCACGATCTCGTGGAAGGAAGACGTCGAGCTGGCGCTCGACCGTTTGCTGGGAGCGGTACAGAAGGAACCTGCGCTCCGGCCGCTGTAGGGGGCTCGTTTCCCGTGAAACAGAGAACGGGCCCACCCCTCAAGGGGCGGGCCCGTTTCCCGTGAAACGTAGCGGTGCGACTCAGGCGAGGTAGTCCGCCAGGTCGCGCTCGATCGCGGCCTTCGGCTTGGCACCGACGATGGTCTTCACGACCTCGCCGCCCTGGTAGACGTTCATGGTCGGGATCGACATGACGCCGTACTTGGCGGTGGTGGCCGGGTTCTCGTCGGTGTTCAGCTTGGCGATGACGATCTCGTCGTGCTCAGCGGCAATCGCCTCCAGGGACGGGGCGACCTGGCGGCACGGGCCGCACCAGGTGGCCCAGAAGTCCACGAGGACGGGCTTGTCGCTCTTGAGGACGACCTCTTCGAAGTTGTCGTCCGTGACGGTCACCGTGGCGCCGGCCATGGCAATCTCCTTACTCGGTGGGTGGTGGGAAAGCTGGGTGAGCGGATCAGACCGAAGCGGTCTTGTCCGGCTCGGACGCCTCGCTGTCCGACAGCGCAGCGAGGAACCGCTCGGCGTCGAGAGCGGCGGAGCAGCCCGTGCCGGCCGCGGTGATCGCCTGGCGGTAGGTGTGGTCGACAACGTCGCCGGCGGCGAAGACGCCCGTGAGGTTGGTCCGCGTGCTGGGCGCATCGACCTTGAGGTAGCCCTCGTCGTCGAGCTTCAGCTGTCCCTTGAACAGCTCGGTCCGCGGGTCGTGGCCGATCGCGATGAAGAGACCGGTGACGGGGAGCTCGGACGTCTCGCCCGTGGTGCGGTTGCGCAGCGTCAGACCGGAGAGCTTGCTCTCACCGTGGATCTCGGCGACCTCGCTGTCCCACACAAACTTGATCTTCGGGTCGGCGAAGGCACGCTCCTGCATCGCCTTGCTGGCCCGCAGGGTGTCGCGGCGGTGGACCACCGTGACCGACTTGGCGAAGCGGGAGAGGAAGGTGGCCTCCTCCATCGCGGTGTCGCCTCCGCCGATGACGGCGATGTCCTGGTCCTTGAAGAAGAACCCGTCACAGGTGGCGCACCAGGAGACGCCACGGCCGGATAGCTCGTCCTCGCGGGGGAGGCCGAGCTTGCGGTGCTGGGAGCCGGTGCTGACGATCACGGTCTTCGCCCGGTGCACATTGCCGGCGGTGTCCGTGACGGTCTTGATCTCCTCGGAGAGGTCCACCGAGACGATGTCGTCCGGCACCAGCTCGGCGCCGAAGCGCTCCGCCTGGGCGCGCATGTTGTCCATGAGGTCCGGCCCCATGATGCCGTCGCGGAAACCGGGGAAGTTCTCCACGTCAGTGGTGTTCATCAGCGCGCCTCCGGCGGTGACGGCACCTTCGAAGACCAGCGGCTTCAGGGACGCGCGGGCGGTGTAGAGCGCTGCGGTGTAGCCCGCGGGCCCGGAGCCGATGATGATCACGTTGCGGACGTCGCTCACGGGTGTCTTCCTTGTCTCTGCCGACTGCTTGCTGGGGCTCTTCGGAACTCTCACCCCACCCAACGGATCCTACGGGGCGAGCATTCCCGGAGTGTCACAGCGCACTGCCCGTCGTTCAGTCTCGCTGGTACGAGTGAGACCGCAGGATCTTTCCGGGAGCCGGCGGTGTGGCGGAGACACAAGAGGCGGAGACGACGTACGCGGAGACGCGCTTCGGGTCGGCCGGATCCGACAGGACCACGAGGTAGGCGTCCTTGCCCTCGTAACGCGTGTGGCTGGACGCCAGAGGAGCCTCCGGGCGCCCGATGCCCTGCCGTACGCAGGAGGGGACGGTGTCGGCACTTCCGCTGAGCGGGGTGTCGGGAGTGCTTCGGGTGCCGAGATCCGGGGACTTGTGGGCGTGCTGGGACGCCAGCAGCTCCTGGACGTGCGAGCCGAGACTGGCTGCCGTCAGGGCGTCCCCGCCCCCGGTGCTCCGCTCGGTGGCAGTGCCCCGGCCAGGCTTGCCCGCCTGGGGGCTGTCCACAGCGGCGTTCTGGATGAGCAAGCCGCCGACGCTGAGGACGGCCGCGGCTGCTGCGGTACCCAGCAGAACCCGGGGCCAGCGCCGTGTGCGGGCGGAGCGGCCTCCCGGCGTCCGGCGGCCCGGCCCGGTGGACCCGCGGGGCCGTCCGGAGGGCCGGGTCGACGATGCTCCCCGGCTGGACGCCTCGTTCTCGGTTTCACGTGAAACCGAGACAGGGGTGGCGGCTGTTTCACGTGAAACATGACCCCCGGCGGACGGAGTGGTGGCATCCAGCAGCGCCTCAGCCGCGAGGGCGGCATCGATGCGGCCGGAGACGTCGGCCGGCATGCGCAGGGGACCGGGCAGAGTGCCGAGCAGCGCCCGGATCTCTTCCAGAGAGGCATAGACGTCGGCACAGAGGGCGCAGCCTGCGAGATGGGCGCGCAGTTCCGTAGTGCGGGATGGGGAGACCAGCCCGTCGGTGAGTTCAGAGATCTCGGAGACCTCCGGGTGCTCACCTGTGGGGTGCTCACCCGTGTCGGTTGTCGACGTCACGCTCGCCCACCTCCGCCCTTCACGGCACCTGTGTCCTTCGGCTCTGCCGTCGGTGGGACGGATGTCCCCTGCGCCCGGTTCCTTCCCCTGCCCGGGGCTTCACTATCCCCGGCATCGGCGCGCAGATGGGTGACCAACGGAAGGAGCCTGGCACGGCCTCGTGCGCAGCGGCTTTTCACCGTTCCGGTGGGGATCTCGAGGATCGCCGCCGCTTCCGCGACGGGGTAGCCCTGCATATCGACGAGGACGAGCGCGGCACGCTGTTCCTCGGGAAGCGTGCGGAGCGCCCCGATCAGCTCCCGGTGGAGGTCCTGACGCTCGGCGGGTGCCGAGGCTGACTCCTCGGGTTCGAGGAGCTGCTCCAGCCGCTCGGTCTCGGCGAGGGGTGAGGTGCGCCGTGAGGCGGCCTTACGGGCCCGGTCAAGACAGGCATTGACCGTGATGCGGTGGAGCCACGTCGTCACCGCGGACTGGCCGCGGAAGGTATGAGCGGCGCGGTAGGCGGAGACCAGGGCGTCCTGGACGGCGTCGGCAGCTTCTTCGCGATCACCGAGGGTGCGCATTGCCACGGCCCAGAGCCGGTCACGGTGGCGTCGGACGATTTCCCCGAACGCGTCGGGGTCGCCGGCGACGTGGCGAGTGAGGAGATCTTGATCGCTGCAGTCGTCCAACGAGCTCACGGAGACCCCCTCCCATTCGGACTGACTTGATCTCACCAAGATCGTTCCTCGGTCGCAAGGCCCGCTGCTCAGCTTATGACACCGCCCCCATTCACGGCTCTGAGCAAGGGCCCGAGGCATCAACTACCCCAGAAAGCCGTGGAGAAGAGAGTTTTTGAGCGCAGCGAACACTTTGTCCCGGGGTGTCTTCCACCTGAGCCGGCTGAGCTTGGTGGACGCGCCCTGCTGCTCCCGAAATGAGACCGGCGCCGAGCCACAGAGACTCGGCGCCGGACAGGGCCGCGGGCGGCCCGTGGTCGTGGGATCAGCGGCAGGTCAGCCGGTCACCTTCACTTCGGAGATGCCGCCGCGGTACCCGTCCGAGCCCCCGTCACTCGGCAGCTCCGTGATGTGGATCAGGACGTACCGCGTCTTCACGGGCTTGTCGGGCTTTACCGACAGCTTGTCCCCGGCCTTCGAGAGCTTGGAGAGCCGCTGGGGGAAGTCGCTGAGGTTCGTCGGGCCGGAAGCGGAAGGATCCGCGGCCAGCACTTCCGCGGTCTGTCCCGGGCGGTACATGCTGACGTCGACGCCGGAGACCTCCTTGGTGCTCCCGAGGTCTATGACGACGCCGCTGCCCTCCTTGCGGTTCGGCAGGTTTCCGAAGTTCGGCCAGCCCAGGAAACGCAGGGTCACCCATGCCGTCGACGGGTCGCCGTCCGACACGCTGGAGGCGTTCTTGCCGTGGAAGGGCTCCGCGAGCGGCGAGAATTCGGTGACTCCGGCGATCGACAGAGGCTTGGCGGGCTTCTTCTTCGTGCCGCCGTGCGTCTGCGAGTTCCGCGGGTCCTCTTGGTCCTTCTCACGCTTCAGCAGGGTGTCCGCCAGCTGCCAGCTGCCCAGTCCCAGCGCCGCGATGAGCAGCGCGGAGACGGACCACTTCAGCGCCCGCCCGGTGCGGCTCTGCAGCGGCGGCGGCGGAGTGGCGACGGGCTGAGTCACCCGGGTCGACTGGGTGGCGCGGGCCGGCGACTGTCCGTAGCTGCCCTGCTGGTATCCCGTCCGCTGGTAGGGCGGCGGCTGGGTGAAGGCGGTCTCCGGGGGCCGGATGCGCGGCATGGCCGCCACGGCCTTGGCCAGCTCCTCCGGGGTGGTGCACGGCTGCTCCTGGCGGGAGGCCGTGGCACCGTCGTTGATCAGAGCGCGCATGGCGAGTTCGGAGAGCCCGCGGTGCACACCGGCGCGCACCTGATCGGGCGCGATCAGCCCGACACCCTTGGGCAGGCCGGTGAGGCCATGAGCATCGTTCTCGTACGGCCAGCGTTGGGTCAGCGCGGCGTAGAGCAGCGCCCCGATCGCCTCGGTGTCCGTGCGCTGCGGGTGCTCGCAGGTGATGCCGCGCAGCGCCGCCATGACCGCCAGACCACGGATGCGGTACTGCCCGGACTCCGTGCGCAGGACCGAGCCGGGCGTGATCCGCAGGTGGGACAGGCCCTCGCGGTGCGCGGCTGCCATGGCCTGGGAAACCTGGCTGACGAGCTGGTAGGCATCGTGCGGCTCCAGCGGGCCGTTGGCGAGCACCGTGGTGAGCTCGGTGGCGTCCGGCAGCCACTCGTGGACCACGTAGACGAGGTCGTTCTCCTCGACCGCGTCCAGAACCTGCACGAACCGGGGGTCGCCCAGCAGCGCCGAGGAACGGGCGGCGGAGAGCACCGGCCTGGCCCGCGGGTGGTCGGCCGGGAGGATATGCACGCCGACGGCGCGGCGCAGCTTTTCGTCGACCGCGCGCCAGCTGCTGAATCCGTCCAGACGGGTGACGCACTCCTCGAGGCGGTAGCGTCTGGCAAGCTTGTGGCCGCTGTGCAGTTCCGGTGGCTGGGCTTCGATCGCCGCGGCACGCTCCTCGTCGGTGCCCTCGGCGTCTTTTTCCCTGCCGGATACCTTCTCGGCCTTAGCACCGTCGTCCGTGGCCTTACCCGCCTTGGCGGTCAGCGGTTCCTCACCGCTCGTGTCTGCCACGTCGACGGCAGCCGTGCTCCGTTCCGCCACCGTCGTTCCTGCCTCCCCATCCGTTGCAGGCTCAATGAGCCAAGACAATTGTGCCCACAGTCCGCCACTATGCACGACACACGGTGGCAGTCGATGGTTGTGCTCAATCAACGCCCAAGCTTCGACCGGACCATGCCGACCAGGGCGTTCAGTTCCTCGATGCGCATTTTGCGTGCGGCCACGTAAAACACGGCCAGAAGTGCGGCGGCACCGGCGATCAGAGCGGCCAGCGATCCGAGGACGCCGGTGCCGAGTGCCTGCATGATGCCGTACACCACGGCTCCGGAGATGATCGTCGCCGGGATGCTGGCACCCGCCAGCCGCGCGTAGGTCCGCACGACGTGGGCTGTGTCCAGGTCGCCGTCCATCCGCTTGCTCAGACGACGCCAGGCCACACCCACGCCGATGATGTACGCCAGGCCGTAGGACGCCGCCATGCCCACCACGGCCCAGCGGGCGGGCAGGACCAGGAAGCACAGACCGGAGGCCGCGGCGTTGACGGCCGCGACGATCACCGTGTTGTAGAAGGGCGTGCGGGTGTCCTCGTAGGCGTAGAAGGCGCGCAGCACGACGTACTGCACCGAGAAGGGGATCAGCCCCACACCGAAGGCCATCAGCATGTAGCCCATCGGGACGCCGGCGCCGGACGAGCCGTAGACCAGCGTGCACAGCGGGATGCCGAGGGAGAGGAAGCCGAACGAGATCGGGACGATCGCGACGGCGGACGTGCGCAGGCCCTGCGACATGTCGTCGCGGACGGCACCGGTGTCACCGTCGTGCGCGGAGCGCGCCAGCCGCGGCAGCAGCGCGGCCATGACGGAGACGGTGATGATCGCCTGTGGCATGTTCCAGATCAGCTGGGCGCTGGCGTACGAGATGAAGCCGGTGCCCGGGTGACCCTGATCGTTGGCGGTGTTGCCGGCCCAGGTGGAGAGCTGGGTGACCACGAGCACGCCCGCCTGGTTGGCAAGCACGAACAGCACGGTCCACTTGGCGAGCTTGGCGGCCTTGCCCAGGCCGTGGCCGCGCCAGTCGAAGCGGAGCCGGAGCTTGAATTCGGCGTCGCGCAGGTAGGGAATCATCGCCAGGGCCTGGACGACGAGCCCGAGGAGGGTGCCGATCCCCAGGAGCCGGATGCCCTCGTCGGGGATGGTGGTGACGCCGATGTGTGAGGTCTTCGCCGTGCCGTAGACCCAGATGAACAGGCCGAAGGTGGCGATCATGACGATGTTGTTCAGGACGGGGGTCCACATCATCGCGCCGAAGCGGCCGCGGGCGTTGAGGATCTGTCCCATCACGACATGCAGACCCATGAAGAAGATCGTGGGTACGCAGTAGCGGGTGAACGCGACGGCGACCTCGTTGGCCGCCGGGTCACGTGAGATGTCGAACGAGACCAGTTTCACCAGCAGCGGCGCCGCCACGACCGCCAGGACCGTGAGCACGCCGAGCACCACGATCACCAGCGTCAGCAGCCGGTTGGCGTAGGCCTCACCGCCGTCCTCGTCCTCCTTCATCGCCCGCACCAGCTGCGGGACGAAGACGGAGTTGAGGCCACCGCCGATGGTCAGGATGAAGATCATCGTCGGCAGCTGGTAGGCGACCTGCCAGGAGTCACCGAGGACCGCGCCACCGAGGGCCGCGACGATCAGCGCCGAGCGGATGAAGCCCGTGAGACGCGACACCATCGTGCCGGCGGCCATCACCGCGCTGGACTTCAGCAGGCCGGAGGCGCGGCCCCCGGAGGGCTTGCCGGCCGCTGCCACAGGTGTCGGCTCCGGCTCCGGTGCGGGCTGCTGCGGCACGGCCTCCGGTCCGGGCACCGCACCGGCCACCGCGGGGCCGGCCGATGCCGGAACGGCCTGCTGGGGCTCGTACGACTGCTGGTCGCGGAAGAGGTGCGCGAAGGCGTCCGCCTCCGGACGTTCGTCGGCCGCCTGGGTGATCAGGTCGTCCACGCCCACGAACTGCGTCGTCGCGGCGGCGTCGCCGTACGGGAGATTGCGGGACGGACCCTGCGGCTCGGGCGGCGGGGGCGTGGCCCACAGCTGCGGGTCCGGTGTGTGGGGGCCCGCGGCGGGCTGCTGATAGAGCGGGTGCGCGGGCTGCCCCGGAGGCGGCGGGGGGTGCGCGGCGCGGTCGTAGAGGGCCTCGGCCACCGGGTCCTGAGCCGTCGGGTCCTGGGCGCGGTGCGGGTCGTTGCGGTAGGCGTCCTGGACATAGGGGTCCTGGGCGTACGGGTCCTGGTCCGCTGGCGGCGGGGGCGTCGGAGGGACCGGTCCCGCGGGGTCGCCGTTGGCGCCCCGGCCCCGGTCACCGTCGTACGGCGCATTCATCGCTGCCCCACCTCATCCGTCGCCGGCCATCCGGCCCCGCCATCTATCAACGGTCCACCTTCTCACCTGAGCCGGACGGGTCGGAGCTTTCCGATCCGGTGTCCGGCGTGGGGTCACTCGGCTGCTCCGGCTCGTCGCCATCGGTGCCGCCGTTGTCGCCGTCCGTGCCGGCGCCGTCATCGGGCTCGTCGCCATCGGACCCGTCCTCGGGCCGCCGGGCGGCCGCCCGCTTGCGCTGGAGGTAGATCCGCACACCGGCGAGGACGAGCAGCAGCACACCGCCCGCGATGACGAGCATCACCGTTGCGGTGATCTCCGTGACGTTCACCTGGAACATCATCGGCTCACCGTAGGGCTTCCCGTCCGCCGTGTAGAGCTGGGCGGTCACCCATGCCCGGCCGTTGGCGTTCGCCGTGGTGTCGAACTTGAACGACTGGCTGTGCCCGCCGTCCACGGTGATCTGCTGCGACTTCCCCGCGTCCAGGCGGTTGGGCTGGGACGAGGACAGTTTCAGCGTCATGTCCTTGACGCCCTGGACCAGGTTGTTCTGCACCGTCACCGGAATCGTGGCGCTGCGCCCGGAGAGCGTCGCCCCCGACTTCTGGATCAGGTGGACCTTCTTGGTCAGGCCGTCGAGGTAGTTGCGCACGGAGTGCCGGTACGTTCGGGCGCCGGTGGCATCGCCCCGCCACTCCGTCGACATCTCCCGCATCATGGCGTTGCCGAACGGGGTCACCACGCGTTCCGGCTGGGCCAGAATCACCTGGAAGTCGTCCAGGGCGGACTGGGTGCCCTGGATCTGCCTGAAGGCGCTGACGGGGAGTTCCTGCCTGCGCAGCGAGGACGGGTAGGCGGCGCCGCTCGGCACGCGTCGGCTGGCCGAGGGGTCGGGCTTGGCCTTGGCCGCGCTCCCGAGGCTCAGCGACTGGGCCCAGCTGCCGGACTCGTCCAGGTTCCGCAGGGCGGTGGCCATGGCGTGGGCCTGGCTGACCGACGGCATGCGCTGCGGCGCGACCACGATGCTGCGCTGCCGGCCCGGGTCCTCAAGGTTGATCATCTGAGTCTGGGCGAGGAACTCCTGGACCGCGTGGGCGGAGTTTCCCGTCTTCGACATATCGCCCTCGAAGGCCCGTGAGAGCTGCGCGTCCGCGACGACGGCGGTGTTGCCGCCGCCGATGGGGCGGGCCGCCGTCGGGGTGTAGGAGAGCCGGTCGGCGTCGCGCAGGCTGTCGCTGCGGGTGATCACGTTGTGTGCGCCGGCGGACGTCGCGACATCCACGATGGACGAGTCGATCACTCCGTCGACGGGCCAGGCGAAGTCGGTGCGGGGCTTGACGCCGAGGATCGTGTCCACGGTCTTGTCGGCGAGGTCGGTGGCCGGGCCGAGGTGGCTGAGTGCGCTGGGCACGTGCCTGCCGTGGTGGGCGAGCGAGGCCAGGTCGGGATCGGCGAAGGGCAGCGCGACGACCTCGTGCGTCTTGACCGCTTCCTCGAGGTCGTGCAGCCACTGCTTGGCGACCGCCTGGTTCTTGCCCATGGGGCCGTCCGGGCCGTTCACCCGGTACGACTTGGTCATCGCGTCGACGGTCGCGAGCAGGTCGGGGTCGATGACGAAGGTCACCGGCAGGTTCTTGGCGAGCGCGACCATCTGCTGCAGCCGGCCTCCGGGGGCGAGCTCGGCAGCGAGGTCGTCGTTGCGGAAGACCGGCGTCTGCTGGGCGTCGGCGTCCGTCTCGGCGGTGAGGTGGGTGGGGGAGATCAGCGGCCACATGTACGTGAGCTGCGTCTTCTTGCCGCCACTGGCCGTCTGCCAGGGCAGGAAAGTCCGGTCGAAGCCGAGCACCTCTCCGTAGGGCGCCGCCTGCGAGCGCCCTGACAGAGAGATACCGATCTGGTACACGCCGTTGTCATTGAGGCCGAGATCCTTGACCGGCACGCTGATGCTGAAGGACCGGCTTGCGCCGGGCTCCAGCTTGCCGATCTTCTCGGTGTGCCCCTTGATCTCCTTGCCGTCCGTGCCCGGCAGGTAGCCGGTACGGCGCGACGCGGTCTCGATGGAGCTACGCCCGCCGAGCGGGGTTCCCCGGTGCATGCCGACATGCGCGTCCGTGATCGTGCTGCGGCCGTCATTGGTCAGCGTGCCGGAGACGGAGACCGTGTCGCCCTTGGCGGGAGTGGACGGGGACATCGAGTCGATGGTGACGTCGACGGTGCGGGAGCCGGTCGGGGCCGCCTGGGCGGAAGAGGCATGCGGAACCTGGAGCAATCCCATGAGAAGGAGCACTCCAGTGAGCAGTGTCACGGTCCGTCGCAGCCATCGACCACGCGGCCGTTCAGTCCGCTGGAACCCTGCCGCCTCGGCCACGCGCTCGCCCGTCCCTCGTCGTCGTCAGTGGTCGTTCGGAATGTGCGTCCACGAATGGTAACGAGGCGCGAAGCGACGGCGTGCCAGGGACTGCTCCACATGATCTCGGCGCAGAGGGACATGAGCCCAGGCCGTCCCCGGTTTCGGGCCCGGCCTGTCCCCTTTATTACGTGACGCTTTGCACTGCGCGGCCACGTACCCTGTTTTGTTGTGCCGAACGCCAACAATGACCTCCCCGCCCCGACCGCCGAGCGGACCCCGCAGTCGACGAACGCGCTGAACCATGTGCAGCGCCGTGCCGTGAGCGAGCTGCTGAGGGTGTCCCCTGTCGCGGATGACCTGGCCCGTCGTTTCCAGGAGGCCGGGTTCACGCTTGCCCTGGTCGGCGGCTCGGTCCGGGACGCGTTGCTGGGCCGGCTCGGCAACGACCTCGACTTCACCACCGACGCCCGCCCCGAGGACGTGCTGAAGATCGTCCGGCCGTGGGCGGACGCGGTCTGGGAGGTGGGCATCGCCTTCGGGACGGTGGGCTGCAAGAAGGAATCGTTCGACATCGAGGTCACGACCTACCGTTCCGAGGCGTACGACCGCACCTCCCGCAAGCCGGAGGTGTCCTACGGCGATTCCATCGAGGACGACCTCGTGCGTCGGGACTTCACGGTGAACGCCATGGCGGTGCTGCTGCCGCAGAAGGAGTTCGTCGACCCGCACGACGGCCTGGAGGACCTGGCCGCGCGCGTGCTGCGCACGCCGGGGACGCCGGAGGAGTCCTTCTCCGACGACCCGCTGCGGATGATGCGCGCAGCCCGTTTCGCCGCTCAGCTGGACTTCGAGGTGGCTCCGGAGGTCGTCGCCGCGATGAAGGCGATGTCGGACCGCATCGAGATCGTTTCCGCGGAGCGGGTACGGGACGAGCTGAACAAGCTGGTCCTGTCGGCGCACCCGCGCGAGGGACTGCGGCTGCTCGTCGATTCGGGCCTGGCCGACAAGGTCCTGCCCGAGCTGCCCGCGCTGCGGCTGGAGAGTGACGAGCATCACCGCCACAAGGACGTCTACGAGCACTCGCTGACGGTCCTGGAGCAGGCGATCGATCTTGAGGAGAACGGGCCCGATCTCGTCCTGCGCCTGGCGGCCCTCCTGCACGACATCGGCAAGCCCCGGACGCGGCGTTTCGAGAAGGACGGTCGGGTCTCCTTCCACCACCACGAGGTGGTGGGCGCGAAGATGACCAAGAAGCGGATGACCGCCCTGAAGTACTCCAATGACATGGTCAAGGACGTCTCGCGACTGGTGGAGCTGCATCTGCGCTTCCACGGTTACGGGACGGGAGAGTGGACGGATTCCGCCGTCCGGCGGTATGTACGGGACGCCGGCCCGCAGCTGAAGCGGCTCCACAAGCTGACGCGCTCGGACTGCACCACGCGGAACAAGCGCAAGGCCAATGCCCTGTCGCGCGCCTATGACGGGCTCGAGGAGCGCATCGAGCGCCTGCAGGAGCAGGAAGAGCTGGAGGCGATCCGCCCGGACCTGGACGGCAACGAGATCATGCAGGTCTTGGGGATCCGCCCGGGCCCCGAGGTCGGCAAGGCGTACAAGCAGATGCTGGAGCTCCGGCTGGAGCACGGGCCGATGGAGCGGGATGCCGCGATCGCCGCTCTGAAGGAGTGGTGGGCCACCCAGGGCTGACGTTTCACGTGAAACCGGCGGTCGGTGAACCGCCATGTTTCACGTGAAACGTGGGGCGGTGTTTCACGTGAAACACCGCCCCACGGCGTATCCAAGGGCTTTGTCGCGCGTTACTTCGCCGAGGTCAGGCAGAGCACCATGTGAGTGTCGGAGCCCCTGCGCCGGTGGACGCTCTTGGTGTACGCCGATTCGTTGGCGGCGCACACGGTCGGGTCCGAGGTGTCATCGTGCACCGCGGTCACCTTGTACTGGGCTCCCGAGGTGCCGCAATCCACCACCTCGAGGCCGTCGTCGAGCGAGCTGCTGGACTTCTTCACGCAATCGCCGACCTCGGCACTGCTCGCGTCGTCCATGCTGCTGATCCAGGCAACGACGAGGAGGATCGCTCCGAGAGCGGCTCCGATGATCCTCAGGATCGTCTTGGGGGAACGCCGCTTGGCGGGCTGGGGCGGCGGTACGGGAGCTCCGCCCTGCATGAAGGGCTGCTGTGGCGGCGCGGGGTAACCCGGCTGGGGCTGCCCGTACGGAGCCTGCGGCTGCTGGGGGTAGGCGTATCCGCCCTGGGGCTGGCCGTAGGGGGCCTGAGGCGCCGGCGGTGCCTGCGGGTACGGGCTCTGTCCGTAGGGCGGTTGCCCGTAAGGCTGCTGTCCGTACGGTGCCTGGCCGTATGGCTGCTGGCCGTGAGGCGGCGTCGTCATGGATCTCCCCCGATATTGATGTGTACAGGCTGGTGTAGGACGTCCGTAAGGTATCTGGTCCTGCTGCCTCGCCGTAGAGGCCTCATCGGCTCCGGTGAGAGGGGCGGGCGTTCAGCCGCGCCGGAAGCGGACCAATGCCACGGTGACGCCGGCGTAGAGGACGGTCACCACACCGAGCAGCGCCGCTGATCTTCCGTCCGGAGGCAGCATGAGAGCGGCGACCCCGGCCGCGCCGACGAAGGCGGCATTGAAGAGAACGTCGTAGAGAGCGAAGACCCGGCCGCGGAAGGCGTCGTCGACCGACGACTGCACGATCGTGTCGGTGGAGATCTTGGTCCCTTGGGTGCCGAGGCCGAGCACGAACGCGGCGGCCAGCATCGGACCTGGGGTGAAGAACAGCCCGAGGGACGGCACCAGCACGGCGCCCATCGCGGCACAGCAGCCGATCCAGCCGAACGCGGTGAGCCGGGCCACGGCCCAGGGGGTGACGACAGCGGCCGTGAAGAAGCCCGCTCCTGACACCGCGACAGTGATGCCGAGCAGTGCCAGGCCTTCCGACTCGGTGCTGGACCAGGAGTACCGGCACAGCATCAGCACCATGACCGTCAGGGCTCCGTAGCAGAAGCGGATCAAGGTCATGGCGATCAGCGCCCGTGCGGGAGTGCGCCGCTCGGCGAGGTGGCGCAGCCCGTCCACGAGCCCTCGCACCGTGCTCAACAGGGCTTCGCGCACGTGAGGTTGCAGGCGTGCGGGGTCGGGGCCGAGCAACTGGGGTGCCATGCGCAGGGCGGTGAGGGCCGAACAGAAGTAGAGGAAGGCGGCGAGCAGCACGACATACGCGTCCACGTTCGAGCCGGCCAGGCGGACGGCGAAGGCGAGCCCGCCGCCGGCGGTCGCGGCGAGCGTTCCGGCCGTGGGAGCCAGGGAGTTGGCCATGACCAATTGCTCTTCACCATCGACCACGCGCGGGAGCGCGGCCGAGAGGCCGGCCAGGACGAAGCGGTTGACGGCGGTCACCGACAGGGCCGAGGCGTAGAAGAGCCAGTCGGGTACCCCCGACACGATCAGTGCCGCTGTCCCCATGGCCAGCAGGGTGCGCAACAGGTTGCCGTACAGCAGGACCTGCCGCCTCCGCCAGCGGTCGAGCAGTACGCCGGTGAACGGCCCGAGGAGCGAGTACGGCAGCAGCAGGATCGCCATGGCGGAGGCGACGGCCGCGGGCGAGGTCTGCTTCTCGGGAGAGAAGACGACGAAGGTGGCGAGCGCGACCTGGAACACCCCGTCGGCCGCCTGGGACAGGAGCCGTGCGGCAAGGAGCGAACGGAAGTCGCGTAGCCGGAGTAATACGCGGAGGTCGCGCACAGCATGCATGGGGCACAGCCTCACACAGCCCGCAGGCCCCCGGGGTGAATACCCGGGGGCCTGCGTAGCGAGGGTACGTCGGGCGTCTCAGCGCTCGACTTCGCCGTTGATGAACTTCTCGACGTTCTCCCGTGCCTCGTCGTCGAAGTACTGCACCGGCGGGGACTTCATGAAGTACGAGGACGCGGAGAGGATCGGGCCGCCGACGCCCCGGTCCTTGGCGATCTTCGCGGCACGCAGCGCGTCGATGATGACACCCGCGGAGTTCGGGGAGTCCCAGACCTCGAGCTTGTACTCCAGGTTCAGCGGGACATCACCGAAGGCGCGGCCCTCAAGGCGGACGTAGGCCCACTTGCGGTCGTCCAGCCAGGCCACGTAGTCCGAGGGGCCGATGTGGACGTTGTCCTCGCCGAGTTCACGGTCCCGGATCTGGGAGGTGACGGCCTGCGTCTTGGAGATCTTCTTGGACTCCAGGCGCTCGCGCTCGAGCATGTTCTTGAAGTCCATGTTGCCGCCGACGTTGAGCTGCATCGTGCGGTCCAGGATAACGCCCCGGTCCTCGAACAGCTTGGCCATCACGCGGTGCGTGATCGTGGCGCCGACCTGCGACTTGATGTCGTCACCGACGATCGGAACACCGGCCTCGGTGAACTTGTCCGCCCACTCCTTGGTGCCGGCGATGAAGACCGGGAGGGCGTTGACGAACGCGACCTTGGCGTCGATGGCGCACTGGGCGTAGTACTTTGCGGCGTCCTCGGAGCCGACGGGGAGGTAGCAGACCAGGACGTCGACCTGCTTGTCCTTGAGGATCTGGACGACGTCGACCGGCGCCTCGGTGGACTCCTCGATGGTCTGGCGGTAGTACTTGCCCAGGCCGTCGTGGGTGTGGCCGCGCTGGACCGTCACGCCCGCGTTGGGCACGTCGCAGATCTTGATGGTGTTGTTCTCGCTGGCGCCGATGGCATCCGCGAGGTCGAGCCCGACCTTCTTGGCATCGACGTCGAAAGCCGCCACGAACTCGATGTCACGCACGTGGTAGTCGCCGAACTGCACGTGCATGAGGCCGGGCACGCGGCTCTTCGGGTCGGCGTCCTTGTAGTACTCGACGCCCTGTACCAGCGAGGCGGCGCAGTTGCCCACGCCGACGATGGCTACGCGAACCGAACCCATTCCGGTTGCTCCCTGTGTTCTCGATGAGGCCCTGCGCAGCAGGCCCTCATGTGGTGGTGTCATCGGACGGGTCCGGCCGGGAACCACCCCGGTGCCGGGGCAGGCCGCCCGTATCTCCTGACTGGTTCTTCTTGTCCTGTGCTGCCGGACCTGGTGGGCGCTGGTCACGCCCGGCGCGCTCACTCTCGATGAGCTCGTTCAGCCAACGGACTTCGCGCTCCACGGATTCCATGCCGTGCCGCTGCAGTTCGAGGGTGTAGTCGTCCAGCCGCTCGCGTGACCTGGCCAGGGAGGTGCGCATCCGCTCGAGGCGCTCCTCCAGCCGGCTGCGGCGGCCTTCGAGCACGCGCATCCTCACGTCCCGGGATGTCTGGCCGAAGAACGCGAAGCGGACGCCGAAGTGCTCGTCCTCCCAGGCGTCCGGACCGGAGTGGGCGAGCAGCTCCTCGAAGTGTTCTTTGCCCGCAGCGGTCAATCGGTAGACGATCTTGGCTCGCCGCCCCGTCAGCGCCGCGGGCGGTACACCCTCCGCGGCACCGTCCGACTCCTCGATGAGCCAGCCGTTCGCGACCAGCGCCTTGAGGCAGGGATAGAGGGTGCCGTAGCTGAACGCGCGGAAGACCCCGAGCGAGGTGTTGAGCCGTTTGCGCAGCTCATAGCCGTGCATCGGGGACTCGCGGAGCAGGCCGAGGACGGCGAACTCGAGGATGCCGGAACGCCTGCTCATCCTCCGCCTCCTTGGTCCTGTGCGCTCTTTATGTCGTGCTGATGTATCGACTCGATACATCCAGACGATAGAGCGGTCCCCAGGGTGGAACAAGTGGGGGGACGGTGAACGGCATCACATCACCGAATCGTTCTCATCCGCCTGACTGATTTGGAGTGAATTTCAACACTGGGCAGGTTTTGGCCGTGCGTAGTCTGTGCGGCATGCAGACTGCCGGGAACCGTGGGCCGATATCTGGCGTCCCCATCCTCGGTGTAGTGCGGCTCGCGCCTCAGGAGCGAGCTGTGCATCGGGGGGACCTGAAGACAACTGCCGCCTTCAGGCGACGAGATAGCGCGCCTGCCCGAGGAGTATTCGTTCCATGAGCGAGCACCGTCGCAAACCGCCACAGCCGCAGAGTGGCGGACGTGCCGCGGCCCGACGCGCCGCACAGCAGCCACCGGGGCGCCGATCCGCCTCTTCGCGTGGCTCCGCAGCCGGTCCCGACTCACACTCCGAGCCGACCGGTCATGAGCCGCGGCAAGGAGGACGTGCCGAGGCCCGCAGAGCTGCCCAGCGCGGCGGCCGCCGACGGGGGGCCGATGCCTCCGCGGTGGCTTCCGGCGACGGCGTCGGCGGCCGTGGTGGTGGCCGGCGTGGCGGCGGCGGTGGCAGTGGCCCAGAGGGAGGCCGGGGACGCGGCCGCGGGGGCGGGCAGCCCGCCAAGCGGCGTCTGATCGACTACCCGCGCGCCAACCGCGTCGGGTGGCGGCGCTTCGTGCCGTCCTGGAAGCAGGTCGCGACCCTGAGCGTCGGCTTCATAGGGCTGATCGTGGGTGCCTCCGGCGTCGCACTGGCGGTGGTGCAGGTCCCCGACGAGAGCCTGGCCGCCAAGTCGCAGAACAATGTCTACCTCTGGGCCAATGGCAAGGTCATGGCGCGCGACGGTGAGACGAACCGGCAGAACGTCACGATCAACGAAATTCCGACGTCGATGCAGAATGCGGCGATCGCCGCGGAGAACGCATCGTTCCGGACGGACTCGGGCGTCGACCCGATGGGCATCGCGCGTGCGGTGGTCAACATGGCCAAGGGGGGCGAGACCCAGGGTGGCTCGACCATTACCCAGCAGTACGTGAAGAACGCGATGCTGAGCCAGGAGCAGACCCTTGACCGCAAGTTCAAGGAGCTGTTCATCGCGATCAAGGTCGGCTGGTCCAAGAGCAAGAACGAGATCCTTCAGGGATATCTGAACACCAGCTACTACGGTCGCGGGGCCTACGGAATCCAGGCTGCGGCTCAGGCGTACTACGGAGTGGACGCCGCCAAGCTGAACCCGAACCAGAGCGCCTTCCTGGCCACCGTGCTCAAGGGCGCCGACCTGTACGACCCCGCGGGCGGTACCAGCCCGGGAGCCACACGGGCGGCAAACACCGCGCGCGCCAAGGCGCGGTGGTCCTGGATCCTCGACCGGGAGGTCGAGAACCACTTCCTGTCGAAGGCGACGCGGAAGCAGTACGAGGGGCATTTCCCCACGCCGAACCTGCCGAAGCCGGTGGCCAGCAAGAGCGGCCAGATCGGCTACATGATGGACACCGCGAAGAAGTACGTGCTGAAGCACGCGCACATCAGCGAGCCGAAGTTCGACAAGGGCGGCTACACGATCCGGACGACCTTCGACGCGAAGAAGACCAACGAGCTCGAGGGCGCGGTCAAGAAGGTCAACAAGCGGTACATCGACCCGAAGAAGCGCGCGAAGGACAAATACGTCCAGTTCGGTGGCGCTTCCGTGGTGCCGGGAGACGGCAAGATCGTCGCCTTGTACGGCGGCGAGGGGTACGACAAGGGGCACTTCAGCAACAACGCCGACACCTTCGGCGTTCCGGTCGGCTCGACTTGGAAGCCGTTCGTGCTCGCCGCCGGGATGAAGTACGGAACGGCCACGAGCGGTGGGCCGATCTCACCGGACAGCCGCTACAACGGCGACGACCACCTGAAGGTGAAGAACGCCGACGGCAGCTACGTCAAGAAGCGCGACGACTCGCCCTTCTACCAGGAGAACGAGAGCAACCACCCCTGGGGCTACATCCCCTTGACCAAGGCGATGGAGCAGTCCGTCAACACTCCCTTCGTGCAGCTCGGCATGGATGTCGGGATGAGCAAGGTCCGGGACATGGCGCAGGCCGCAGGTATCGCGCCGGCCAGCTTCGACAAGAACCTGAACCCGTCCTTTGCGCTGGGAACCTCCACACCGAGCGCGATTCGTATGGCCGATGCCTATGCGACGTTCGCCCAGTCGGGCACGAAGGTGGAGCCGTACTCGGTGACCAAGGTGACGTTCGAGGGCGAAGACCTGCCGGGCTTCGACAAGCCCAAGCAGGAGACGGCGATGGATTCCAACATCGCCAACAACGTGACCAAGGTGCTGGAGAACGTCATCCAGAACGGCACGGGCAAGCTGGCCCGTCGGCTGAACATGCCGGCGGCGGGCAAGACCGGCACCACCGACGAGAACAAGTCGGCCTGGTTCGTCGGCTACACCAAGCAGCTTTCGACGGCCGTCACCATGTTCCGCGAGGACGCGAAGAATCCGCGTCAGCTGTCCATGAACGGTGTCGGTGGCTTCGACTCGATCCACGGTGGTGCCCTGCCCACCGAGGTGTGGACCGAGTACATGCTGAAGGCGATGAACGGTGTCACCGGGCAGCCGTTCCCGGCTGCTACGCCCATCGGGCGACGGGTCGACGAGCCGGGGATGCCGACTCCGACGCCGACTCCGACGCCGTCGGACACGCCCTCGGAGAAGCCGTCGGAGACTCCCAGCGACTCTGCTTCCCCGTCGGACAGTCCCAGCCCGACCCCGACGGATACCTGTGCTCCGTGGGACATCAACTGCAAGAACAGTGGCGGTGCCGGTAACGGCGGGGCCAACGGCGGTGGACCGGGCGGGCCGGGTGGGCCCGGCGGTGGTACCGGAGGCACGAGTCCGACACCCGACCCGACGGACGCGAACGGTGGTGGAGGCCTGTTCGGCGGCCCTAACGGCTAGCGGACCGTTTCACGTGAAACGCTGAAGGTTTCACGTGAAACGCGGAGCCACGAAGCCCCCGCCCGGTCACGCCGGGCGGGGGCTTCGCCGTGTTCGGCACAGGGTCGTACGGCAGGATGGGCCCATGACGAGCGTGCGACGGGACGAGTCGGTACGGCCGACGAGGCGGGATGAGGTGGCGGCGGCCGGCAGCGAGCTGATCGGCGGACCGATCGGCCGACGCGCAGCGCTCGGGACCAGCAGGCTGACGCCGGTACGGGTCATCGCGCTCGTCGCCCTCGGCATGTTCGCGCTGGGCATGGTGCAGAAGCTGCCCTGCTACAACGGTGGCTGGTTCTTCGGTGCCACGAGCCAGTACATCCACGCCTGCTACTCGGATATCCCCCATCTCTACGCGGGGCGGGGCTTCGCCGACGGCCTGATCCCGTATTTCGACCGGTTGCCCGGCGATATGGAGTACCTCGAGTACCCCGTGCTCACCGGTCTTTTCATGGAGGTCGCCTCCTGGATGACACCGCACGGCGGGGGGATCCAGCAGCGCGAACAGATCTACTGGCTGGTCAATGCCGGCATGCTGATGATCTGCGTCGCGGTTCTCGCGGTGTGCGTCGCCCGTACCCACCGGCGACGCCCCTGGGACGGCCTCCTCGTCGCCCTGGCGCCGGCCGCCGCCCTCACCGCCACCATCAACTGGGATCTGCTGGCGGTCGCCCTGACCGCTGCTGGGATGCTGATGTGGTCACGCAGCCGCCCGCTGGCGGCCGGGGTCCTCATCGGACTGGCCACCGCGGCGAAGCTGTACCCGGTGCTGCTCCTGGGCCCCCTGCTGGTGCTGTGCTGGCGCGCGGGAGCCTGGCGCGCGTACGGCAGGGCGCTGGCCGGTGCCGTCGTCTCCTGGCTGGTGGTCAACCTGCCGGTGATGATCACGCACGATGGCGCGGGATTCCACATCCGGGAGGGCTGGGCGAAGTTCTACACGTTCAGCCAGGAGCGGCCCATCGACTTCGGTTCGATCTGGCTGCTGATCTCGCAGCGGACCGGCAACCCCCTGGAGAACGCCAATACCTACGCCACGCTGCTGATGATCCTGGGCTGTGGCGCCATCGGCCTGCTGACCCTCTACGCGCCGCGCCGGCCACGCTTCGCGCAGCTGGCGTTCCTCGTCGTCGCGCTGTTCATCCTCACCAACAAGGTCTACTCGCCGCAGTACGTCCTGTGGCTGACCCCGCTCGCCGTGCTGGCCCGGCCCCGCTGGCGGGACTTCCTGATCTGGCAGGCCTGCGAGGTCATGTACTTCCTGGGCATCTGGATGTACCTCGCCTACACCGGCAACGGTGACAAGCACCAAGGGCTGCCGCCGGAGGGCTACCAGCTGGCCATCGTGCTGCACCTTCTGGGGACGCTCTACCTGTGCGCCGTGGTCGTACGGGACATTCTGCTGCCGGAGCGCGATGTGGTCCGCAGGGACGGGGACGACGATCCGTCGGGCGGCGTCCTGGACCGTAGCGCCGATGTGTTCGTGCTCGGCCGGGCACACCACCGTCCCCGGCACGCGGTGCAGTTCGAGGGGGTACCACAGGTGCGCTGGGGCGCCGTACGGGAATGAGCCGGAACCGGCCCTCATACGCCAGGGCCCGGTGCCGCAGATGAGGTCTGCGGCACCGGGCCCTGGTGCGTTCCGGGCGGGACGCTACCGGCTCAGCGGTCCACGACGCGGTCGAACTGTGTGGTGGTGTGCCGCAGATGGGCCACCAGTTCCTCCCCGACCTGCGGCTGCGGTGCGTCGCTCGGCACGAACAGGATCGACACCTGCATGTGCGGCGGCTCCGCGAACCATCGCTGCTTCCCGGCCCACACATACGGCGCGAGGTTGCGGTTGACGGTGGCCAGGCCGGCCCGGGCCACACCCTTGGCACGCGGCATCACGCCGTGCAGCGCCTTGGGCGACTCCAGGCCGACACCGTGCGAGGTGCCGCCGGCCACCACGACCAGGTAGCCGTCGG
The DNA here is from genome assembly GCF_019933235.1 of Streptomyces angustmyceticus. Classification (NCBI taxonomy): domain Bacteria; kingdom Bacillati; phylum Actinomycetota; class Actinomycetes; order Kitasatosporales; family Streptomycetaceae; genus Streptomyces; species Streptomyces angustmyceticus. Next base: position 3,972,257 of record NZ_CP082945.1, on the reverse strand, counting down.
AGGCCGCCTTCTGCTGCCGGTAGCCGAAGCGGTCGCCCTTGGCGACCCGGGTGACGTCGAGCACCGAACCGCGGTACTCGGTGGCCTCGTGGTCGCCGAGCCACAGTCGCGTACCGATCCGCGCGCGGAACCGCGTCTGCGGGAACTGCTGCTGGAGGCGGGCGAGTTCATCCGCCTTGAGGTGGCTGACGAACATGGTGTGCAGCGGGAGGCGGGCGGCGCGGAGCCGGTCCATCCAGCCGATGACCTCCTCGACCGCGTCGGACCCGTCGGTGCGGTCCAGCGGCAGGTGCAGCGCGAAGCCCTCGAGCCGGACGTCCTCGATGGCCGCCGCCAGCTTGGGGAGGTCCTCGGGCTGGACGCCGTGGCGCTTCATGCTGCTCATGACCTCGATGACGACCCGGGCGCCGACCAGGCCGCCCACGCCCTCGACCGAGGAGACCGAACGGATCGCCCGGTCGGGCAGCGGCACGGGCTCTTCACCGTGGCGGAACGGCGTCAGGACGAGCAGGTCGCCGCTGAAGAAGTCCTTGATACGGGCCGCTTCGTAGGTCGTGCCGACCGCCAGGATGTCGGCACCCAGGCGGGTCGCCTCGTCGGCGAGGCGCTCATGGCCGAAGCCGTAGCCGTTGCCTTTGCAGACCGGGACCAGCCCGGGGAACTGCTGGAGGACGCTCTGCTGATGCGCCCGCCAGCGCGCGGTGTCGACGTAGAGGGTGAGCGCCATGGCCGGGCCCGGAACCTTTCTCGTGGCTGGGTGTGTCAGGAGTACGGACGGTGCGGTGAAGCGGTCAGCGACGCGACATATACATGTCGAGCGCCTTGTGCAGCAGCTTGTTGAGCGGGAAGTCCCACTCGCCGAGGTACTCCGCTGCCTGCCCGCCCGTGCCGACCTTGAACTGGATCAGGCCGAAGAGATGGTCGTTCTCGTCGAGCGAGTCGCTGATGCCGCGGAGGTCGTAGACCGAGGCACCCAGCGCATAGGAGTCCTGCAGCATCTTCCACTGCATCGCGTTCGACGGGCGGACCTCGCGCTTGTGGTTGGCGGAGGCGCCGTAGGAGTACCAGACGTGGCCGCCGACGATCAGCATCGTGGCCGCCGCGACGTTCTCGCCCTCGTGGCGGGCGAAGTAGAGCCGCATGCGGTTGGGGTCCTCGGAGTTGAGGGCCGTCCACATGCGCTGGAAGTAGCCCAGCGGCCGCGGCCGGAAGCGGTCACGCTCCGCGGTGATCTCGTAGAGGCGCTGCCATTCGGCCAGATCGTCGTAGCTGCCCTGGACGACCTCGACGCCGGCCTTCTCAGCCTTCTTGATGTTGCGGCGCCACAGCTGGTTGAAGGCCTTGTGGATCTCTTCCAGGGAGCGGTCGGCGAGCGGCACCTGGAAGACATAGCGGGGCTGCACATCGCCGAAGCCGGCGCCGCCGTCCTCGCCCTGCTGCCAGCCCATGCGCCGCAGCCGGTCCGCCACCTCGAAGGCGCGGGGCTCGATGTGGGTCGCCTCGACGTCGCGCAGTCGCTTGACGTCGGGGTCCTGGATGCCGGACTTGATCGCGGCGGCGTCCCAGCGGCGGATGATCACCGGCGGGCCCATCTTCACGGAGAAGGCGCCCTTCTGCTTGAGGTGGGCGAGCATCGGCTGCAGCCAGTCCTCGAGGTTCGGGGAGAACCAGTTGATGACCGGGCCCTCGGGCAGATAGGCGAGATAGCGCTTGATCTTGGGCAGCTGGCGGTAGAGCACCAGCCCGGCGCCGACCAGCTGGCCGTTCGTGTCGAACCAGCCCAGACTCTCCGAACGCCATTCGGCCTTGACGTCCGCCCAGGCAGGAACCTGCATGTGGCTGGCCGCGGGCAGACTCTGGATATATGCCAGATGCTGCTCTCGGCTGATGGTCCTCAGGGTCAGGCTCATGCGGGGCGCTCCTCGGCAGGTGTGTCCCCATGGTCGGGGCTCCGGCTCTCGCGCCGAAGCCTACTGTGACCGTGGAGCGCCCCGTCTGGGCCATACGGGCCGGGGCCCCGTATGCCGTACCGGCTAGCCGATCACGCCGCCGAAGAGGCCGCCGTGAGCCAGGCCGAGGTAGAAGCCGACGGCCGCTGCCCCGAGGCCGATGATCAACAGGAAGCGTTCACCCGTCGTCGAGGAGATGAACTGTCCCCACAGGCCGGTGCCGATGCCGATCAGGCCGACCCAGGAGCTGACCAGGTGCAGGCTGGGAGAGAGCGTGGTGAAGACGGCGATCGCGCCGAGGACCACGGTCACGATGGCGATGGTGTTCTCGACGGGATGGCTCTTGCCGTCGCTGTTGAGGAGCGAGAGCAGGTTGCGCTGGGTCCGTGCTGCCTGTGCCATGCGGCACCTCCGATGACAGGGCGGCGCACTGTAACGCCGCTCACACCCGTTGTGTTCCAGATTGAGGGGTACGGCGGGCGGATTTCAACCGGAAGGCTTCAGGCAGGTACTCTGTACGGTCTGCGCCTATGTCTGCCCGGAGGACCGGACGGACACGGTGCGGAACGCATACGACCCTCCTGCCACGGAACGACCGTGGCCGCTGAGTCCAAAGGAGGTGGGTTCTACATGCGTCACTACGAGGTGATGGTCATCCTCGACCCCGATCTCGAGGAGCGCGCTGTCTCCCCGCTGATCGAGAACTTCCTCTCCGTCGTCCGTGAGGGCAACGGAAAGGTCGAGAAGGTCGACACCTGGGGCCGTCGTCGTCTCTCTTACGAGATCAAGAAGAAGCCCGAGGGCATCTACTCGGTCATCGACCTGCAGGCCGAGCCTGCGGTCGTCAAGGAGCTCGACCGTCAGATGAACCTGAACGAGTCGGTCCTCCGGACCAAGGTCCTTCGTCCCGAGACCCACTGAGCGCGCAAGCGTCCAGCGGTAACCGGGTCCGAGTAGCAGCAACACCAGCAGCCAGCAGCACACCCGCCGAGAGGTTCCCCTAATGGCAGGCGAGACCGTCATCACGGTTGTCGGCAATCTTGTCGACGACCCCGAGCTGCGCTTCACCCCGTCCGGTGCGGCGGTCGCGAAGTTCCGCGTCGCGTCCACTCCCCGCACGTTCGACCGCCAGACCAATGAGTGGAAGGACGGCGAGAGCCTGTTCCTGACCTGCTCGGTGTGGCGCCAGGCGGCGGAGAACGTCGCCGAGTCCCTGACGCGGGGTACCCGCGTGGTCGTCCAGGGCCGCCTCAAGCAGCGGTCGTACGAGGACCGCGAGGGCGTGAAGCGCACGGTCTACGAGCTCGACGTCGAGGAAGTCGGCGCGAGCCTGAAGAACGCCACGGCCAAGATCACCAAGACCAGCGGTCGCGGTGGTCAGGGCGGCGGCTTCGGCGGCGGTCAGCAGGGCGGTGGCCAGGGCGGCGGCGGCTGGGGCGGCGGCCCCGGCGGCGGCCAGCAGGGCGGCGGCGGTGCTCCCGCCGACGACCCGTGGGCGACCAACGGTCCTGCCGGCGGTGGTCAGCAGGGTGGCGGCGGTGGCTGGGGCGGCGGCTCCGGCGGTGGCTACTCGGACGAGCCGCCCTTCTAGGTCCGGACAACCGGCTCGGCTCCGCGCTGTTTCACGTGAAACAGCGCCGTGAGACGGCCAGGGGCCTTGAGGGCGTCAGCACAAACTTCTTGAACTCATTGGAGAGAGACAATGGCGAAGCCGCCTGCTCGCAAGCCTAAGAAGAAGGTTTGCGTGTTCTGCAAGGAGAAGATCTCCTACGTCGACTACAAGGACACGAACCTGCTGCGGAAGTTCATCTCCGACCGCGGCAAGATCCGTGCCCGCCGAGTCACCGGCAACTGCACTCAGCACCAGCGTGACGTCGCCACGGCCGTGAAGAACAGCCGTGAGATGGCGCTGCTGCCCTACACGTCCACCGCGCGATAAGGGAAGGGTGACCGAATCATGAAGATCATCCTCACCCACGAGGTCTCCGGTCTCGGCACCGCCGGCGACGTCGTTGACGTCCGCGACGGGTACGCCCGTAACTACCTGGTCCCGCGTGGTTTCGCGATCCGCTGGACCAAGGGTGGCGAGAAGGACGTCGAGCAGATCCGCCGCGGTCGCAAGATCCGCGAGATCGCCACGATCGAGCAGGCCAACGAGGTCAAGGGCCAGCTCGAGGGCGTCAGCGTGAAGCTGGCCGTTCGTGCCGGCGACGCGGGCCGTCTGTTCGGCTCCGTCACCCCGGCCGACGTCGCCTCGGCGATCAAGGCCGCCGGTGGTCCGGACGTCGACAAGCGTCGTGTCGAGTTCGGCTCGCCGATCAAGACCCTTGGCGCGCACCAGATCTCCGTGCGGCTGCACGCCGAGGTCGTTGCGAAGCTCGGCGTCGAGGTCGTCGCCGCGTAATTCCGCACCACGCCGAAGGGCCGCATCCCGTCACCGGGGTGCGGCCCTTCGGCGTGTCCGGGCGCCGACGGCCCGCAATCAGTCCTCGTCCTGGGCGCGCCGGTAGAGCTTGGCGATGTCGTCGTCGAAGTACGCGGCGTAGGACACGTCGTCCTCGTCACCGCCGCCTTCATGGCCGCCGAGCACACCTATGACCGTGCCGGTGTGGCTCCTCGGGTCGTAGTCGGCCAGCCAGGGGCTGCCGCTCGTCCCGCCCTCGAAGTCGGTGCACTGGATGCGCAGCTGGGTGTCGCTGTACTTCGTGGTGCGGTTCTGGCAGGAGATCGGGGTGTCACGGCTGGTCGGGTAGCCCGTGATCTTGACTTCGTTGTCGAAGCCGCGGTCGATGCCGAGGGTGTTGCCGCCCAGGACGTCCTGGATCTGCTTGCCGTTCTTCTTGTCGAGTACGAGGAAGGCGACGTCGAGATCCTCGTCCTGCGACTTGGCCCAGCGGTCGTCGACGATGACCTTCTTCACCTTCCAGAGGCCGGTGGGCTCGTCGCCGTCGCGGTAGTCGGGGGCAAAGACAAGATCGTCCACGGTCGCCCCGGCGTCCGCGTCGAAGGCACAGTGCGCCGCGGTGATGAGCATGTTCCGGCCCGGGCTCTGCACCACGCTCGCCGTGCAGAAGTGGTCGCCGGAGTCGTCCTTCTCGAAGACCGCGCCGACCCGGGCGTTCTGCTCGGTTCTGCGCGGGGTGTACGCGCTGCCGTCGTCGGCCGGGGCCGTCGCGGCGGGATCCTGGTCCTGGGGATCTTGGCCGGCCTCGCCGGACTTGCCGAAGCTGCTGTGACCGCTGACGCGGCCGCGGCTGATATCGGCTTCCTCCGAGGCGTAGCCCACCACGGCAGCAGCCACGATGACGATGAACGTCAGGGGCAGCACGGAATTCCTGGCAAGCGAGCGCACACGGTCATTATTGACACGCGCTGTGTGTTGCGGGAGATGGTTCAGCGCGAGGCCCCGGTCACAATCCACCGGCCCGAGCGGGTGCGCAGCCACAGAGTCAGCATGCGGACGGTCATCATCAGGGCCATGGCCCACCACAGAGCGACCAGTCCGCCACCGAGGGCAGGCACCGCGAGGGCGGCCGGAGCGAACAGCGCCAGGGTCACGACCATGGCCCACGCGAGATACGGGCCGTCGCCCGCGCCCATCAGCACGCCGTCGAGGATGAAGACGATGCCGGAGACCGGCTGCGTCACAGCCACGACAAGGAGTGTGCTGAGCAGCGGGCCCTGCACGGCGGGGTCCGAGGTGAAAAGCGGAATGAACAGGGGGCGGGCGAGCGCGACCAGCACGCCGAGGACCAGGCCGGAGGCGATGCCCCACTGGACCATGCGGCGGCAGGCGGCCCGGGCGCCGTCGCGGTCCTCGGCACCGAGGTAGCGGCCTATGATGGCCTGCCCGGCGATGGCGATGGCGTCCAGCGCGAAGGCCAGCAGGGACCACAGCGTGAGCACGATCTGGTGGGCGGCGACCTCGGCGTCGCCGAGCCGGGCGGCGACGGCGGTGGCGATCATCAGCACAGCGCGCAGCGAGAGCGTACGGACCAGCAGGGGGACGCCGGCCTGGGCCGAGGCACGGATGCCCGCGGCGTCGGGGCGCAGCGAGGCGCCGTGCAGACGCGCTCCGCGGATGACCACGGCGAGGTAGACGGCGGCCATGCCGCACTGGGCGACGACCGTGCCCCAGGCGGAGCCCGCGATGCCGAGCCCGGCGCCGTAGACCAGGCAGACGTTGAGCGCGGCGTTGAGGGAGAAGCCGCCGATGGCGACGTAGAGCGGGGTCCGGGTGTCCTGGAGGCCGCGGAGCACGCCGGTGGCGGCCAGCACGACGAGCATCGCGGGGATGCCCAGTGCGCTGATGCGCAGGTATGTCGTCGCGTGCGGGGCGGCGGTGGCGGAGGCTCCGAAGGCCTCGACGAGCCAGGGAGCCGTGGGCAGCACGGTCACGATGACGGCGGTGCCGAGCAGGAGGGCGAGCCAGATGCCGTCCATGCCCTGGCGGATGGCGGCGGGCAGGTCGCCGGCGCCGACCCGGCGGGCGACCGCGGCGGTGGTGGCGTAGGCGAGGAAGACGAAGACGGAGACGGCGGTGGTGAGCAGGGCGGCGGCGACGCCGAGGCCGGCGAGCTGAGGGGTGCCGAGGTGGCCGATGACGGCGCTGTCGACCATGACGAAGAGAGGTTCCGCGACCAGTGAGCCGAAGGCGGGCAGGGCGAGGGCGATGATCTCGCGGTCATGGCGGCGGCCGGTGCGCCGCGGTGTCGCGGGAGCCTGGGTCATGCGCTCAATGTAATCGTCCACAGGTAAGAGATGCAAACCCATTGTGGTCCTTACTTTCCGCTGTGTGGAGGTACCTCCCCTGTGCCGTTTGTCGCGATCTTGAGCCCCGGGCGGAAGTTTTTCTTCCCCACAGCCTATGGATGACAAAGGCGCAGGTCAGTGGGGCGCGGGCGGGGTGATTGTGTGCTTGTCCACAGAAGTTTCCCCCGTGCCGTGCACAGGATCCGGGGACTTCTCCACAGCTGTAGGGCAGTCATCCACATGGCCTGTGGATAACCAGATTGGCGGACGGTGCCCACGGGCCTACCGTGGTCCGGCACCCGCCGCCTGTTCCGGCTTGAGAAATCGTCCGAACTCGACGCGCCGTAACCGGAGTCGGGCGTCTCGATTGTCAGAGCTGTGCCGTAAGAAAGAACAGCACAGCAAGGTCCGCGCCGCGGACGGGAGGAGGTGCCGGGGTGAGCATTCCCGAGCCCATGGATGACCCCTGGGCGGACTCCGGTCCCAGCGACCTGCTGCCGGCCGCCCGCTCCCGGCGGGGCGAGGGCAAGGGGCGCGGCCGCGGTGACCGGCAGGACCGTGACGACGACGGCGGTTCCTGGACCGGCGGCTTCGAGCGGGTCCCCCCGCAGGACCTGGACGCCGAGCAGTCCGTGCTCGGCGGCATGCTGCTGTCCAAGGACGCGATCGCGGACGTCGTCGAGGTCCTCAAGGGCGAGGATTTCTACCGTCCCGCCCATGAGCTGGTCTACCAGGCGATCCTCGACCTGTACGCCAAGGGTGAGCCGGCCGACCCGATCACCATCGCCGCGGAGCTGACCAAGCGCGGCGAGATCGCCCGGGTCGGCGGCGCCTCGTATCTGCACACCCTCGTCCAGTCCGTACCGACCGCGGCGAACGCCGAGTACTACGCCGAGATCGTCCATGAGCGGGCGGTGCTGCGCCGGCTGGTCGAGGCCGGCACCCGTATCACGCAGATGGGATACGCGGCGGACGGCGATGTGGACGAGATCGTCAACAGCGCCCAGGCGGAGATCTACGCCGTCACCGAGCAGCGGACCAGCGAGGACTACCTTCCGCTCGGCGACATCATGGAAGGCGCCCTCGACGAGATCGAGGCGATCGGCTCCCGCCAGGGCCAGATGACGGGCGTGCCGACGGGCTTCACCGACCTGGACTCCCTGACGAACGGCCTGCACCCCGGCCAGATGATCGTGATCGCGGCCCGTCCCGCCATGGGTAAGTCGACGCTTGCGCTGGACTTCGCACGGGCCTGCTCGATCAAGAGCAATCTGCCGAGCGTGATCTTCTCGCTGGAAATGGGACGCAACGAGATCGCGATGCGTCTGCTGTCCGCCGAGGCACGGGTCGCGCTGCACCACATGCGTTCCGGCAGCATGACGGACGAGGACTGGACGCGGCTGGCGCGCCGGATGCCGGACGTCTCCGCCGCGCCGCTGTACATCGACGACTCGCCGAACCTGTCGATGATGGAGATTCGCGCGAAGTGCCGCCGGCTCAAGCAGCGCAACGAGCTGAAGCTGGTGGTCATCGACTACCTTCAGCTGATGCAGTCCGGCGGCTCGAAGCGGGCCGAGAGCCGCCAGCAGGAGGTGTCGGACATGTCCCGTAACCTCAAGCTGCTGGCGAAGGAGCTGGAGCTCCCGGTCATCGCGCTCTCCCAGCTGAACCGTGGCCCCGAACAGCGCACGGACAAGAAGCCGATGGTCTCCGACCTCCGTGAATCCGGTTCGATCGAGCAGGACGCCGACATGGTCATCCTGCTGCACCGCGAGGACGCCTACGAGAAGGAGTCCCCGCGCGCCGGCGAGGCCGACCTGATCGTGGCGAAGCACCGTAACGGCCCCACGGCGACGATCACGGTCGCCTTCCAGGGCCACTACTCGCGCTTCGTGGACATGGCGCAGACGTGAGCGGAGCCCTGCGCGAGGGGTGCTAGCGGGGATCGAGTCCCTGCTCGGCGGCTTGTCTGCGGGCGCGATAGGCCGCGGCCTTCACGCGGTTGCCGCAGGCCTCCATGCCGCACCAGCTGCGACGGGCGCCGCGGGAGCGGTCGAGATAGAGGCGGGTGCAGTCCGGACGTCCGCACTCCTTCAAGTGCGCGTGGCGGTCGGCGAGCACGGCGATCCCGCTGCGTGCGAGGTGCGCGAGCGTGGCGCGGAGATCTCCTGACAGCCGCACTCCTGCGTCGCTCAGCGTGACCACGAGGGCGGGCGCGGACGCGACGTCATTGACGATCTCCAGGCCGGCCGGTGTGAAGCGACGATTCCGCATGCGGTCGAGCGCCAGTGTGTAGAGAGCCTCGCGGAGTCGCAGCGCAGAGGCGAAGCCCGCGGCGTCGGCGGTCACCTGGTCGGGGAGTTCGTCGCATGCGCGGACCCACTGTTCGAGGTCGGCCGGGGCGGCCAGCAGGTCGGCGGCCGCGCCTCGACGGGACTCGACGGTACCGACCAGGTCCAGGGCCGGGTTGCCACTCACGAATGCGAAATCCACGTCACCACCTTGACAGGTGACGCGGGGCCGGACAAGGCTCGTCACCTGTTGAACCGGTGACGCGGTCGGTCGGGGTGGTCAGTGGTCACACCACCGGATGACCCGGGCTGCGTCGCGCCCGACCACCCTGAATCGGAAGAGGGGGCCACATGACCGAGGCATCCGACATCGAAGTCGTCGTCTTCGATGTCCTCGGAACGATGGTCGATGAGCCGGGCGGACTGCGCGCGGCCCTTCACGACGCGGTGCCCGCGGCTGATGACGCCGCCGTCGACCACCTGCTCACCCTGTGGCGCGAGCATGTCGAGCACGAGCAGCAACGCATCGGGAAGCGCGACCGGCCGTACGTCAACTCCGAGCTCATCGACCGCGAGGCGGCGCACCGGGTAGCCGACCGCGCCGGGCTCACCAGCCCGAAGGCCATCGAGCGACTGGCCACCGCGAGCCGGCGCCTCGAGCCCTGGCACGACTCCCTGGCCGGACTCGCGCGCCTGGCCGGGCGATTTCCCGTACTGGGCCTCTCCCACGCCAGTCGCGCGACCCTGCTCCGTCTCCACGCCCACGCCGGGCTGCGGTGGCACCAGGCCCTGTCCGCCGAAGACGTCCGGGCCTACAAGCCCGCACCGGAGGTCTACCGGCTCGCGCTCGACGCGGCAGGATGTCCGCCCGAGCGCGTCCTGATGGTCGCGGCCCACGCCTGGGACCTTCGAGGAGCCCAGGCGGTGGGCATGCGAACCGCCTATGTGCGGCGACCGGGCGGGGACGCTCCGAAGAGCTCCGACACGTTCGACTGGCGGCTGAACGGCTTGGACGAGCTGGCCGCCGTGCTGGCGGCGACGGAGAACCGGACCGGTGCCTGACGGTGCCTGATTCCCGTGGCGACGGAGCGAAGAAGCCCCCAGGTCACGGCGCTGTCGCAGGACAGGGAAGCCGAGATCCCGCATCGCCGGTGCCGGGCACAGGACGCATGCCTCGGTCCCGGAGCGTGCGCCTGAACGCGCCCGATGTGGCCGTCCCGGCGGTCGGCGGAGGGACGGCCGGTGGGGGATCGACGGCAGGCGGCGCCGTCAGGGAGCGACGGACAGGACGATCTTGCCGGTGGTGCGGCCGGTCTCGCCGAGGGCGTGCGCCTTCGCGGCCTCCTCGAGGGGCAGCACGGTGTCGACGTTGACCTGCAGCTTTCCGCTGTTCACCAGGTCGGCGACGGCGCGCAGTCCGGCCCGGTCGGGCTCGACGAGCATGAACCCGGCGCGGATCCCGGCCTCGCGCGCCCGCGCGGCCGGGAAGGAGTCGTCCAGCGGCAGGATCGACACCAGCGTGCCGCCGGGGCGCAGGGTGCGCAGCGAGCGGGGGCCGTAGTCGCCGCTGATGGTGTCGAGGACGACGTCGATGTCGCGCACGGTCTCCGCGAAGTCCTGCTGGGTGTAGTCGACGAGTTCGTCGGCACCCAGGCCGCGCAGGAAGTCGTGCTTGGCCTGGCGCGCGGTGCCGATGACGTAGGCCCCACGGGACTTGGCGATCTGCACGGCCAGGTGGCCGACTCCGCCCGCCGCGGCGTGGATCAGCACCCGCGCGCCCGGCTGGACGTTCGCGGTGTCGACAAGGGCCTGCCAGGCCGTCAGCGACGCCAGCGGGAGGGCGGCGCCCTGGAAATGGTCCAGGCCGGCCGGGAGGGGGGCGAAGTGGCGCGCCGGGGCCGTGACGTACTCCGCGTACGCTCCGGCGGGGTGCGGGAAGCGGGGCATGCCGAAGACCCGGTCGCCCGGCGCGAACACGGTCACCCCGGGGCCGACCTCCTCGACCACGCCGGACACGTCGAAGCCCAGGGTGAACGGCGCCTCGGCGCCGGTGAGGAACGCGCCCTGGGCACGTGTCTTCCAGTCGGTCGGATTGACGCCCGCGGCGTGCACCCGGACCAGGATCTCCGTCGGGCCCGGCACCGGACGGTCAGTCGTGATCACCTTGAGGACGTCGGGTCCGCCGGCGGTGTCCTGGCTGACGGCGCGCATCTGCGGGGTCCGGGTCTCGGACATGGGGTCTCCTTGGTACGGGTGTCTACGGCGATGACCGGGTGTTCCGCGCCGCTGACCGGCCGCGTTTCCCGGGGTGCTGTCAGCTTTGCGCGGCCGGCCCGGGCACGGCGGTGTCCCGATGGCCAACGTTTGAAAGAATCGGGTCATGTATCGCGTTGGAGTTCTTGCCCTGGACGGTGTCGTCCCCTTCGAGCTCGCCATCCCCGCGCGGATCTTCGGCGCCGCGCGCAGCGCCGACGGTGAGCCGCTCTACACCGTGGTGACCTGCAGTCCGGACGGGCGCCCGGTGCGCGCCGAGGCCGACTACGACATCGCGGTCGCCGAGGACGCCTCCGTGCTCGCGAGCGTGGACACCGTCGTCATCCCGCCGTCGCACGCGCTGGCCACCATCGCCGAGGACGGCCGGCTGCCCGAGGAACTGCGCAAAGTGCTGGGCTACGTACGGCCCGGGACCCGCATGGTGGCGATCTGCACCGGCGCGTTCGTCCTGGCCGCCGCCGGGCTCCTCGACCACCGGCCGGCCACCACGCACTGGAAGGAGGCCCTGCAACTGCAGCGCCTCTTCACCACCGTCCGCGTCGACCCCAATGTGCTCTTCGTCGACGACGGCGACGTCCTCACCTCCGCGGGAGCGGCTGCCGGTGTGGACCTGTGTGTGCACCTCGTGCGCCGTGACCACGGCAGCGCCGTCGCCAACGAAGTGGCCCGCACGTGTGTGGTGCCGCCCTGGCGGGACGGCGGCCAGGCCCAGTTCATCCGGCTGCCCGTTCCCGAGCCCTCGGCCGGTGGCACCGCGGCCACCCGCGCCTGGGCCCTGGAGCGTCTCGGCGAGCCGCTCACCCTGAACGCCCTCGCCGCCCACGCTCGGGTCAGCGTGCGCACCCTCACCCGGCGCTTCCGCGACGAGGTCGGCATGAGTCCCGGCCAGTGGCTTGCAGGCCAGCGCATCGAACGGGCCCGACACCTGCTGGAGACCACGGACTGGCCCATCGACCTCGTCGCCCATCACGCCGGCTTCGGCACCGGCGCCTCCCTGCGCCAGCATCTGCACGGTGCGGTGGGGGTGTCGCCGCAGACGTACCGGCGGACCTTCCGGAGCGGCGCGGCACTGACCGCCTGAGGATGCGCGGGGCGGGGCGGGGCGGTCCGGCCGGCTGAGCGGGACGGTTGGCTGGAAGCGCCGTTCGTCGGCTCGGAACGGGGAAGGGAGTCCGGTATGCGGCGCGTTGGCCGCCGCCGGACGAGCAGACCGAACTCCGCGCGGCGATCGGGGCGGCAGCCCCACGGTGATGCGGCGAGGATAGGGCCCGGCCGAACCGGATCCGCTGCTGAGGAGCGCCATGACCATCGGAGAGTCCACGCAGTCCCACGAGCCGCGGGCGGAGGGCCCTTGGCCGCAGGCGGCCGCCACACCCGAGGAGTTCGCGGAGCTGCTGCCCCGGACACGGCGGGCGTTGCTGCGCCGGCTGGCGGTCGGGCAGGCGGAGGGGCGGGCGCCCTCCATGACGGGTGCGGTCGTCCGCGGCGGGCGGACGGTGTGGACGGCCGGTCGGGGCTCGGTGGAGGGGGAGGTAGTGGATGGCGATGTGCAGTACCGGATCGGTTCGCTGACCAAGACCTTCGTCGCCGTGCTGGTCATGCGGCTGCGGGATGAGGGACTGCTGGGCCTGGAGGACCCCGTCGGCAGGCATCTGGACGGGACCCCGGTGCCGGATGCGACGGTCGCTCAACTGCTCGCCCACAGTTCGGGACTGGCGGCCGAGGCACGGGGCCCGTGGTGGGAGCGGACCGCGGGAGCGCTGCGGCCCGAGCCGGCCGACCTCTTCGGCGAACGACCGCAGCGTCATGCCGCCGGACGGCGCCACCATTACTCCAACCCCGGCTATGCGCTGCTCGGCGCGCTGGTCGAACGGCTGCGAGGCGGCACCCCGTGGGACGAAGTGCTGCGCAACGAGGTGCTGGAACCCCTGGGAATGAGGCGTACGACGTTGCGGCCGGAGCAGCCGTACGCGCGCGGCTGGGCGGTCCACCCGTGGGCCGATGCCGTGCTGCCCGAGCCTGCCGAGGACACCGGGTTGATGGGCCCGGCTGGGCAGTTGTGGTCGACGCTCGACGACCTGTGCCGGTGGGCGGCGTTTCTGCTGCGGGGCGACGAGCGGGTGCTCGAGGCGTCGAGCCTTGCCGAGATGCGGACACCGGCCGTCCCGCCGGAGGGGAACGGAGGGGACGCGGGGTACGGACTCGGGATGCAGCTCCTACGACACGAAGGGCAACCGCTGGCCGGGCACGTCGGTTCGATGCCCGGATTTCTGGCGGCGCTGTGGACCGATCCCGCGGAGGACGTTGCCGGGATCGTGCTCGCCAACTGCACCTCGGGCCCGGCGGTCGCGGCCCTCGCCGCCGACCTCACCGCGATCGTGAGTGAGCACGAGCCCCGGATCCCCGAGCCCTGGCATCCGCTGCCGGGGCCGCTGGATCCGGAACTGCTGGCGTTGACCGGGCCCTGGTACTGGGGCGCGAACCCGCACGTGCTGAGGCTGCGGGCCGGGCGGGAGCTGGAACTCACGCCGCTGTCCGGGACGGGACGGCTCTCGCGGTTCCGGGCCGAGACGGACGGCACCTGGACGGGGCTGGACGGCTATTACGCGGGGGAGACGCTGCGCGTGGTGCGCGAAGAGGACGGTTCGGTCAGCCACCTGGACCTCGGCACCTTCGTGTTCACCCGCGGTCCGTACGCGCCGTCGGAACCGGTGCCCGGTGGGGTGGATCCGGAGGGTTGGCGGGTGTGAGGCCCGTACGGCAGGGGCCTGGAGAGCGGACGTACAGTCGACCCACATGTCAGGAGCCGCGCCGAGTCGGCTCGCTACCGCTGGAAGGCCCTGTGACTGCCGTGTCTGACCCGAACGCGAACGCCGCTGCCCCGGATCTGCTCGACCTGCCGCCGCTGACCGCGGCACACTTCGCGCGGATCGAGGACAAGGTCGCCGCCCTGATGCGCACCCGCTGCGATGTGGTGGCGATGCAGGGCGAGGCGCTGCTGCCCCTGGAGGCATGCATCCGCTCGGCGGTGCGGCCCGGCAGCACCGCGCTCAACATCATCACCGGACCGTACGGCGAGACGTTCGGCGGCTGGCTGAGGTCCTGCGGAGCCGAGGTCGTCACCCTCACCGCGCCGTTCACGGGTGCGGTCGACCCGCGCCAGGTGGCGGACGCCCTGCGGAAGCACCCCGAGATCGACTTTGTGAGCCTGGTGCACGCGGAGGCGGCGACGGGCAACACCAACCCCGTCGCGGAGATCGGCGCCGTGGTGCGCGAACATGGCGCGCTGCTGATGCTGGACGCGGTCGCCTCGGTGGGCGCCGAGGCGCTGCTCACCGACGAGTGGGGCGTGGACCTGTGTGTGATCGGCGGGCAGAAGGCGATGGCGGGGCCCGCCGGAGTGTCCGTGGCGTCGGTCAGCGCCCGAGCGTGGGAGCGGATCGCCGCCAATGAGCAGGCACCTCGCCGCTCCTACCTCTCGCTGCTGGACTGGAAGGAACGCTGGATCGACGGCGGACGCGCGGCACTGCCGCACGCCCCGGCGCAGCTGGAGATGCTCGCGCTGGAGCAGGCCGCGGACCGGATCGACGCCGAGGGCCTGGAGGCCGTCATCACCCGGCACCGGGCGGCGGCCGCGGCGACCAGGGCCGGGGTGCGGGCGCTGGGCGGGCTCACCCCGTACGTCGTGTGTGACGAGGACGCGGCGCCGGCCGCTACGACGCTCCGTGCGCCGGAGGGAGTGGACGCCCGCGAGATCGTGACCGCCGCGCTCGCGGTGGACGCATCTGTACCGGTTCAGGCCGCGGCTGGTGCGCTGGCCAAGGAGATGATCCGGGTCAACCACTATGGCCGTGCCGCCGACCGGGCGGTGGTCACGGCCTCGCTGACGGCACTGGCGGGCGGACTGCGTGCGCTGGGTGCGTCCGTGGACGCCGAAGGCGCTGCCGTGGCGGCGGGCGCGGCGTGGGACGCGGTGGCTGCAGGCTGAGAGAAGCCGGCGCCCAGACATAGGGCGACGGGCGTTGTGGGGTCGTGTTTCACGTGAAACGCGGCCCCATACGCATGTCTGGACGCAGCTTCGTTTCACGTGAAACGGCCATGCCGGTGAATGAGTTCGCAAATGGCTCGGTGTCTCCAACTTCCTTTATGCGGACCGAAGTTGAGGTGCCCGGGCGGCAGTGCGGGGGCGCGATGCGTACGTCCACGGCGAGGGCGTCGGCGACCCTGTGGCCGGCGGTGTTCCTGTCCGTCTCCTGCCGGGAATCGTCCGGTAGCGCGCCCAGGTGGGCAGAGGCAGGCTGGATGCGGAAGGCGTCGTGGGCGCCGGCGCTCGCGGCCCTCGGCTCGGGAGGCAGTCACGGGCGGCAGCGTCGATGAGGCACGTGCTCTCGCACTCCGCCTCGATCGGTCCGATTTTCCGGCCGACGCCTCGCCGGGGCATTTAACGATCTTGTTTGAAGCCTCCCATAGAATCGGAATGAGCGACCCGTTTGCTGCAGCGGTGCGCGCGTAGGGGGTCGCGACGTTTTCAGGGAGGTCCGGCGGTGATCGAGGGTGAGGGTACGCGCCCCCGTGCGGATGCGCGGCGCAACCGGGCGCTGGTGCTCCAGGCGGCTCGATTCGCCTTCGAGGAACAGGGGTTGGGCGTCCCGCTCGGGGAGATCGCGCGCCGTGCGGGCGTCGGTGCGGGAACCGTCTACCGCCATTTTCCTTCCAAGGAAGCCCTGTTCAGGGCGACGGTCGTGGAGCGGATCGAGCTTTTCACCGACACGGCACGGGACTTGGCCGAGTCGCCGGACCCAGGCCCGGTGTTCTTTCGTTTCCTCGCCTCCGTGGTGCGGATCGCCTCGCGCAACAAGGCGTTGTGTGACGCGTTGGAGGCGGCCGGCGCGGGCCGATTCGAGCCGTCGCCGGGGGTCGGCGAGGACTTCGACGACGCGCTGGAAGTCCTGCTCAGCAGGGCCCAAGAGGCAGGGGCCGTACGGCAGGACGTGGGGATAGCGGACCTCAGGGCCCTGCTGGTGGGCTGCCTCTCGATGGAGCGGGCCAGGGCGGGAACCGGCACGGAGGCCGGGGGGCGGGGCCGGATGACGGCGCTGATGTGCGATGGGCTGCGGTCCCGGCCGGCCGTAACGAAACTCGACGATCTCCCCGGAAACCGTAACGGGGCATGGTGTGAAGTGTGCGGCGCGGCCCTCGCGGCGGCGCGTACGGGCCGGCCTGCGCGCTACTGCGGTGGTGCTTGCCGGCAGAAGGCGCACCGAGCGCGGGGGCGGACGCGGCAGGGATGAGCGGGCGTGGTCGTCACGGGCGCCGCGGGTGTCACAGCTGGAGCTTGAATCCCAGGTGGGAGGCCTCGAAGCCGAGGCGCTCGTAGAAGCGGTGGGCGTCGATTCGGGTCGCGTCCGAGGTGAGCTGCACCATCTGGCAACCGAGTGTGTGGGATTCCGCGACCGCCCACTCGATGAGCCGGCTGCCTGAGCTTGTTCCGCTTTGACGGACACCCTTGGTGTGGTGGTCAGGCCGCGAGGGCGGTCTCGTAGTCGGCGGGACTGCGGTAACCAAGGCTGCTGTGCAGTCGGTGCAAGTTGTACCAGCCCTCGATGAAGTCGAAGATCGCGGTGTGGGCAGAGGCCCGACTGGGCCAGGCGGCGGTGCCGAGCAACTCACGTTTGATGGTGGCGAAGAAGGACTCGGCAAGGGCGTTGTCCCAGCATTGTCCGGTGCGTCCGACAGAGAGACGGACGTCCAACTCATATGCCAGGGCGGCGAATTGCTGACTGGTGTATTGGCAGCCGCGATCCGAGTGGAAGATCACCGGATGGGCAGGGCGACGCTGCTGGCAGGCAGATCGCAGAGCATCGGCGACCAGATCGGTCCGCAGGTGGTCGGCGGTGGCCCAGCCCACCACCCGCCGCGAGGCGATGTCGATGACCGTGGCCAGATAGAGCCAGCCCTCGTCGGTCGGGACGTAGGTGATGTCGCCGCACCAGCGGGTATCGAGTCCCGCGGCGTCGGGGGCGAAGTCGCGGACCACGAGGTCGGGCCGGAGGGCGGATCGAGGATCAGGAATCGTGGTGGTGTGCCGTCGCCTGCGGTGCCGGCCCTCCAAACCGGCCGCCCGCATCAGCCGGGCAACCCGGCGGCGGCCGCAGCCGGCGCCTTCCTGCTTGAGTACCGCATGAACGCGCGGGGCCCCATAGGTACCGCGTGAATGCTCGTGGACTGCGGCGATCCGCCGGGTCAGCTCGGCGTCCTGGACGGTGCGGGGACCGGGCTTGCCGCTACGGCGGGCGTAGAAGGCGGTTCGGGAGACCTTGAGCAGTTCACATGCGCGCTTGACGCTGTGACCAGCGCGTTTCTCCGCCTCGATGAACGGGTGCACCGTCACCGGGTCTCCTTCGCGAAGAAAGCCGTGGCTCGCTTGAGGATGTCGACGTCCTCGCGCAGTCGGCGATTCTCCCGCCGCAAGGCGGCCAGTTCCTCGCGTTCGCTGCTGGTCAGCCCATCCTTCTCACCGGCGTCGACCTCAGCCTGGCTGACCCACAGCCGCACCGCGGTCTCTGTCAGGTCGAAGTCCTTGGCCACCTGGCCGACCGAGCGGTCACCGCGTCGGCACAGCTCGACGATCTCGGCCTTGAACTCCGGCGTGAACGAGCGGCGAGGGCGTGGCTTCTTCTTCCCCATGCTCTCCATGATGGACATCCTTCCGGGGCAGGGCCCCTGATCTCGGATGTCCGTCAAAGCGGATCAAACCCAGCCGAGGCCGCTGCCGCGTTCGTCGCTGTGGACGCGTACCCCCTCGACGATCGCGCGGGTGGCGCCGCGCCGTGACAGGCCGGGGATCACCGTGAGCTGGAGCGTGCCGACCGTCCGCCCCGCCCGGACGGCGACGATCTGGTGCTGCTGGGGGTCGGCTGCCAGCTTCTCGAACGCGGCGCGGTACGGAACAAGGTCGTCCGGTGACTCGCGGGTGGCGCCCAACGGGTCATCGGCGAGCATCGCAACGATGGCGGGAAGGTCGGTCTCGGTCGCGCGGCGTATCTCGATATCGCTCATGGGCGCGACCCTATGCCGTGTGATCACGGGGGCGGCAGAGGCACCACACCGTCCGTTCGGCGGACGGCTCCTCCTGCCCCCGCTACGTCACCGCGGCGGAACAAGCGTCTCCACGGCGGTGACCAGCGGCGCCAGTTCGGGGCGCTGCGCGGCGTCCTGGAGGGCTTCGCTCAGCGCGCCGTCGTGGGTCGGCCGGGCCTCCACCAGGAGCGCGAGGCCCTCGGGCGTCACGTCGGTGTAGATGCCGCGCCGGTCGGTCGGGCACAGGTAGCGCGAGAGCAGCCCCCGCTCCTCGAGCCGTGTGACCAGGCGGGTCGTGGCGCTCTGGCTGAGGACGACGGAGTCCGCGACCTGGTGCATCCGCAGATGGCCGCCGGGGCCGTCGTGCTGCTCGCTGAGCACATTGAGGACCGAGAACTCACGAACGCTGAGGTCGTGCGCCTGCAGTGCGCGTTCGATGTGGGACTCGATGCGGCTGTGCAGGGCGGAGAGCGCGCACCAACCCTGCGCCAGCCCGGGCGGCGGCGCGGGCGGACAGCCGGGATCGGCCGGTGCGGCCGCCTGCGGCGTCTCCACCGCCTCCTGCGCGTCCCGCTTCTCCTGCATCTCCCGCGTCTGCTGCGTCATCGACGACCTCCTCATGGGCGCACCGCATGGGCACATCACCCAGGATAGGGCACCAGCGAAATATCCAGCGCTTGCAATTAACCCGCGTCTGCAATTATTGTCTACGCTCGTAAGGGACGGACGCAATCATCTGAAGGGATCCGTCATGCCTCTCGCACTCCTGGCTCTCGCCATCGGTGCCTTCGGGATCGGAACGACCGAGTTCGCGGTCATGGGTCTGCTGCCCGACATGGCGGCGGGCTTCGGTGTCTCCATCCCGCTCGCCGGCTACGCGACCACCGTCTACGCCCTCGGCGTGGTCATCGGAGCGCCCCTGATGACCGCCGTCGGCACGCGTTTCACGCGCAAGCAGATGCTGATGCTGCTGATGGGCCTGTTCATCGCGGGCAACCTGCTCACGGCCGTCGCACCCAGCTTCTGGATCATGCTCGTCGGGCGGATCGTGGCCGCGTTCACGCATGGCGCGTTCTTCGGCATCGGCGCGCTCGTCGCCGCCGACCTCGTCGCGCCCCAGAAGCGCGCCACCGCCATATCGCTGATGTTCAGCGGCCTGACCATCGCGAATGTGGTGGGCGTGCCGGCCGGCACCCTGCTCAGCCAGCAGTTCGACTGGCGCACCACCTTCTACGCCATCACCGCGCTCGGCGTGATCGGCCTGCTGGGCATCGTGAAGCTGGTTCCGGCGCAGCAGGCGAAGGCGGCCTCTCCGCTGGGCAGCGAACTCGCGGTGTTCCGCAATCCGCAGGTCGGCCTCGCGATGCTGATGACGATCCTGGGCTTCGGTGGCGTCTTCGCGGCCGTCACCTACCTCGCCTCGATGATGACCGAGGTCACCGGTTTCGCGCCGTCCTCCGTGATCTGGCTGACGGCCGTCTTCGGCCTCGGCATGGTCGGCGGGAACCTGGTCTCCGGCCGCTTCACCGACCGCGCCATGATGCCGATGCTGTTCGTGTCGATGACCGGTCTGGCGCTGTCGCTGGCCGCGTTCAACTTCACCGCGCACGACAAGACCGCCGCCATCGTCACCATCGCGCTGATCGGCATCTTCGGCTTCGCCACCGTTCCCCCGCTGCAGAAGCGGGTGATGGACCAGGCGGCCTCGGCGCCCACCCTCGCCTCGGCAGGCAATATCGCGGCCTTCAACTTCGGCAACGCACTGGCCGCCTGGCTCGGCGGGATCGTCATCTCGGCCGGCCTCGGCTACACCGCGCCCAACTGGGTCGGTGCGCTGATGACCGCCGCGGCGCTGGCAGTGGCGATATTCGCCTCCGCTCTGGAGCGGCGCCGGACGGGCCGTGGCCGTGTGGTCGCCGCGGGCGGATCCGCCGCGAGTGCCGACGAGCCCGTGGCGGTGGCACACGGCTGACGTTCCGGCCGTACCGCGCCCCCGGACGACCGGCGCCACGGCCCTCACCGGACCGACGCGTACCCATCGGCCACCACCTTCCACCAGCCCACCACGCGCCACCTGCCACCAGCGCAAACGCAGTGCGCAGCACGCACCACCAGCACCACTACGCCCCAGGGAAGAATCCTCATGAGCACCACCACCTCTGCCCCGACCGCCCCCGCCATCCGTCCCCTCACCACGCGCGATACCGAGCTCCTCATCGATGCCGCCGTCCGTGCCGCCGAAGACCTCGACGTGCGGGGCAGCGTCAGCGTTGTGGACGCGGGCGGTCAGCTGCTCGGCTTCCGGCGGGACGACGCGGCCGTGCTGATCTCGGGGGAGACCAGCACACGCAAGGCGTACACGGCGGTGCAGCTCGACACCCCGACCGCCGACCTGGTCGAACTCGTACGGCCCGATGGCCTCTTCCACACCCTGCCCACGGCGTTGGACCGGCCGCTGCTCTTCCTCGCGGGCGGGGTGCCGCTGCACCGGGACGGCCGGCTGATCGGTGCGGTCGGATTCGGCGGCGGCGCCCCGGAACAGGACCACCGGATCGCCACCGCGGCAATAGCGGAGGTCGGCCTCGCCTGACGGGCGCCCGGCCCGACAGCGCCCCGCCGCTGTCCGCTAGCCGATGCCCGCGCCCTCGATGCCGCTGCTTCGCGAACGGCCGGCGCGGGCCGCGGCCGACTGTGCCTCGCGCAGTCGGCTGCCGCGCTTGGTGGGGCCCCAGGGCTTGAGGACGGAGATCGCGGTCATGAAGAGGTAGGTGGCCGTGGCGACCGACGGCGCGACGAGCAGACCGAGGTCCGGGCGCGCGGTGCCCGCGGCGGCTTCGGCGGCGAGGCGGTTGATACCGGGCCGGAGTGAGAAGACCGACAACAGGACGGTGACGAGCGTCAGCCAGAACTTGGCGTGGACCCAGTGGTATCTGGCCAGCCCCCAGGAGGTGCGCAGCGACAGCACCAGTCCGCTGACCAGGGAGGCCAGGGCGACGGGGAGGACCAGCCAGTCCCCGAGGATCTTCATCGCCCGGTAGGCGACGCCGGCCATCTCGGGGGAGCCGGCCGTGTAGCCCGTGATGCCGAGCGCGAGCAGTCCGACGGTGAGACCGAGCCAGCCGACGGAGACGGCGACATGGAGGACGAGGAGGGCCCGGCGGGCGGGCCGGCTGAGCTGCCGCATGGCGTCCACGGTCGCGCCCCGTGCCCCGCAGGACATCTGCCGGCGGGAGTATCCGCACCTACGCGGGCGTGAGTAGTCCCGACATGCGGCGCAGACCACCGCCCGCACTCCCGCACCCGGCACGGGCGGTTCCACGAGCCGGCCGCATCCTCTCCGGGCCCCGCCGGCCGTGCGGGCCGGATGCACCTTCCCGCGGTGCCGCCCTCGCCTGCCGCGACCGTGCCTCCTAGGCTCCGGGGCATGGGCAAGCTGCATCTGTTCGACATGGACGGGACCCTGCTCCATGGGTCCGCGGCCGCCATTGAGATCTCCCGGCAGCTCGGACTGGACCGGGAGATTGCCGAGTTGGAACGCGCATTTGCCGCGGGTGAACTGACTCCCCCGCAGTTCGCTCAACGCGCATGTGATCTCTGGGCCGCCGAGTTGACCGAACTCACGGTGGCCGCGGCATTTGACGGCGCACCCTGGCTGACCGGAATCCAGGAAGTCTGGGCGGATATCCGGGCGCGCGGCGAACGGTGCGCAGTGATTTCTCTCTCGCCGGGTTTCTTTGTCGAACGGCTGCTGGACTGGGGCGCCGACGCGACGCATGGTTCCCGCTGGCCGGCGCTGCCGATCAGGGAGGCGGTGGATCCGGCGGGCATCCTCTCGTCGGCGGCGAAGGTACGGATCGCGGATGAACTCTGTGTGCAGTACGGGCTGACGCGAGCCGACTGTGTGGCATACGGCGACTCCCTGTCGGACACCGAACTGTTCGCGGCAGTACCGCAGTCCGTGGCCGTGAATGCGGATCACCATGTCAGTGGGCTGGCCTCATTTGCGTATGCGGGCAGGGATCTTCGCGAGGCATACGAACTGGTCCGTACTGGCCGGTAATTCCGAACTCCCCCGGCGGATTCGTCCGCTGTGGCGCTGAAAAGGAAGTCTGTGGGGAGGATCACTGTTATCGGAAGCGCCGTGCGGAGTGTTCCAAGATCAGGGCTTGTGGTTTTAACTCCTGCCGGTATGGTCGAGTCCGGCTTGGCGGAGGTAGGGCTTCCGTGGGAGCGCGAGGGGTGGGCTCAAAGCTCGTCAGCCTAGCGGCGAAGCGACCCCCAGCACCCGGACTTCCGACTATTTGTCCGATGTGATGAGCAGGAGTGGCATGCTGCTGACGCGGCATCTGCTCCGCATTGTCGCAAGGGAGTGAGATTTGTCCGCTTTGGCGGGTGTTGCCGGAGTCGCGTGAGGCGATGAACAATTCCGGGGCAGGACGGGGGAATTCCGGGCAGTTCCGATCAACGGAAGTGCGAAGACAACCGAAAGACGTTCGAGGCGAGGCAGACCATGGACGCTCCGACCACCACGTCGGCCGATAACGGCTCTTCCGGCGGGAGCAGTGGCGATTGGGGTTGGTTCACTCCACCGGCGAAGAAGTCCTCCGGAGAACAGCAGGAGCAGCACCACGGCCAGGACCGGCAGCAGGACCACGACGTCCCGGCCGAACCGGACGACGGGAGTGCCCACCACGACCGCGGCGACCGAAGAGAGCACCACGAGCGGAACCAGAGAGAGGGGCGGAACGACGGGGAGCCGATACCCAGCCGACCGGTCAACCCGATCCGCCCGGTAGGCACCGCCGCCACACGCGAGCGCGAGACGGAGCCGCCGCAGGCGCCGTCGCCCTATGAAGCAGGCCGTCCGTCCCCGGCGGCAGGCTCCGGCGAGCAGCAGTTCCCCGCGGCCGCCTACTCCGAGCAGCCCGCCGCGGCCCCCGGCCATGCCGCCCCCCGCCGCGAGGCCGAGCCCTCCTGGGGCGGTGCGTCCCCCGCGCCGCGCCCGCCGGAGTGGGAGCGCGTATCGCCCCCGGGCCGGGAGCCCGAGCCCGTACACGAATCGGCGCGCGCCACGGGAGCACCCGCGGGTGCCCCCGCCGGCACCGCGCCCGCGACGGGACCCGCCGCCCAGAGCCAGGGCCCCGCGCCCTCGGTCTTCACGCCCCAGGCGCGTCCCGCCGCTCCCGGTCCGGAGCCCACTCTCGACGCCCTGCAGGCCTCGGCCGCTTCCACGGCACCCGCCTCCCCCGACGCGGTTCTCATCCGCCGCACCATGGCGGAGATCGAGCCCGTGGCCGACAAGGTCACCTCGTACTTCTACGCGCTGCTCTTCGTGCAGTACCCGGACCTGCGGGCGCTGTTCCCGGCCGCGATGGACACTCAGCGCGACCGGCTGTTCAAGGCGCTGCTCACCGCCGCCCAGCACGTCGACGACGCCGAGGTGCTCACCGCCTACCTGGCGAACCTCGGCCGCGGGCACCGCAAGTACGGCACCCAGCCCGACCACTACCCGGCGGTCGGCGAGTGCCTGCTCAACGCGCTCGCGCGCTATGCGACGTCCAGTTGGGGGCCGGAGACCCAGGCCGCCTGGGTGCGGGCCTACACCGCGATCTCGCAGATCATGATCGACGCGGCGGCCGAGGACGAGGCCGTGGCGCCCGCCTGGTGGCAGGCCGAGGTCGTCTCGCACGAGCTGCGCACGCCCGACATCGCGGTGGTGCTGGTCCGCCCCGACCAGCCCTACCCGTTCCTTGCCGGTCAGTACGCCAGCGTGGAGACCCCCTGGTGGCCGCGGGTCTGGCGGCACTACTCCTTCGCCTCCGCGCCGCGCTCCGACGGCCTGCTCTCCTTCCACGTCAAGGCGGTCCCGGCCGGCTGGGTCTCCAACGCGATGGTCCACCGCGCCCGTCCCGGCGATGTCATCCGGCTCGGCGCACCCGGCGGTTCGATGACCGTCGACCACAGCAAGCGCAGCGGTCTGCTGTGCGTCGGCGGCGGTACCGGCATCGCCCCCATCAAGGCGCTGGTCGAGGATGTCGCGGAACACGGTGTCCGGCGCCCCGTCGAGGTGTTCTACGGTGCCCGCAGCGACCACGACCTCTACGACCTCGACACCATGCTGACCCTCGAACAGACCCACCCCTGGCTCTCCGTCCGCCCGGTCGTCGCCACCGGACCCGCGGCCCGCGGCGGCACGAGCAGCGAGACCGGCCAGCTTCCGGACGCGGTCCGTCAGTACGGGCCGTTCCGGGAGTACGACGCCTATCTTTCCGGGCCGCCGGGGTTGATCCGCAGTGGTGTGGACGCTTTGGTGGGTGTCGGCATCCCGACCGAGCGCATACGGCACGACTCCGTGGAAGAGCTCGTCTCGGCGGGAGATTGAGATCGTGACAGCACAGGTCGACAACGGTCCGACAGGGGAGGGGTGGGGCATGCCACGGCAAGAGCGCCCCGGGAGCGACGGCGAGCACCTCGTGCAGCAGCGGCTCGGTACGACCGAGCGCGCCGACCGCTTCTACGGCGACCAGGTACTGGACCATCTCAATGTGCGGATGCGGGAGTTCGTGGCCCGTCAGGAGATGTTCTTCCTGGCCACGGCCGACCGGCACGGCGAATGCGATGCGACGTTCCGGGCCGGTCCGCAGGGGTTCGTCCAGGTGCTCGACGCCCATACGCTGGCGTACCCGGAATACCGTGGCAACGGTGTCATGGCCTCCATCGGCAACATCTCGGAGAACCCCCGCCTGGGCATCTTGATGATCGACTTCACCCGTGACCGCATCGGGCTCCACATCAACGGGCGGGCGCGGGTCGTCATGGACGAGGACATGCGGGCGCAGCACCCCGGTCTGCCGGTCGACCCGGTTCCCGGCCGACGGGCCCAGCTGTGGGTCACCGTCGAGGTCGAAGAGGCGTACATCCACTGCGCCAAGCACATTCCCCATCTGCAGAAGGTCCCGGCACAGCAGCGCGGGGCGCGGGCCTGGGGCACCGACGACGCCAAGCGCAAGGGCGGTGACTTCTTCGGCGCGGCGGCGGAGGCGGGGCAGCGGCCGCCCTTCCGGCGCGCGGAGCGCAGGAACGAGCACCTCCGGGGCGGACTGCACGAGGACACGGACGACGCGCTCTACCAGGCCGCGGCTCCGGCGTGCGGAGACGACCTGGCGTACGGCGCCGGCCCGGCCCCTGCCCCGTCGGCCGGTCCCGCGTACTCCGGCGCACCTCGGGTTCCGCGCCGGGACGACTTCGTGGAGGAGCTGAACGCGGAGTTCCTCGACCGGGTCGAGCGGGTGCTCGCCCGCGCCCAGCCCCGCCGGCCCGCCGACGACGCTCCCGCGTTCCGCGGATGGTTCGACGACCGGCGCGACGGCTGACCCGCTGCCCGCTGGGGGCGGGCCCGCGGAATCCCGCTCAGCCCAGGTCAGGGGCGTGCATGGCCCACACGCCCTCGATGTTGCCGTCCAGGTAGTGCCGCAGCGACAGCGGGACGACCTCGACGGAGGCGATGCCGACACGGGTGAACGGCACCCGCACGATCTCGTACTCCCCGCAGGGCTCCTCGACCTCGGGGCCGTGCCGGCGCGAGACGTCCATCGAGTCGAGCCGGCAGACGAAGAAGTGCTGGACCTTCACGCCGTCCACCCCGCCGTCGCTGAAGTGCTCGACGGTGTCGACGAAGACCGGCACCACGTCCTTGATCTTCGCGCCCAGCTCTTCGTCCAGTTCACGGTGGAGGGCGTCGATGACGGTGGCGTCCTCGGGCTCCACGCCGCCGCCGGGAGTGATCCAGTACGGGGCCCGCCCGGGTTTGGTGCGCTTGATCAGAACGAGGTCCGCGCCGTCGAGCAGAATCGCGCGGGCGGTGCGTTTGACGACTGGCCGTACGTTCATAGGGGACAGATGCCGCAGTCATGGCCCCGTGAAACCCACGCCTCTCGGTCACCAGTCGACAGCGGTTCGCAACAGCCATTCATGGGCCCGGGCGATGTGCGGCAGGCCGAGCGTTCCGGTCCGGACGGCCAGGAAGTACGTCCGCAGCGGGGGCACCGGCGGGTCGAGCAGGGCTACCACGTCGCCGCTGTCGAGCGCCTCGGCGCACAGATAGCGGGGCAGCACGGCGAGCCCCGCTCCGGCCGTCACGCACGACAGCACGGCCCGGAGATCCGCGGCGATCACGGCGGCGGAGGCGGCGGGCTTGGCGTCGAAGACCGCGGACCAGTAGCGGGCGATCAGCGGCAGGCTTTCATGGACCTCGACGAGCGGCACGGGGTCCAGCACGCGGACTCCCCCGGCCTGCAGCACGGTGCTGCCGCCCAGCTCGGCCGCCCAGTGCGGTGCGGCGATCAGGACGTGCTCCTCGTCGCAGAGCGGGGTGGCGGAGAGCAGCCCGCCGCGCGGGCGGGTGGTGGTGACGGTCAGATCGTGGTGGCCGGCTGCCAGGCCGCTCAGCAACTCCTCCGCGGAGCCGAAGGCGGTGCGTATGGACAGGCCCTGGGCGATCAGCGGGGTCAGCGCGGGGAGCGCGCGCTCGGCGAGGAACTCCGGGGGCCCCGCGAGGTGGAGAGTACGGGTGACGGAGTCCCGGTCCTGACCGGACTCGGTGATCTCGGTGAGTGCGTCCAGGTGCGGTGCCACTTTGTGGGCGAGTTCATCGCCGATGGTGGTGGGGGTGACGCCACGGGCGCAGCGGAGGAAGAGGGGGCGGCCCAACTGGCGTTCCAGCGCCCGGATCTGGCTGGTCACCGCGGGCTGGGAGAGCCCGAGTAAGGCCGCGGCACGAGTGAAGGATCCGGCCCGGTGCACGGTGACGAAGGTGCGCAGCAGAGCCAGATCCATCGCGTACCTCCCGCGCCTCTCGGAAGCCTGGTCGCGAGCCAACTATAAATTTGTCGATAGGGCTGTGTCGTTGGCGTGATTGGACAATGACGCTCAGTCAACTAGCCTTGTTCGAGCGGTTCGTTTCACGTGGAACACCGAGTTTCACGTGAAACGCGTGGACTCGGGGCCATGGGAGCCGCAGGCCGGCAGGGCGACGAGGGGGGATGCCCTGCCGGCCCACTTGTCGTTTCCGGTGCCCCGGGTGTGGGGTGCGCGCCGCTTGTTCGACTCGGTCCCTGCTTCGGCGCGGGCCGGCGGTCCGGTCAGTTCTGTCCGGCCACGTCCAGAGCCCGGATGACATCCGCGACCAGATCCTCCGGCTCCTCGATGCCGACCGAGAAACGGATGAAGCCGTCCGGCACGACGTCGCCGCCCCAGCGGGCACGTCGCTCGGCGCTGGACCGTACTCCTCCGAAGCTCGTGGCCTCATCGACCAGGGTCAGAGCGGCCAGGAACCGTTCCGCGCGGGCCTTGTCGGGCAGCACGAAGGACACCACGGAGCCGAAGCGGCCCGGGAGCATCTGCCGGCTGGCGAGCTCATGGGACGGGTCGGACGGGAGGCCCGGGTGGCGCAGGCCGGTGACCTCGGGCCGGTCGGCCAGCGCCGCGGCCAGTGCCCTCGCACCCTCCGACTGCTGGCGGACCCGCAGCGCGAGAGTGGCGAGCGAACGGTGCGCGAGCCAGCTCTCCATCGGGCCGGGGATCGCGCCCACCGTCTTGCGCCACAGCCGCACGGAATCCGCCAGCGCGGCATCGCGGGTGCTGGCATACCCCAGCAGGACGTCACCGTGGCCGGTCAGCGCCTTGGTGCCGCTGGCGACCGAGAAGTCCGCGCCGAGCGCGAGCGGCCGCTGCCCGAGAGGGGTGGCGAGGGTGTTGTCGACGGCCACCAACGCGCCGCGGCGGTGCGCCTCGTCGGCCAGCCGCCGGATGTCGCAGACATCGAGGCCGGGGTTGGAGGGCGTTTCGATCCACAGCAGCCGGGCGCCGTCCAGGGCATCGAGCTGGGCGTCGTGCGCGGTCGGAGCCGTACGGACCTCGATGCCATAGCTCTCCAGTCGGGAGCGGACGGCCGGCAGCAGCTGGTACCCGTCGCTGGGGAGCACCACGGCATCGCCGGTGCGCAGCTGGGAGAAGAGTACGGCGGTGATCGCCGCCATCCCGGAGGCGAAGGCGACGGTATGGGCGCTTTCGTCCGGTGATTCCAGCTCGCCGATGGCCTGTTCCAGACGGGTCCAGGTCGGGTTGGCGTCGCGGCCGTAGGTGTACGGGCCGACGGCATCGCCGGGGAGGTGGAAGTGCGCCGCGAACACCGGCCCCGGGAGGGCCGGCTCATAGGGCTCGGGCTCCGGAAGTCCGGCGCGCACGGCGCGGGTGCCGTCGGCGGTCATGCGCTCTCCTTCTCCCGCGGCTCGTGCGGGTCCTGCGAAGCCTCGCGAGCGACGGCCTGCCCGGTTTCCGGGGCGGTGACCGCGGCGCGAACCGCTGCCAGCAGGCCGTCGCTCGCCTCCTCGATCATCTCCAGGCACTCCTCGAAGCCGGTGACGTCGCCGTAGTACGGATCGGGGACGTCGAGGCCGTCGATGAGGTCGGGTGCCGACGTGCGGCCGGACTCCTGGCCCGGGCCGGCGTCGGCCGTGGGGCCCGTGTAGTAGGAGCGCAGCAGGCGGACCTTGGCAGCGTCCTCGGCGGTCGGGGCCAGGCCGCGCAGCTCGCGCAGGTGGCCGGAGTCGAGGGCAATGACCAGGTCGAGGTGGGCGAACCAGGAGGCGTGGAACTGGCGGGCGGAGTGGACGCTTTCATAGCCGCCCGCGCACAGCACGGCGACCGTGCGCGGGTCGGCTCCGTCGCCCTCGTGCCAGCCGCCGGTCCCCGCGCTGTCGACCTCGACCAGGCCGTCGAGCCCGTCCTCCGCGAGGCGGGCGCGGAAGACGGACTCCGCCATCGGCGACCGGCAGATGTTGCCGGTGCAGACGAAGCAGATGCGGAAGGGGGCGGTCAAGGCTCAGTCCTCGTCGGGAAGGATCACGTGCATCGCCCAGGCGACGATGGAGATGATCACGCCGCCGAGCAGTGCCGTCCAGAAGCCGTCCACATGGAAGGCGAGGTCGGCCTTCCCGGCGAGCCAGGAGGTCAGCAGCAGCATCAGCGCGTTCACGACCAGCGTGATCAGACCGAGCGTGAGGATGAACAGAGGGAAGGAGAGCAGCTTCACCACGGGCTTGACCAGGAAATTGACCAGCCCGAAGATCAACGCGACGAGGATCAGGGTCAGTATTTTGCGGCCGGTGTTCTCACCGGTGAGCGTGATGTCCTTGAGCAGCCAGATGGCCACGGCAAGCGCCGCGGCGTTGGCGATCGTCTTGACCAGAAAATGCTTCATGGTGAGATCGTCGCAGACGAGTCTGAATCATCAGAGGGGTGCGATCGGCATGAAGGCTTTCAGACTGGACGAGCTGGAAGCGGAACGGGCCGCGAACGACGGTGCGTATCTGCAGTTCCTCCGGGAGCGCAACATGTCGGTCGGGCTGTACGCGCTGGATGCGGGCAGCACCGATCCGCAGCAGCCGCACGCCCAGGACGAGGTCTATCTCGTCGTCAGCGGCCGGGCGGCGATCACCGTCGGAATGGAGACACAGTCGGTGGCGCGGGGCAGCGTGGTCTATGTGCCGGCCGGGGTGCCCCATAAGTTCCATCACATCAGCGAGGACCTCCGGGTGATGGTGGTCTTCTCTCCTCCTGAGAGCTAAGGGTCCGGCCCCGTAACCCGTAGGGGAAGGCTCAGGGAAGGGTCGGGGCTGCGAGGCCCCCACGGCCGCGGTCCGCGTCCTAGCATCGTGGGTGCAGGGGGAACCAGAGGCGTGACGACGGATACACCGCACGTGGATGGCGCCACCACCGCGACAAACAGCGCAGCAGACGGATAGCGCGGTACGGACAACGACAGCGCAAACAGACAGAAAGCAGGGCAGAACAGTGGCTGGTAAGGGGATTTTGGCGGGACTTCCGTGGTGGGTCACCTGGGTCGTGGTGCCGGTCGTTCTGCTCGTGGTCTTCGGCGGGTTGATCACCACCGCGCTCGGCTTCCTGATCAGCGTGCTGTTCAAGGTCCTCATAGCGGCGGCCCTGATCGCCGGAGTGATCTACCTCGTCCGCAGGGCCGGCGGCTCGTCGTCCTCGTCGAAGAGCGACTGGTAAGCCAGGGCCTTTCGCCGGCCGGCCCCCGTGCCCCGCTGCGAGAGCGGACCCGGGGGTTCGGTGTTGGCGATCGTGAACGGCGAATTCGTCTCGCGTGCGGGTCGGCGTCCGGCCCGAGGTGCGGACGCCTCCGACAGCCCCGGGGCGCCGGTCTGCCGGGGTGTGACGAGGGAGTCCGCGCGACCGTCTACTTCGCCGTCTACCGGGAGGGTGAAGTCGAGGTGGCAGAGTCTGCCGACGGGGCGGTGGTGGCCGCCGGTGGAGGAGCGGGCCGGCCTCCGAGGAGCCGTGCCCCGGCCGCGCGATCGGGCAGCGTCCGCGAGGCAGCTCGACGACGCCCCGAGCGGAGATCGACTCGCGCGTCACGCCCACCCGTTGATCCCGTTGATATCGCCCTTTTCCGTGTGATCTGAGGGCAAATTACTGCACCGTTTGGATACGGTGCGTGGCAATCACCGGTCTTTCGAGCGTCGCAAATATGCCCTGGGCACGGCGTGTGCGACTTCCCGCGTCCGAGTTGCGGCGGTCGCCACGGTGTCGGTGGTTTCCCCGCGGCGGGACGAACTGCATCGATTGCGGTCCGTTACAGACCGGCTACGAAGAATGGCGGAGGCGACACTAACGACACTCGCTTTCTCTGTCAGTATCTGAAAACTCACTCCTTGTGATCTGCTGGTGCGTGGCAGACGATGGCGCCAATAGGGCTACGGGGATGTCTCCCGGCCATCTCCGATCAAGTGCGGGGCAGTGGTTGATGACCGACACAGTTCAGGCCGAAGTGATCATGAGCTTCGTCGTCTCGGAAGAGCTCGCGTTCCGGATTCCGGTGGAGCTGGACTTCGCCAGCGCCGATCCGTTCGCCGTCCGCCTCACCTTCGATCTGCCCGGCGACGCGCCCGTCACCTGGGCGTTCGGCCGGGAGCTGCTGCTGGACGGGCTGAGCAGGCCCTCCGGTGAGGGCGATGTGCGTATCGAACCGGCCTCCCCCGCGCACCTCAGCGATGTCTTCATCAGCCTTCAAGTCGGCTCCGAGCGTGCGATGTTCCGGGTGAGCGCGGCGCCGCTGGTCGCCTTCCTGGACCGTACGGACCGGCTGGTGCCGCTGGGCAAGGAAGAGGTCTGCGACACCCTGGAGGCCGTACTCGACCGGATCCTCACGGAAGCACCGGCCGGCTGACCCCGCCCCCGGCCGGACCCGTCCGGCCGACGCCACGACGGGTACGCAGGCCGTCCCGCGTACCCGTGCACTTCTTCCGGGCCGGGCACCCCTCCTGGTCGTGCGCCCCTCCCCGCCCGTGCCAAAGGCCCGTCACCTCACTCGCCCCGTCTCCGGCTGCTTTCGCGGTGGCCGGCCGGTGTGCCGGAAGGCGCCGCCCGCCCCCTCGTCACCGCTTACGGCGCCTGCCGCGTCCCCCACGGCCTCCCCGCCGGCCCGGACGGCTCTCCGCGG
Source organism: Streptomyces angustmyceticus (assembly GCF_019933235.1). NCBI lineage: Bacteria > Bacillati > Actinomycetota > Actinomycetes > Kitasatosporales > Streptomycetaceae > Streptomyces > Streptomyces angustmyceticus. The sequence continues at coordinate 3,940,386 of NZ_CP082945.1, read as the reverse complement.
CGCCGGTCGGCGTATCGGTGCCCACCCCGACCCCGGCCATGTGACCCGCCGCGGGCTCCTCGCCGATGGCTGCCCCGCTGTCACTCCCCGATGCGCCCGTCCCCTTCCGGTCCGCCGAGACGACCAGGGCCGCCAGCAACGTCGTCAGCGGCACTGCGGCGACCAGCCCGATGCTGCCCACCAGCGTGCGGATGATCTCCTCCGCGACCACCTCGCTCGTGGCGACCGTGCCGACGCTGCTCTGTGCGATCGAGAACAGCAAAAGCAACGGCAGCGCGGCGCCCGCGTAGGCCAGGACCAAGGTGTTGACGACGGACGCGATGTGATCTCGGCCGATCCGCATCGCGGCGCCGTACAGCTTGCGCCAGCCGGCCGACGGGTCCGCTTCCTTCAGTTCCCAGACCGCCGCGGTCTGCGTCACCGTCACATCGTCGAGCACGCCCAGCGACCCGATGATGATCCCCGCGAGCAACAGACCGCGGATCTCGATATCGGGGTACAGCCCGTGCACCAGCCCGGTCGTGTCATCCGTATTGCCGGTCAGCAGCGCCCAGTTGATGAACACCGACCCGAGCAGCCCGATCAGCAGCAGCGAGGCGAGGGTGCCGAGGACGGCCACCGAGGTGCGGGCCGTCAGCCCATGGCACAGGTACAGCGCGATCAGCATGATCGCGCTACCCCCGACCACCGCCACCACCAGCGGATCGGAGCCCTGCAGGATCGCCGGGAGGATGAACAGCGTCAGGACCACAAAGCTGGCCGCCAGTGCCACCAGCGCCAACACTCCCCGCAGCCTGCCGACGATCACGACCGCGAACGCGAAGATCGCGGCCAGTATCCACATCGGGAGTGTCCGGTCGACGTCGCTCACCGCGTACTGCAGCTCCTTGGGAGCCTTGGGGGAGTACGAGACCACCACGTCCTGACCGGTGGTGTAGTGGCGCAGGGCGTCCGGCGTCACCACCGTCTGGAAGGTGCGCCCGGCGTTCTTTCCGGTGGTGACTTTGATCGTCGTCTGTTGACAGGGCTTGCCCTTGTCCGCTCCCCCGGCCGGTGGCTGTCCGGTCGGGGAGGGCGACTCGGGTTGCTGCTCGGCATGGACATCGGCGCAGTTGACCTCTGCCACCTTGATGACCCGCGCCTGCTCCGTGGGCTGGTCGAAGCCGACGCCGGACGGTTTGTGGGGTGGTGCGCCGCCCGGCCAGAGCACGACCAGGCCGATCGCCACCGCGGTTGCGAAGGGGATCAGCACTGCCGCGATGACCTTGCGCAGATGCCGGGAGACGGGTGCCGCGGGGCCATGGCCGTGCGCATGGGAGTGCGCGGCGGAAGGGTGGTGGTGCTCGTGAGGGCTCACCGCCCGATCATCGCAAGAAGCCCGGGCCCCCTGTTCACTCCGCCGCCTCGGCCGCTACCGTGGTGCCACCTTTGCAATCGCGGGAGCTCGGAGCACCGGGCTGAGAGGGCGCTGACCTTCGTCCCAGCGGCGTTTCACGTGAAACGCCCATGGACGGAAGCCGCTGCGTCGACCGCCGAACCTGTTACCGGGTAATGCCGGCGTAGGGAGTTGGGGTCTCATGACTCTGCAGGATGCACGCACGCCCGAAAACGGAAACGGTGCCAGTGGCAGCGGTGAGCCGCAGATCGGCTGGCACAAGGGCTATGTCTCCGGACCGCGCCCGGATCTTCGGGTCCCGGTCCGGCGGGTGCACCTCACCAACGGCAAGGACGTGACGCTCTACGACACGTCAGGGCCGTACACCGATCCGCAGATCGATACCGACGTCCGCTGCGGTCTGGCGCCGCTGCGGGAAAACTGGATCATCGCCCGCGGCGACACCGAGGAGTACGCGGGTCGTCCCATGCGGCCGGAGGACGACGGCCTCAAGCACACCTCGCCCCGCGGTGGCCTCAAGAACCTCGACGCGGTGTTTCCGGGCCGTCCCCGCCAGCCGCGCCGCGGCCGTGACGGCGCCGCGGTCACCCAGCTCGCCTATGCCCGGCGCGGCGAGATCACCGCGGAGATGGAGTACGTCGCCGTCCGCGAGAACGTGACGCCCGAGTTCGTCCGCGACGAGATCGCAGCCGGCCGTGCGGTGCTGCCGTCCAACATCAACCACCCGGAGATCGAGCCGATGATCATCGGCAAGAACTTCCTGGTGAAGGTGAACGCCAACATCGGTAATTCGGCGGTCACTTCCTCCATCGAGGAGGAGGTGGAGAAGATGACCTGGGCGACCCGCTGGGGCGCCGACACGGTCATGGACCTCTCCACCGGCCGCAACATCCACACCACCCGCGAATGGGTGCTGCGCAACTCCCCCGTCCCCATCGGCACCGTCCCCCTCTACCAGGCCCTGGAGAAGGTCGACGGCAAGGCCGAGGAGTTGACCTGGGAGATCTACAAGGACACCGTCATCGAGCAGGCCGAACAGGGCGTCGACTACATGACGGTGCACGCCGGTGTGCTGCTCCGTTACGTCCCCCTGACGGCCCGCCGGAAGACCGGCATCGTCTCCCGCGGCGGCTCGATCATGGCCGCGTGGTGCCTGGCGCACCACAAGGAGTCGTTCCTCTACACCCACTTCGAGGAGCTCTGCGAGATCCTCGCCTCGTACGACGTCACCTACTCCCTCGGTGACGGTCTGCGCCCCGGATCCATCGCGGACGCCAACGACGAGGCACAGTTCGCCGAGTTGCGGACGCTCGGCGAGCTGAACACCATCGCCAAGCGGCACGGCGTCCAGACGATGATCGAGGGCCCGGGACACGTCCCGATGCACAAGATCAAGGAGAACATCGACCTCCAGCAGGAGATCTGCGAGGAGGCCCCGTTCTATACGCTCGGCCCGCTGACCACCGACATCGCGCCCGCCTACGACCACATCACCTCCGGTATCGGCGCGGCGATGATCGCGTGGTGGGGTACCGCCATGCTCTGCTACGTCACGCCCAAGGAACATCTGGGCCTGCCCGACCGCGACGACGTCAAGACCGGCGTCATCACGTACAAGATCGCGGCCCATGCGGCGGACCTGGCCAAGGGGCACCCGGGCGCCCAGGAGTGGGACGACGCGCTCTCCGACGCCCGCTTCGAGTTCCGCTGGGAGGACCAGTTCAACCTGGCCCTCGACCCGGACACGGCCCGCGCCTTCCACGACGAGACGCTGCCCGCCGAACCGGCGAAGACGGCCCACTTCTGCTCGATGTGCGGCCCGAAGTTCTGCTCGATGAAGATCAGTAGGAGCATCACGGAGCAGTTCGGCGGCGACGAGGGCGCCACCGCCGGGGAGATCGAGGCCGGAATGCTGGAGAAGTCCAAGGAGTTCGCGGCCGCGGGCAACCGGGTCTATCTGCCGATGGCCGACTGATCCTGCCGGGCGCGCATGAGGGCGGCGGAGGTCCGGACGGGCCTTCGCCGCCGCTGTGCGCGTGGGGCGGACCGGGCAGCGGCGGGAATGTTCCGGCGGGCCGTTTCGTTGGCCCGGGGTCCCGTCACGCCGCCGTCCCTGGGAGTCTCGTGTCCGACAACACCAGCGCCACCGTTCTCCCCTTGCTTCCGGCTCTCACCGCGCAGGCCGAGCGCCTGATCGAGCTCGGGGTGCACACGATCGCCGGACTGCCCGCCGCTGAACTTCGTACCTTCGCCGCGGCAGCCGGCGTCCCCGACGGCCACGGTGCCCTGCTCGCTGTGCATCCGGAGCGGGCCCCGGCCTCCGCCCTCGCGCCGCTGCTCCACCGCGACGGCAGGCCCGGCTTCGTCGTCACCGACATGACCGATGCCGATCTCTTCTCGCCGCTCGACACCCTCGAACTGCCCGACGCCCCGCTCTACTTCCTCACCGGCCTCGACCGCGGAGACCGGATGGCCAACTGGAGCCCGGACGAGGCCCTCCCCGCTCTCACCGCGGAGGCCCGTACCCCGTTGCTGCTCACCGAGGGCATCCACTGGGTGATGCAGCAGCCGGCCGCCCTGGAGCGCAATCACTGCTTCATGACCATCGGCTCCCGGCTGCGCAAGGACAACGGCGCCCTGGACGCCCGCACCCCGGCGATCTGGATCAGCAACGGCACCGGGCGGGACGGCCGCGAGCGCCGCAACGCCCCCAAGGTCGGCTGGTGTTGGGCGGGCAACCGGCACACCTGGCTCGGCTTCGCCTCGGCCACGGGCCGGCCCACGCATTAATCCACCGGGTGGTCGGACCCTCCGTGATCCGGGCTGGTGAAGTCCGGGCTGGAGTACCGCGGGCGGGGCCCCGAGGAACCGCTGTCGGGGCTGGTGAAATCGGGACGGGTGTAGCCGAGGGTGGGAATCCGGCTCTCCGGCGCCGGGGTTCGGCGGGGGACGTAGCGGGAGGGGTCGTCGTCGGGAGTGGCCGCGGGGTCGGTGAGGGCCTCGCGGAGAAAGGGCAGCACGCCGCGCTCCAGGAGGGCGCGGCGCCACACCTCACGGGCGGTGTCGAGCGCCTCGCCCAGTTCGTCGGCTCTGGCGGCCTCGGCGGACGAGCCGTTGCGCAGCGCCGTGACGACCAGGCCGGCCATCGCGACGAGGGTGCCCGCCGCGGTCAGTACCGCGAAGATCCAGCCGACACTGATCAGCGGCTGCGCCAGCGACTTGTCGGGGCTGATGGCGCCCAGCACATAGCCGATGAGGAGGAAGAGGACCGCCGCGATGCCGGCGAGGACAGGAGCGAGGACGGCGATCATGGCGGTGAGTCCGGCGCCGGTGGTTCCGGGCTCGTCCAGGGCGGGTTCACTGGCCGGTCCTGTGCCCTCGCCGGCCTCCGGGCTCAGCTCCTCGTCGTCCACCGCGACACGGGACGGTACGGGACCGGGCGCGCGCAGCTCGGCACGGAGCTGTACATAGCGTTGGTATTCGGCCGTGGCGCAGGCGGCGATGGCGGTGGTCGCGCTGAGCGCCATCGTGCGCAACTGCTCGGTGTTGAGATGGTTTCCCGCGACGGTGGTGAAGTCGTCCGGACGGTATTCGGCGGTGCGCAACGCCTCATCAAGGATCCGCGCGAATTCCGCGCGGTCCTCGTTCAGCAGGTGCGGAGCGCTGTTCATGTGGATCCCCCGATGCTCCGTAGGGCCGTACGGCCGGCGTTGGCCGGGCAGTGGGCGGAAACGGAGGAGAGCCTGCTACGGATAGTCCGATGGTAGAGCGACTCCGGCGCGGGGTGACAGAGAGTTTACGGAATTTGAGTAATGCCGCGACCGGATTCCGCTTGTACGTCCCTCCGACGGCGCGCCGGCCGCCCGTCTCCGGCCCGGCGCGCGCCTGCCGCTTTAACGCTCAGCCCGCCAGCGGAAGTTGAACGACCAAAAGCTTTCCGGCCATGGTGATACCGCCGTCCATGGCGATGGCCAGACCGTCCGCGTAGACATGCGGACCGTCCACCGCCACGGCCTCGCTCTCGCCGTCCTCGGCGCCGACCTCGCCCAGCAGATAGGGGATCGGGCTGTGGCCGTGGACGACGCGGTCGCCCCCGTAGGCGTCGAGGAGTTCTCGTACGGCCTGCGAGCCGGACTCGTCGCGGAAGGCGAAGCGCTTGGTGAACTTGCGGAAGAGGTCCCACACTTCGTCCGCGTCGCTGCGGGTGAGCACGTCGTGGACGGTGTCGTTGACGGCCTCGATGGAGTCGCCGTATTCGAGGTAGGCGGTGGTGTCGGAGTGCACGAGCAGATGCCCGTCCTCCTCCATCACGGCGTCCAGGCGGGACATCCACTGGAGGTGGTGGTCCTCCAGGCGGTCCATGTCGGTCTTCTGGCCGCCGTTGAGCAGCCAGGCGGCCTGGAAGGAGGCGGTGCCGGCACCGGACTGCACGGGGGTGTCGCCGAACCTCTTGGCGCCCAGCAGCAGGAGCTCGTGATTGCCCATCAGGGCCTTGCAGTAGCCGCCGGCGGCCGCGGCCTCGGCGGAGAGCTGCATGACGAGGTCGATGACGCCGATGCCGTCCGGGCCGCGGTCGGTGAAGTCGCCGAGGAACCAGAGCCGGGCGTTGCCGGCCGCCCAGTTGCCGTCGGCGTCGATCAGGCCCTCGGCGGCCAGCGCCTCGCGCAGCTCGTCGTAGTAGCCGTGCACATCGCCGACGACGTACAGCGGGCCCATGCCCTCGGGCGCGTCGGGGTCCTGGGCGGGTTCGGGCACCGGGACGACGGCCGGGCGGTCGATGAGGGTGTCCGTGCGGCCGGGCTCGATGACCGGGAGGTCGCGCGCGGTCGGCGTGTACTCCTCGGGCAGCTCGGCCGGCGGCACCACGGGAGGTGCGGCCGGGGCGCCGGCGGGCAGGTGGAGCGGCGGGCCGGCGGGCGGCACGGGGGACCCTGCGGGCACGCCGGAAGGCACTCCGGGCGGCGGAACAGACGCCGGAGTTTCTCCCGCCATGGTCCACACCATGGGTCCCTGACTGGCCCCCTGAGTCATCGACCCCTCCACCGTCGCGCCGCCGTGCACCTCTCGGACCTTTGCCTGGTCGACGGCGGTCCGCGGTGTCGTGCGCCCATCATAGGAATGCCGATCGCGGGTTGTGACGCACCCGGGGGTGGTCAATCCGCCGAAGCCCGGCATTCACGGCGGATTTATCCCGGGATCACCCTGTTTTTTCCTCGTAGAAGTGATCACACCGTCGCTCGTATGTGGGAGCGCGCTCAGTCGCCGGAGGGTCCCCGTGGGGGGCTGACGGTCGTTCTCGGGGGGCGTCGCTGGGACGAGGCCCGGACGATGAGGTCGGTCGGTATGACCTGTTCCACGGGCCGGCCGTTGCCGAGCCCCTCGATGGCGTCGATGAGGATCTGCACCACGGCGGTGCCGATCCGGCGCGGCTTGAGGGACAGCGTGGTGACGGGCGGCTCGGTGGCGGCGTAGAGGGTGGACTCGCTGCAGCAGACCAGCAGCAGGTCCTCGGGCACGCGCAGGCCGTAGCGCCGGGCGGCGGCGAGCAGGTCGGTGCCGTTGGGGTCGAAGAGTCCGTAGACGGCGTCCGGGCGGTCCGGGCGGGCCAGCAGCCGGTCGGCGGCGACGGCGCCCGCGCACGGGTCGTGCGCCGGGTAGGACTCGTACACCGGGTCCTGGCCGACGCGCTCGCACCAGTGCAGGTAGGCGGTGGTCGACAGGCGGGTGTAGGTGTCGGTGGTGTTGCCCGTGAGCAGCCCGATGCGGCGGGCGCCGGCGTCGGCGAGGTGGTCGAGCAGACCGAGGACGGCCGCCTCGTGATCGTTGTCGACCCAGCCGGTGACGGGCAGCGCGCCGCCGGGCCGGCCGTCGGAGACGACGGGGATGCCGTGCCGGACGAGTTCGGTGACGACGGGGTCGCCGTCCGCGGGGTCGATGACGACGGTGCCGTCGAGGGCGACGTTGGACCACACGTCGTGGCGGGAGGTCGCGGGAAGGATGACCAGCGCATAGCCGCGGGCCAGGGCCGCGGAGGTGGCCGCTCTGGCCATCTCGGCGAAGTAGGCGAATTCGGTGAAGGTGAAAGGTTCGTCCCCGTAGGTGGTCACGGTCAGGCCGAGGAGCCCCGACTTGCCGGTACGGAGGGTGCGGGCGGCTGCGGACGGGCGGTAGCCCAGCCGGTCGGCCACCTCGCGGACATGGCTACGGGTGGCATCCGGAAGCCGGCCCTTGCCGTTGAGCGCGTCGGAGACAGTCGTGATCGACACTCCGGCTGCGGCGGCCACGTCCCGGATGCCCGCCCGCCCCAGCCGGCGGCCGGTCGACCGGCTCACCTGGTGCTTCCCTGCTGCTGTCATGGCGACCCGATAGTAGGGCTCATGGGGTCCGCTCGCGGGGGTTGGGCGACCGAGGTGAGAAGGCACGTTTCTGCATGGCCACCGGCCCTCAATTTCCGGGAAAGTGCAGGGAGTTGGGGTTACAGGTGATCATTCCGGTGGGGAAACGGGGCCTTCGCCTGTGGATCAGTCGAGGTTGCGAAGCGGCCTCAAGTCACCTTGACGGGGGACGCGCGCCACGGCGTAAGCCACCGGCGCACGCCGGATCGGGCGGCGCCCCCTGGAGGCTCTGCGCGGGCCTTCCCGGCAGCGGTCCGGCGACGTGGGGTCGGGCCTGGCGGCGGGCCGGGGGCTGCCGCCGAACGGGTCAATCCTCATAAGGTGTGCAGTATTGGAGAAGGAGCGGGACGGTCGAGGAGGACCTGCGGTGAGCGAGAAGACCCCGAAGCTGCGTGCTGCGCTGGACGGCATCCCCACCTACAAGCCGGGCCGGCCGGCGGCGGCCGGTGGCCCCGTCACATACAAGCTGTCCTCCAACGAGAACCCCTATCCGCCGCTGCCGGGCGTCCTCGAGAGCGCGGTGGCCGCGGCCGGTTCCTTCAACCGCTACCCGGACATGGCCTGCACGGGCCTGATGGCGGAGCTGTCCGAGCGGTTCTCGGTGCCCCTGGAGCATCTGGCGACCGGCACCGGTTCGGTAGGTGTGGCCCAGCAGCTGGTCCAGTCGACGGCCGGCCCCGGTGACGAGGTGATCTATGCCTGGCGGTCGTTCGAGGCGTACCCGATCGTCACCCAGGTCTCCGGCGCCACGTCCGTACAGGTGCCGCTGACCTCCGGTGAGGTGCACGATCTGGACGCGATGCTCGCCGCGGTCACCGACCGGACCCGGTTGATCTTCGTCTGCAACCCCAACAACCCCACCGGTACCGTCGTGCGCCGCGCGGAGCTGGAGTCCTTCCTGGACCGGGTGCCGAGCGATGTGCTGGTGGTGCTGGACGAGGCGTACTGCGAGTTCGTGCGCGACCCCCAGGTGCCGGACGGCATCGAGCTCTACCGCGACCGGCCCAACGTGTGCGTGCTGCGCACCTTCTCCAAGGCGTACGGCCTGGCGGGGCTGCGGGTCGGCTTCGCGGTGGCGCACGAGCCGGTGGCCGCGGCGCTGCGCAAGACGGCGGTGCCGTTCGGCGTGAGCCAGCTGGCGCAGGAGGCGGCGGTGGCGTCGCTGCGCAGCGAGGCGGCGCTGCTGGAGCGGGTCGATGCCCTGGTGGCCGAGCGGACGCGGGTGGTGGACGGCCTGCTGGGGCAGGGCTGGACGGTTCCGGAGACGCAGGCGAACTTCGTCTGGCTGCGGCTGGGCGACCGTACGACCGACTTCGCGGCGGCCTGCGAGCGGGCCGGGGTGGTCGTGCGGCCGTTCGCCGGGGAGGGCGTACGGGTCACGATCGGCGAGGGTCCGGCGATGGACCTGTTCCTGCAGGCGGCGGAGGAGTTCCGCAAGGCGTTGTAGGGCGTCGTCGAGGTTGTGAAGAGGCCGTGGGTCCCCGACCCGCGGCCTCTTTGCGTGAGGTGCTGGTTTCCGCCGCTGCGAAGGGGGCGGCCCGCGCCGGGCGTCGTTGCCGTGGTCCGGGACGTGGCAGGTGAGGGGCGTTCCGGCCCCTGGAATCGGGCGTGACCGCGGTCACGTACCCCCCGGCAGAAATGGCTGAGACCCATAGGAGATAATTGCTTGTGAATGTGAACGCGTTCACAAGCGCGTCCCTGTATGGCCCACTTTATGTGGTGCATATGGGGCATTGCCGTAGTGCAACGGCGACGTAAGGAGCACGGCATGGAACTGGCGATGGCGCCAGAGACTCTGGCGCGATGGCAATTCGGCATCACCACCGTCTACCACTTCCTGTTCGTCCCCCTGACGATCTCCCTCGCCGCTCTGGTGGCCGGACTCGAGACCGCATGGGTACGCACGGCGAAGCAGAAGTACCTCAAGGCCACCAAGTTCTGGGGCAAGCTGTTTCTGATCAACATCGCGATGGGTGTCGTCACCGGCATCGTCCAGGAGTTCCAGTTCGGCATGAACTGGTCCGCCTACTCGCGGTTCGTCGGTGACGTCTTCGGCGCCCCGCTGGCCTTCGAGGCGCTGATCGCGTTCTTCTTCGAGTCCACCTTCATCGGGCTGTGGATCTTCGGCTGGGACAAGCTGCCGAAGAAGATCCACTGCTTCTGCATGTGGATGGTCTCGATCGGCACGATCCTGTCGGCGTACTTCATCCTCGCGGCGAACTCCTGGATGCAGCACCCGGTCGGCTACAAGTACAACGCCGCGAACGGCCGGGCCGAGCTGACCGACTTCTGGAAGGTGCTGACCCAGGACACCACCCTGGTCGTCGCCTTCCACACGCTGACCGCGGCCTTCCTGACCGGCGCCGCGTTCATGGTCGGTATCGCCGCCTTCCACCTGATGCGCAAGAAGCACATCAAGGTGATGCGGACGTCGCTGCGGCTCGGGCTGATCACGCTGGTCATCTCGGGCATCCTCACCGCGGTCAGCGGTGACTCGCTCGGCAAGGTCATGTTCAAGCAGCAGCCGATGAAGATGGCCGCGGCCGAGGCGCTGTGGGACAAGGAGGAGCCGGCGCCGTTCTCGGTCTTCGCCTACGGCGATGTCGAGAAGGGCCACAACACGGTCGCCATCGAGATACCCGGCCTGCTGTCCTTCCTCGCGCACAACGACTTCCGCTCGCCGGTCCCCGGCATCAACGACGTCAACAAGGCCGAGCAGCAGAAGTTCGGGCCCGGCGACTACCGGCCCAACATCCCGGTCGCCTACTGGGGCTTCCGCTGGATGATCGGCTTCGGCATGTCGTCCTTCGCCATCGGGCTCGCCGGACTCTGGCTCACCCGTAAGAAGTTCTGGCTGGCGCCGGGGCTGCGTACCGGGGACGAGGAGCCACCGCACCTCGCGCTCACCAAGAACAAGGTGCTCGGCGCCCGCCTCAGCAAGTGGTACTGGTCGCTCGCCTTCGTCACCCTCGGCTTCCCACTGATCGCGAACTCGTGGGGCTGGATCTTCACCGAGATGGGCCGCCAGCCCTGGGCCGTCTACGGCGTGCTGCGCACCTCGGACGCGGTCTCCCCCGGCGTCTCGCAGGGGGAGGTCCTCACCTCGATGATCGTCTTCACCGCGCTCTACGCGATCCTCGCCGTGGTCGAGGTCAAGCTGCTGGTGAAGTACATCAAGGCCGGACCGCAGGAGCTCACCGACTCCGACCTCAACCCGCCCACCAAGATCGGCGGCGACAGCACGGACGCCGACCGGCCGATGGCCTTCTCGTACTAGGAGGCGACTGTGCAACTCCACGACGTCTGGTTCGTCCTCATCGCCGTCCTCTGGACCGGTTACTTCTTCCTCGAAGGATTCGACTTCGGGATCGGCGTCCACACCAAGCTCCTCGCCCGTGACCGGCAGGAGAAGCGCGTACTGATCAACACCATCGGCCCGGTCTGGGACGGCAACGAGGTCTGGCTGATCAGCGCGGCCGGTGCGACGTTCGCGGCCTTCCCCGACTGGTACGCCACCCTGTTCTCCGGTTTCTACCTGCCGCTGCTGCTGATCCTCGTGTGTCTGATCGTGCGCGGGGTCGCCTTCGAGTACCGCCACAAGCGGACCGAGGAGTACTGGCAGCGGAACTGGGAGACCGCGATCTTCTGGACCTCGCTGCTGTCCGCGGTGCTGTGGGGCGTGGTGTTCGGCAACATCGTGCACGGCGTCAAGATCGACGCGCACAAGGAGTACGTGGGCAGCGTGCTCGACCTGCTGAACCCGTACGCGGTCCTGGGCGGCCTGGTCACGCTGACGCTGTTCACCTTCCACGGCGCGGTGTTCGCCTCGCTCAAGACGACGGGCGACATCCGGGAGCGGGCGCGCAGGCTGGCGACCGTCCTCGGAGTGCTCACCCTGGTGCCGACGGTCGGCTTCCTCGGCTGGACCCAGGCCGACAAGGGCGACGCCCTCAGCCTGGCCGCCGTGATCGTGGTGGTGGTCGCGCTGGTCGCGGCGCTCGGGGCCAACCGGCTCGGCCGTGAGGGCTGGGCGTTCGCGTTCTCCGGTCTCGCCATCGTGGCCACGGTCGCGATGCTGTTCCTGACGCTCTTCCCGAACGTCATGCCGTCGACGCTGAACGAGAGCTGGAGCCTCACGGTCGGCAACGCCTCGTCCAGCCCCTACACCCTGAAGATCATCACCTGGTGCGCCGGTTTCGCCACACCGCTGGTGATGCTCTACCAAGGGTGGACGTACTGGGTGTTCCGCAAGCGCATCGGCACCCAGCACATCGCCGATGCCCACTAGCTGAGCCGCCGCCTTCCCGGCGGCCTCGGCAGGACGGATGTTTCACGTGAAACCGGTCGACCCGCGTCTGCTCCGCTACGCCCGTGCCACCCGCGGCTTCCTGGTCGCGGTGGTGGTGCTCGGGCTGGCCGGAGCGGGCCTGGTCATCGGCCAGGCGATGCTGATCGCCGAGATCGTCGTCGGGGCGTTCCAGCACCACCTCGATGCCGGCGCCCTGGCGACCCCGCTGGCGTTGCTCGCCGCGATATCCGTCGGGCGCGGCCTGGTTTCCTGGCTCACCGAGCTGGCCGCGCACCGCGCCGGGGCGGCGGCCAAGTCCGAGCTGCGGATGCGGCTGGTCGAGCGGGCGGCGCGGCTGGGGCCCGGTGCGGCGACCGGGCGCACGGGCCCCGGCGGCGAGGGATCCCCCAAGGGCGCGGAAACCGTCGCCGACGCGGGCACCCTGGAAATGCGTACCGGTGAACTCACCACCCTCGCCACTCGCGGCATCGACGCGCTGGACGACTACTTCGCCCGCTATCTGCCGCAGTTGGGGCTGGCCGTCGTCGTCCCCCTAGCGGTGCTCGCCCGGATCGTCACGGGTGACTGGATCTCGGCGCTCACCATCGTCCTCACCCTCCCGCTGATCCCGCTGTTCATGGTCCTGATCGGCTGGGCCACCCAGGCGCGGATGGACCGGCAGTGGCGGCTGCTCGCCCGGCTCTCGGGCCACTTCCTCGATGTCGTCGAGGGCCTGCCGACCCTCAAGGTCTTCGGCCGGGCCAAGGCCCAGGCCGCCTCCATCCGCGCCATCACCGGCGCCTACCGCCGGGCGACGCTGCGCACCCTGCGGATCGCCTTCCTCTCCTCCTTCGCCCTCGAACTCCTCGCCACGATCTCCGTGGCGCTGGTCGCGGTCGGTATCGGTATGCGGCTGGTGCACGGCGAACTCGACCTCTCCACCGGCCTGATGATGCTGGTGCTGGCGCCCGAGGCCTATCTGCCGCTGCGGCAGGTGGGCGCGCAGTACCACGCGGCGGCCGAGGGCCTCGCGGCTGCGGAGGAGGTCTTCGCGGTACTGGAGACGCCGCTGCCGGCGCCCGGCACCGCCGCCGCGCCCGAGGGCACCGCGCTGGCCGTGGAGGACCTGGTGGTCCGCCACCCCGGGCGGAGCGCCGACTCGCTCCCGGCGACCTCGTTCGAGGTCCGGTCCGGCGAGACCGTCGCACTGGTCGGCCCCTCCGGCGCCGGCAAGTCCACCCTGCTGAGCGTGCTGCTCGGCTTCACCGCACCGTACGCGGGCCGGGCCCTCGTCGACGGCCGGGACATCGCGTCCCTCTCCCCCGACAGCTGGCGGCAGCGGATCGCCTGGGTGCCGCAGCACCCGCATCTGTTCGCCGGCACCATCGCCGAGAACGTACGGCTGGCGCGGCCGGACGCGGACGACGCCGCGGTGCGCGCCGCGCTGGGCGACGCGGGCGCGCTGGACTTCGTCGACGCGCTCCCGGACGGCCTGGCGACCCGGCTCGGCGAGTCGGGTGCCGGGCTCTCGGCCGGCCAGCGCCAGCGTCTCGCGCTCGCCCGCGCCTTCCTCGCCGACCGCCCGGTCCTGCTCCTGGACGAGCCCACCGCGAACCTGGACGGCGCGAGCGAGGAGGCGATCGTGGCCGCGGTCCGCCGGCTCGCCGTCGGTCGTACGGTCCTGCTCGTCGTCCACCGGCCGGCGCTGCTGGCGGTGGCGGACCGGGTGGTGCGGCTGCCGGATCCGGCGGGGTCTGTGGATGCGGGGAGCGCCGTGCCGGGTCCGGGCACGGCGGCTTCCGCGGGGCAGGTGGCGGCTGCCGAGACGTCCGCCGAACCGGCCGCTCGCGGCGTGGACTCCGAGGCGGCAGCCGCGGATCCGGCTCCGGAGGAGGACGGCGGGTCCGGCATCCTTCCCACCGGTGCCCGGGGTTCGGCGCTCACCCGGCTGCGGCGGACGGCCCGTGCGCACCGGGTGCAGTTCGCGGTGGCGCTGCTGCTGGGGAGCCTCGCGCTGGGCAGCGCGGTCGGGCTGATGGCGACCTCGGGGTGGCTGATCTCGCGGGCGGCGCAGCAGCCGCCGGTGCTGTATCTGATGGTGGCGGTGACCGCGACCAGGGCGTTCGGCATCGGCCGTGCGGTGTTCCGGTACGCCGAGCGGCTGGTCGCCCATGACGCGGTGTTCCGGATGCTCGCCGAGGTGCGCGTCGCCGTCTTCCGGCGGCTGGAGCGGCTGGCGCCGGCCGGGCTCAAGGAGCGCAGCCGCGGCGATCTGCTGTCGCGGCTGGTGGCCGATGTCGACGCGGGGCAGGACTACTTCCTGCGCTGGCTGCTGCCGGCGGGCGCGGCGGTGCTGGTCGGCGCGGGCACGGTGGGCTTCACCGGGTGGCTGCTGCCGGAGGCCGGGGCGATCCTCGCCGTCGGGCTGCTGCTCGCGGGCGTGGGGGTTCCGGTGCTCTCGGATGCGCTGGCCCGGCGGGCGGAGCGTCAACTGGCGCCCGCCCGGGGGCGGCTCGCGACCCGGGTCGTCGATGTGCTCACCGGCACCGCCGAGTTGACGGTGGCCGGTGCCCTCCCCGCCCGTACGGAAGCGGTGCGGCGCGCCGACCGGGAGCTGACCCGGATCGCCTCCCGTTCGGCCACCGTTGCCGGGACCGGCGCCGGGCTGTCGGCGCTGCTGTGCGGGCTGACCGTCGCCGCGTCGGCGGTGGCCGGGGTCCAGGCGGTGGCGGCGGGCCGGCTGGCGGGCGTGGCGCTGGCCGTGGTCGTGCTCACCCCGCTCGCCGCCTTCGAGGCGGTGGCCGGGCTGCCGCTCGCCGTGCAGTACCGCCGGCGCACCCGGCACGCGGCCGAGCGGGTCTTCGAGGTGCTGGACGCCCCGGTCCCGGTGCGGGAGCCGGCCGATCCGGCCGACGCTCCCGGGACGCCGTTCCCGCTGGCCGTACGGGACCTGACCGCGCGCCACCCGGGAGCGGACCGCCCGGCGCTGGACGGCGTCGGCTTCACCGTGACCGCCGGCCGGCGGCTCGCCGTCGTCGGACCGTCCGGCTCCGGCAAGACCACGCTGGCGCAGGTGCTGCTGCGCTTCCTGGACCAGGAGTCGGGGACGTACCTGCTGGCGGGAACGGACGCCCGGACGGTGGACGGCGACGCGGTCCGGCGGCTGGTGGGGCTGTGCGCACAGGACGCGCACCTCTTCGACAGCTCGCTGCGGGAGAACCTCAAGCTCGCCCGCCGGGACCGGCGCAGCACCCCGGACGACGCCGACGAGGACCTGTGGGACGCGCTGCGCCGCGCGCGGCTCGCCGATTGGGTGCGGGGGCTGCCCGACGGCCTGGACACCATGGTCGGCGAGCACGGTGCCCGGCTGTCCGGCGGTCAGCGGCAACGGCTGGCCCTGGCGCGCGCCCTGCTCGCGGACTTCCCGGTGCTCGTGCTGGACGAGCCCGCCGAGCACCTCGACCTGGCCACCGCCGACGCGCTGACCGCCGATCTGCTGGCCGCGACCGAGGGCCGCACGTCGGTACTGATCACCCACCGGCTCACCGGCCTCGACGCGGTCGACGAGGTGCTGGTCCTGGACGCGGGCCGGGTCGCGCAGCGCGGGACGTACGGGGAGCTGGCCGCGGCCGACGGCCCGTTCCGGCGGATGCTGGAGCGCGAGCGGGCGGTGGACTCGGCGTACGGGGAAGCGCAGCCGGTGGCGCGGGGCGACGCGCAGCCGGTGGCATAGGGCGGCTCGCAGCCCGTGGCGCAGGGCGCGCGGCCGGTCAGCTGCGAGTCGGGGCATCGGCGGGCGGGGCATCGGTGGGGCGAGGCGGCCGCACGGCCGGGCGCCTGTCCCGGCCCGCTGCACGCGACCTTTACGCATACGTGGACTTTCCCAAGAAAACAGCCCTTATTAGGCTCATTGCATGGCAGTCACGGCAGAACCCCCGCCCTCGGACCCCGGGGAACCCGGGAGCGATGCTGCGATCCCCGACCCCATGGACGCCGCGACCGAGGCGACCCGCAGTCTGCAGGGCCTGTCGTCCGAGCTGACCGCCCGGGTGCCGCAGCTGCTGGAGGCGATGCGCACGGTCGGCGCGGGGCTCGACCTGCACGTCACCCTGGACCGGATCGTGGAGACCGCCGCCGAGCTCGCCGATGCCCGCTACGCCGCGATCGGGATCATCGACGACGCCCGCGAGGGGCTGTCGGACTTCGTGACGTACGGCGTGCACCGGGAGCAGCACCAACGGATCGGCGCGCTGCCCGACGGCCACAAGGGCCTGCTCGGCGCGCTCATCCATGATCCCAAGCCGCTGCGCCTGCGCGACCTCACACAGGACCCCCGCTCGGCCGGTTTCCCGGCCGGGCACCCGCCGATGCGGACCTTCCTCGGGGTGCCCGTCCGCGTCCAGGGCGAGATCTTCGGCAACCTCTATCTGACGGAGAAGCGCGGCGGCGGAGAGTTCAGCGAGGAGGACCTGCACATGGTGCGGGTGCTGGCCACCGAGGCCGGTATCGCGATCGGCAACGCCCGGGTGCACGCGGCGACCCGGCAGCGGGAGCGGTGGATCGACGGCTCCGTGGCGGTGACCACCGAACTCCTCGCCGGCAGCGATGTCGACGACGCGCTCGCGGTGGTCGCCGAGCAGGCCCGCAAGCTGGCGGATTCGGCAGCCGGCATCGTGCTGCTGCCCGACGAGGAGGGCGGCCTGGAGATCGTCGCGGTGTCCGCGGACGACCCCGCCGGGATCATGGGGACGCAGATTCCGCCGCACAGCCCGGTCGTCGAGCAACTCCTCGCCGGGGAGCCGGTGTTCGTGCACGACTCGGCCACCGATCCGCGGATGATCACGGATATCGCGTCCCGCTTCGGCCCCAGCATGATGCTGCCGCTCAAGAGCGGCGGACGGGTGCTCGGCACCCTCGCGGTCCCGCGGTCCAGGGGCGCCCGCCCGTTCACCGACGCCGAGCGGACGCTCGCCATCCAGTTCGCGGCCCAGGCCGCACTGGCGCTGGTCCTGGCGGACGCACAGCGCGACCGCGAGCGCCTCGCGGTCTACGAGGACCGCGACCGGATCGCCCGTGACCTGCACGATCTCGTCATTCAGCGGCTCTTCGCGACGGGCATGATCCTGGAGAGCGCCCAGCGCAGGACGATCGTGCCGGAGGTGGCCCAGGGCGTCGGCAAGGCCGTCGACGAGCTGGACGTCACCATCCAGGAGATCCGCACCGCGATCTTCGCCCTGCAGCAGGGCCCGGCCGAGGCGCCGTCCGGGCTGCGGACCCGGGTGCTGCGGGAGATCGGCACCGCCGCCGTGCCGCTCGGCTTCCAGCCGTCGGCCGGTTTCATCGGGCCGGTCGACTCCCGGGTCGGCGAGCTGACCGGCAAGAACCTGATCGCCGCGCTGCGCGAGGCGCTGTCGAACGCCTTCCGGCACGCCCAGGCGTCCCGGATCGAGGTCGTCGTCGACGCCACGATCCGGCTCCCGGACGGCGTCGACGGCGTCCGGCTGACCGTCGCCGACGACGGCGTCGGCATCGCGGACGGGGGGCGCCGCAGCGGCCTCAAGAACCTCGCCCAGCGCGCGGAGTCGCTGGGTGGCTCCAGCTCGTTCGGCCCGGGGCTGGGGGAGAACGGCACGGGGACGACGGTGCGGTGGGAGGCGCCGCTGTGAGGGGGCGGGGCCGGCGCGTGCGGTGAGACCAGGCGTCGCCGCCGTCTCCTCCGCGCTACCGCTCGTCCCGTGGTGCGCCGTCGTGCAGGATCCGCTCGATGACGGCCGCGACGCCGTCGTCGTTGTTGGACGCGGTACGGCCCGTCGTGGCGGCCAGCACGTCCGGGTGCGCGTTGGCCATGGCGTACGAGGTGCCCGCCCAGGTCAGCATCTCTATGTCGTTCGGCATGTCGCCGAACGCGACGACCTCCTCCGGGGAGATGCCGCGCTCGGCGCAGCACCGGGCGAGGGTGCCGGCCTTGCTGACGCCGGGGCCGCTGATCTCCAGGAGGGCGGTGGGGCTGGAGCGGGTGAAGGACGCGAGGCCGCCCGCGGTCCTACGGGCCAGCGTGAGGAACGCGTCGGGGTCCATCTCGGGGTGGTGTGCCAGCAGCTTGATCACGGGCTGGTCGGGGAAGGCGGGGCCCTCGGGGCCGGTGGGGCTGTGGGGGCCACGGGGCGGGCCGTCCGGCTCCCGGGCGTCGTCGTGCCGCCCCGCCGTGTGCGGACACAGCGTCGTGACGAAGTCCTCGGCGAGCAGCTTCTCGGCCGGCGCGACGACCGCGGCCGGGTCCAGGAGCAAGGGCGGGTACTGCGGCTCGTAGTGGATGCCGCCGGTGCGCTCGACCGCGAAGGAGGTGCCGGGCGCGGCGCCGCGCAGCGTGTCCACGACCGCGAGCGCGACGCTGCGCTCCAGCGGGCTGACCTCGACGATCCGGCCGCCGCGGTGCAGGTCGACGACCGCGGCGCCGTTCGCGCAGATCGCCAGGCCGTGACCGTGCACATGGTCGCTGACCACGCCCATCCAGCGGGCCGGACGTCCGGTGACGAAGAACACCTCGATGCCGGCCCGCTCCGCGGCGGCCAGCGCGGCGATCGTCCGGTCGGAGACCGTCTTGTCGTCGTGCAGCAGCGTGCCGTCGAGGTCGGTGGCGATCAGCCGGGGCGCAACGGCCGTCTCGGGCGCCCGTGGTGGCGTGGCGGGGGCATCAGTCACGGGGCCATCTTCCCGTATTGCCGCGCACAGGCGTGCGGTGGGTTGCGCGGATGAGCCAGTGGCGGCCGGGCTGGAGGCGTCCGGACGGGGGCCGCGGAGCCGCCGGCGGCACCGAGCGGATCGTGGGTGCCGCCCGGACGCCCGTACGCTCGGGGGTATGCGACTGAGCACCGTGATACTCCCCGTCCACCGTTGGTCCGCAGGCGGACGGGAGGCGTGGCAGCGCGCCGAGGAACTGGGTTTCCACGCCGCGTACACCTATGACCACCTCTCGTGGCGGAGCTTTCGCGACCAGGCCTGGTTCGGCGCCCTCCCGACGCTGACCGCGGCCGCGGCCGCGACCTCCCGCCTGCGGCTGGGCACCCTCGTCACCTCGCCGAACTTCCGGCACCCGGTCACCCTCGCCAAGGAACTGATCTCGCTCGACGACATCAGCGAGGGCCGGGTCACCCTCGGCATCGGCGCCGGCGGCAACGGCTTCGACGCCACCGCGCTGGGCCAGGAGCCCTGGGCGCCGCGGGAACGCGCCGACCGCTTCGCCGAGTTCGTCGGGCTGCTGGACCGACTGCTGTCCCAGGACGTCGTCTCCTACGCCGGCGACCACTACTCCGCGCACGAGGTGCGCAACATCCCCGGCTGTGTGCAGCGCCCGCGGCTGCCGTTCGCCGTGGCCGCCACCGGGCCGCGCGGGCTGCGGCTGGCCGCCCAGTACGGCCAGGCCTGGGTGACGACCGGTGATCCCAAGGTCTCCAACGGGGGCGGGACGTCGGACGAGTCGCGGGACGCGGTCCGCGGGCAGATCGAGCGGCTGGGGAAGGCCTGCGCCGATCAGGGCCGGGAGCTCGCCGACCTGCGGAAGATCATGCTGACCGGCTTCACCCCGGACCGCCCGCTGGACTCCGTGGACGCGTTCGTCGACTTCGCCGGACGCCACGCGGAGCTGGGCATCGACGAGCTGGTCGTCCACTGGCCGATCGCCGACTCGGTCTTCGAGGCGGATGTCGCGGTCTTCGAGCGGATCGCCACGGAGGGGGCGGCGCAGCTCGCCGCCCGTTAGACGGCACACGGCCCGGCGGTCCGATACGGGCCGCCGGTCCTCTCCGCGCCTCCGGTGACGTTACGGCCGCGCCGGCGTGGCCTTCGGACCCGTCGGCGTCGCGGGTGCTCCGCCGCCCGACGCGCCCGACAGTTCTCTGGCCTGGGCTTTACCCCACATATAGCCCTCAAGAGGGAGAATCGGGACAGCGGCGCAGTGTGCGACCGCGCGGCGTCGTGGGAGGACGGCGCGCGAGCGGTGGGCGCACTGCGCGAACTGCGGCGCTTGCGGAGGAGCCATGGCACAGACCCGATTCGCCCCGGACCGCGGGCTCACCACGCGCATGGTCACCACGATGTTCTTCATCGGGCTGCTGTACGTCGTGGTCGTCGGCGTGCTGGTGGTGCTGCTCAAGGGCGCGTGGGTGGTGGTGCTGCTGATCTCGGGTGCCCTGTTCGTCGCGCAGTTCTGGTTCAGCGACCGGATCGCGGCGTTCAGCATGGGCGCGCGCGAGGTCACCCCGGAGCAGGCACCCGAGCTGCACGGCGCCGTCGACCGGCTGTGCGCGCTGGCCGACATGCCCAAGCCGCGGGTCGCGATCGCCGAGTCGGACGTGCCGAACGCCTTCGCCACCGGACGCGGCCAGAAGAACTCCCTGGTGTGCGCCACCACGGGGCTGCTCAGGCGGCTGGAGCCGGAGGAGCTGGAAGGGGTGCTGGCCCACGAGCTCTCGCATGTCGCGCACCGCGATGTCGCGGTGATGACCATCGCGTCCTTCCTCGGCGTACTGGCCGGGATCATCACCCGGGCCGCCCTGTGGAGCGGCATCGGCCGCAACAACCGGGACCAGAACGCGGCCATCGCGGTGCTCGTTGTGACCGCGGTGAGCGTGGTCGTCTACGCGATCAGCTTCCTGCTGACCCGGCTGCTGTCCCGTTACCGCGAGCTGTCCGCCGACCGGGCCGCCGCGCTGCTGACCGGCCGCCCCTCGGCGCTGGCCGCCGCACTCACCAAGGTCACCGGCCAGATCGCCCGGATCCCGACCGAGGACCTGCGCAAGGCCCAGCCGTTCAACGCCTTCTACTTCGCCCCGGCGTTCAACAAGGAGAGCTTCAGCCGGCTGCTGTCCTCGCACCCGACGCTGGAACAGCGGCTGGACCAACTGGCCAGGATTTCCGCGCAGCTGGGCCGGGCGTGAGGGACCGGGCGGCCAGGGTGCGCGTGATGCCAGGGCGGGTGTGGTGACGGGGGCGGGAGTGACGACCGTCCTCGTAGGGCCGGACGCGCTGACCGTCCCTCCGGGGCCGGACGAATCGAGCAAGGAGTCAGTCGCGCATGGGATTTCTCGACGCCATCCTCGGCCGCAGCAAACCGGTACGCCCCGACCTCGACCGGCTCTTCGCGCTGCCTTCCGCGGCCGTCACCCTCCAGGCCGCCGCCGGGTTCGAACCCACCGGCCTGGGGTCGGTGTGTTTCGCGAGCGTCGAGGGCGGGACGTTCGCGCGCATCCAGGAGGAGGCCCGGTCCCTGCTGGACGGTTCGGTGGAGTTCACCCAGGACGCGTACGGCTACACCTGGCTGCTCGCGCGGCATGCGCCACAGGACGTGGCGGGCCTGGTCAACGACCTGCACGCGGTCAACTCCTCGCTGGAGGAGGCGGGGTTCGGTCCGCAGCTGCTCTGTTCGCTGGTCGGCTTCCGCGATGAGCGGCAGCGCTCGCTGGCGCTGGTCTACCTCTACAAACGCGGCACGTTCTACCCCTTCTCCCCGAAGGAGGGCGGCGCCGAGCGGCGCGACAACCCGCTCGAACTGGAGGTGCGGGCGATGCTCGGGGACGACCTGACGATCGAGCAGGATCTGTCGCGGTGGTTCCCGGTATGGGGGGCGCCGGGGCTCTGACGCGGCGGCTTCCGGGCCGGACCCTGGGGCCTACGGGGCGGCGCGGGATCGGCCGTCCCCTCTGGGCGCCGTGGAGTCCGCCGGTCCCGTAGGGCGAGGGGGTCAGCCCGGGAAGCGGAGGTATTGCGCCGGTACCCGGCTGGTGAGCCAGACGCCGTTGCCGCTGACCCGGAAGACATGGCCGGCGCGGTGCATCGCCCCGGCGTCGACGGTCAGCACGACGGGCTTGCCGCGCCGCGCACCCACCCGGGTCGCGGTCTCGCGGTCCGGTGAGAGGTGGACGGCATGCCGCGCCATCGGCCGCAGCCCCTCCTCCCGGATGGCGGCCACACTGCGGGCCACCGTGCCGTGGAAGAGCTGGGCAGGGGGGACGGCCGGCGGCAGATCGAGGTCGACTCGGACCGAGTGGCCCTGCTGGGCGCGGATCCGGTCGCCCTCGATGGCGTAGCGCTGCTTGTCGTTGCCGGCGACCACCGCGTCCAACTCCGCCCGGGAGAAGCGGAATCCGTGCCGTGCGGCCGCCGCCATGAGCTCCTCGACGGAAACCCAGCCCTGGGCGTCGAGGGTGATGCCGATCCGCTCCGGTTCATGGCGCAGATACTTCGAGATGCGCACGGAGCGCTTGGTGTCCATGGCTCCAGAGTGCCGCGCGGGGCGTGGGACGGCACCTGAATTGCGGGCGGTCCGGGGAGGCTGCGGGCTTGCGGGGCCGTGGGCCCCGGGGCGCGAGGGCGCTGGGTGTGCAGGGCGTGGGGCGGGGCGGTCGGCGCCTTACGGCCGATGCCCCGCGGGTCTGCGGGTCTGCGGGGCGGCCGGTCTCGGCAGCCGTCGCCCGGCCCGTCACTCCCCTTCCTGCTGCCCTTCTTCGGTGTGCCGCGCCCTGGCGAGTTCGCTCGCCTTCCTCGCCTTTGCGCTGGTCACCTCCTCGGCCGCCCAGCGGGCCCACTCCTCCTGGGTCGCCGAGAGCCGCAGGCCGTACTCCAGCGCGATCCGCCCGTAGACCGAAATCATGTCCTCGTCCCACTCCGTGGTCTCCTCGACGTGCTCGAGCGCGGCGCGGGTCCGTGCGGCGCGTTCGGCCTGATGCAGGAGGAACGTCTGTGCTTCGAGGGGCGTGACGATGCCGAGGAAGAAGACGCGCAGCAAACCGTCATGACGCTGGGGACCGCTGGGCTCGACCGCGGTGAGCCAGTGGCGCAGCTCCGCCAGGCCGTCCTCGGTGATCGCGTACTCCTTGCGCCCGCGGGGGCCCTGTGCGGCGACCTCGACGAGTCCGGCGGTCGTGAGCTTGGTGAGCTCGCCGTACACCTGGCTCTGGGTGGCCGGCCAGACATTCGAGAGCGAGGCGTTGAACAGCTTCATCAGGTCGTAGCCGCTCGCCGGGGATTCGGCCAGCAGACCCAGCACCGCATGTTTCAGGCTCATGGTCGGCACTTTACCTTCCACTGTTGACATGTCAAAGCTGAAGGTTCTATGTTCGACATGTCGAAGTTGGAATGTGCGGCGGTGTGGCGGCTGGTCCCGGTGCCGAGGCGCGCGGTCGTGCAGGAAGAGGGGGAATCATGAACTACCTGCGGAGCTTCATTCCGTGGCTGGTCTTCGCGGCGGTGTCCTCCGCCGGCTGGCAGTGGGGGGCGCTCGCGGGCCTGGTGACAGCGGCGGCGCTGCTCGTCGCCGACCGGGCCGCGGGCCTGTCGCTCGACTACCGGCTGCTGGAGTACGGCACGATCCTGTTCTTCGCCGCGCTGAGCGTGCTGGCCTTCGCCCGTCCCGACAGCGGCCTCCGGATGTACGGCAGTGCTCTGTCGACGGGCTGGCTGGCTCTCATCGCCTGGGTGTCGATCGCCGCGCAGCGCCCCTTCACGATGGCGATCGCGCGGCGGATGGCCCGGCCGGAGGTCTGGCACACCCCGCTGTTCCGCCGCATCAACGTCGTGCTCACGGCGGCGTGGGCACTGTCCTTCACTCTCACCGCGCTCGCCCAGACAGCCGTCTCCGCCTACCACGGCAACGTCATCTATTCGATCGTCATCCAGATAGCCGGATTCGTCCTTCCCATCCGCTTCACCGCCGCCTACCCGGAGCGGGCCCGTGCCCGCTTCATGGGGAACTCCGGCGCGCGGAACGACATCCAGGGAGACATGGCCTCATGACCACCTCATCTCCGACCAACGCCACCGCATCGCGGGTCCCCGTGCCCCATATGGCCGGCAACTTCGCCCCGGTGAAGGACGAGCTGACCGCCTACGACCTCCCGGTCACGGGCACGATCCCGCCCGAACTCACCGGCTGGTTCCTGCGCAACGGCCCCAACCCGCGGGACGCCGCCACCCCGCACTGGTTCTTCGGCGACGGCATGGTCCACGGTCTGCGCCTGGAGGACGGCCGGGCCGTCTCCTACCGCAACCGCTGGGTCCGCACCTCCGCCCTCACCGAGGGCGCGCGGGGGGTGGACGCGCAGGGCCGCCGCGATCTGACGGCAGGCGTGGCCAACACCCACGTCGTCCGCCACGCCGGACGCACTCTCGCCCTGGTCGAGTCGTCGTTCCCCTACGAGATCGACTGCCGCCCCGGCCACGAGCTGGAGACCGTCGGCGTCCATGACTTCGGGGGCCGGCTCACCACCGCCATGACCGCCCACCCCAAGACCTGTCCCACCACCGGCGAGCTGCACTTCTTCGGGTACGGCGGCCCCACCCCGCCCTACCTCACCTACCACCGTGCCGACGCCTCCGGGGAGTTGGTGATCTCCCGCCCCATCGACGTCCCGGGGCACACGATGATGCACGACTTCCACCTCACCGCCGGCCATGTCGTCTTCATGGACCTCCCGGTCGTCTTCGACCGCAGCCACCCCGGCATGCCGTACCGCTGGGACCCGGAGTACGGCGCCCGGCTCGGGGTGCTGCGCCGTGACGACCCCCATGGCGAGGTCCGCTGGCTGCCCATCGACCCCTGCTACGTCTTCCACGCGCTGAACGCCCATGACGAGGGCGACCAGCGGATCGTTCTCCACGTCGCCCGCTACGCCGACTTCGGCGGCAGGACCCCGGCCCACCTCTGGCGCTGGACCCTCGACCTCACGACGGGCACGGTCACCGAGGAACAACTCGACGACCGGTTCTGCGAGTTCCCCAGGGTGGACGACCGGCTCGCCGGACTGCCGGCCCGCTTCGGTCATGCCACCACCGGCGAGCTGCCGGGCACCGGCCCGATACCCGGTTCCCTGCTCCGCTACGACCTGTGGACGGGCGCCGCCGTCCGGCACGACTTCGGTCTGGGGCGCACCCCGGGCGAGGCCGTCTTCGCCCCGGCGGACGACCGGCCGGGAGGCCCGGGCTGGCTGATCACCTACGTCTACGACGCCGCCAAGGACACCAGCGATCTCGTCGTACTCGACGCGGAGGACATATCCGCCGACCCGGTCGCCACGGTCCATCTCCCGCAGCGTGTGCCGTACGGCTTCCACGGCAACTGGCTGCCCGATCCGACTGGTTGAGGCTCTGTGAAGGCGCGGTGGGCCGCGGACTGTCTGGTCCTTGACAACTCAAGAGGGGTGACCGGGGGCGGCGGGCGGGCTGTCGCGGGATGGCAAGTGGCAAGCGGTGCTTGCCTGCTGCGGCCGTGCCTCAGGCGGGCGGCGGATGTGACGTGGGTGGCCGTGGGGCGGGCCGCGTAGGGCCGACGCCCGGGACGGGCATGGCACGGTGTCCGTCGTCGGAGCGGTGTGGTCGCGGCAGTCGGCGGGGCCGCGGTCGGACCAGGACTCGTCGCCACCTTGATGGCCCTGGGCCGCGTTGGTCGCGTCGCCCCGCGGCGCCGTCCCGCCTCAGTCTGACGGCGCCGTCCCGCTTCCACCCGAGGCCAGGGCATCCATGGTGCGGGCCTGCACCTCACGCCGAGCGGCGGCGGCAATGAAGGCGGCCGTGTTCTCCGCGCCCACGAGGGCGCGCACGGCTTGCACCGCCTCGGCGGGCAGCACCACCGTTTCCGGCACCGCACCGGAGCCCGGCGTGGCGCGGGGGTCCGCGACCGGGCCGGGTACGGCCGACGGGGCGACCGGCAACGGCTCTTGGGTGGCGCGAGGGCCGGGCACGCTCCCCGCTCCTGCCTCGGACGGCGTTCCGGCCCCGGCCGACCCGGCCTGCTCCCGCTCGGCGTTGTCCCCTGCCGGCCGCCGCGGGGACCGCGCCTCGACGGACCTCAGCGCCTCCGTCGGTGGGGCCTCTGCCGACGACGTCTCGGCCGGCAGTGCCTCGCTGAGGTGGTGGCGGAGGTACCGGGTGGCCAGAGTGCGCATGGCGCGGGCGAGTTCGGCGTCGATGGTCTGCTGGGCCAGGGGGCGCAGCCGGCGGACGAGGGCGGCGGCCTCCGCGGCTTCGGCCTCGGTGGGCGGGTGGTCCAGGAAGGGCTGGAAGACATGCTCGGTGGTGAAGTCCAGGAAGCGGGCCGCGATGTGCTCGACCTGGCCCCGCACCTCCCGCAGATGACCGGAGATCGCCGGGAGAGGGACGCCGGCGGAGTGCAGTTCGACGGCGACGGCGAGCTCCTGCGGGCTGGGCACGAGGAACTCGCCGCCCTCGCCGGGGATCCGTTCCAGGACGCCCAGTTCGACGGCCTCGGCGATCGCTTCCTCGTCGGAGGTCCCCCCCAAGGCGGCGGCCAGGTCCGGGCGGCTGATGCGGGACGCCACCTCGTCGGTCCACGGCCCGTCGATCTCGGCGACCAGGCCCAGGACCCCGCCGAGATCGAGGCCCGCGTCCCAGGCTTCGAGGAGTTCCTTGATGCTGGCGAGGGTGTAGCCACGGTCGAGCAGCCCGGCGATCTGGCGCAGCCGGGCCAGATGGGCACCCCCGTAGACATTGGCCCGGCCGCGGCGTTCCGGGCGGGGCAGCAGCCCGCGGTCCTGATAGGCGCGGATCGTGCGGACCGTGGCGCCGCTGAGGTGCGCCAGATCCTCGATGCGGTATTCGGCCGTCGGCGGCTGCTCGGTCACGGGGGTGCTCCTTACGACGGGCCGTGCGCTACGAGAGGGCCGCGCGGCCCGTCGCGCCCGTCGTGGCCCGTGCGGCCGGGGAGGACGTCGGACAGGCGACGGCCGTGCGCAGTGACCCTTCCTGCGAGGGATGGTACGGCCGCCGCGGACACCGGGGAATCGCCGCTCCCCGCTCACGCCGACTGGGCAGCAGCCCGGTGCGGACGGCGCGGCGGAACTGGTGGGCGCCTGCCGGTGCTGCTCGCGAGAGCGGCGTCTCCTACCCGTCGGACGGCACTCGGAGCGGCGAGACCCGGCGCGGCGGGACCGGGCGGTGCGCCCTGGCCCGGGAGCCGCACCTCCGGGAGCCGCACCTCCGGGAGCCGCACCTCCCGCCCAAGCTCCCCTCCCCTCCCTTCCCCTCTCCAACTCCCGCACCAAGCTCTCCTCCCCACTGCCCGTCCCCACCTCCCGGCTACAACCGGGGCTCGAAGCGGGCGAGGGCGCGCAGTGCGCGGGGGGTGAAGCGGGACATCAGGTGGGCGCCGCGGGCTTCGGGGGTGACCGGCACCACCGCCTGGTTGCGGACCACCGCACGCAGGATGGCGTCGGCGACCTTCTCCGGCGGGTAGTTGCGCAGCCGGTACATCCGAGCGGCCGTGGCCTGGCGGCGCTTCTCCTCGTCGGCCGGGACACCGGTGAAGCGGGCCGAGGCGGTGATGCCGGTGTTGACCAGTCCTGGGCAGATGGCCGATACGCCGATGCCCTGACCGGCCAGTTCGGCACGCAGGCACTCGCTGAGCATCAGAACGGCCGCCTTGGACGTGCTGTAGGCGGGCAGCACCCTCGACGGCAGGAAGGCGGCGGCCGAGGCGATGTTGACGATATGGCCGCCCTGTCCGCGGTGCGCCATCCGGGTGCCGAAGATCCGGCAGCCGTGGACGACGCCCCACAGGTTGACGTCCAGCACCTTCTTCCAGTCCTCCGTGCTGGTCTGCAGGAAGGGGCCGGACAGCCCGATGCCGGCGTTGTTCACCAGGACGTCGACGGTGCCGTACTCGGCGTCGGCCTTGTCGGCGAGCTTCTCCATCGCCGCCTCGTCCGAGACGTCGACGGCCTCCGCCCAGGCCGCCGGCGCACCGATCAGCCGGGACATCTCGGCGGTGCGCGCCGCGCCCTCGCCGTCCCGGTCGACGGCGATGATCCGCGCGCCGGCCTCGGCGAAGGCGAACGCCGTCGCCCGGCCGATACCGCCGGCCGCACCGGTCACCAGTACCAGCTGGCCGCCGAACCAGTCGGCGTGCGGGCCCGACGCCACGACCCGCTTCGCCGGGTCCCCCTCCTCCTTGGCGGTGACGAACTCGCCGATCCAGGAGACGAGCTGATCGGGGCGGGTGCGCGGTACCCAGTGCTTGGCCGGCAGGGTGCGGCGCACCAGCTGCGGCGCCCACTGCTCCAGGTCGTCGTACAGCCGCGGGGAGAGGAAGGCGTCGCCGGTCGGGGTGATGAGCTGGACCGGACAGTGCGCGTAGGCGTCGGTGCGCGGACGGCGGAGCCGGGGGAGGACGTTGTCGCGGTAGAGCCAGGCGCCGTGGGCGGCGTCGGTCGGCAGGGAGTCGGTCGGGTAGTCGCCGCCCGGTACCTTCTCCATCCGCTGCAGGATCTGCGGCCAGCGCGTGCCGAGCGGGCCCTTCCACGCCAGCTCGGGCAGGACGGGCGTGTGCAGCAGGCCGACGTACCAGGACTTGGCGCTCTGGTTGAGGAGCTGGGCCGCGCGCCGGGGAGTGGGGCGGGCCATGCGCTTCTTGATCCAGTGGCCGAAGTGGTCCAGGGACGGTCCCGACAGGGAGGTGAAGGAGGCGATCCGGCCCTCGGTACGGCGCACCGTGGCGAACTCCCAGGCCTGTACCGAGCCCCAGTCGTGGCCGACCACATGGACCGGGCGGCCGGGGCTGACGGCGTCGGCGACGGCCAGGAAGTCGTCGGTCAGCTTCTCCAGGGTGAAGCCGCCGCGCAGCGGCCGCGGGGCGGTGGACCGGCCGCAGCCCCGGACGTCGTAGAGCACCACATGGAAGCGGTCGGCCAGGCCGCGGGCGACCTCGGACCACACCTCCTTGCTGTCCGGATAGCCGTGCACCAGCATCACCGTGGGCCGTGCAGGATCCCCCAGCTCGGCCACGCACAGCTCGATGCCACCGGTCCGCACCCGGCGCTCCCGCGCCCCGTCGAGCCCCGCACCGCTCCCGGCCCCGGCCCCGGTCCGCTGCACCCGGCCCGGCCGCCGCCGGTCAGCCTCCCGCCGCCGACCCGCCCGCCGGCCAAGCGCCCTGCTCCGCACGGGCCCGCGCACAGGCGAAGGCACCTGCCCCGGCCCTTGCCCCGGCCCCTGCTCCTGCCCGGGCGCCTGCCCCCGCCCCGGCTCCTGTCCCTCGTCCGGACCCTGATCACGTCCCGTGTTCACGCTGCCTTCTCCTCCTGCCAGCGCCGCACATGCGGCAGATCGTCGTCCAGCCAAAAGGCGCTCTCCTGGGGGTCCTTGGAGTCCGTGACGACCAGGAGTTCCTCGAACTTCGCGCCCGTCCCCCGGAACCCGAGGTGGGGTTCGACCGCCCACAGCCCGGGCTGCGGCGGGTGGTCGGAGAAGGTGTAGGGGCTCCACAGCGGGGACCAGCCCTCGCGGTGGCCGTGCAGCGCGTCGGAGGCCAGACCCTTCAGGGCCCGCGTGCCGAACCCGAAGAGGGTCGGGGCCCAGCGGCGCTGCCGGACCCGGTCGACCTTGTGCGCGATGACGCCGAAGGGGTAGGCGCGGTGGCGGTTGGCGTGGCCCTGCCGCGTCATCAGCCGGTCGACGTCCTCGTAGATCTCCCGCAGCGGGCGCCGCTCGCGCACCTCGCACAGGATCAGCTCCCGGTGCGCTTCGAGGTCGGCGAGCAGCCGGTCGTGCACGGGGTTGAGGCCGAGACATCCGGAGTAGCCGATGTCGGCCGTGAAGCCCCGGTGGACCGGTGCCATGTCGAGGATGAAGGGCATCCCCGGCTCCAGCTCGCGGTGGGTCGGGAAGAACTGCAGCGGTACCCGGAAGTTGACGAAGGCGGTGCGGTCGCCGAACCAGGCGAACGGCAGGTGGAACCAGTCCCGCACGCCGCGCTCGTGCAGCCACTCGCGCTGCATCCGTGCCGCCGCCCGCTCGGTGACACCGGGCCTGAGCTGCGCGGCCACCGCCTCCGCGCAGGCGTAGGCGAGCCGCTGGACCTCTCTGAACCCCCGTAGCCCGGCGGTGAGTTCTCCGGCTCGTGGTGAGGTCGCTGAGGTGACTGAGGCCATCGCCAACCGTCCGTCCGTGAGCGGTGCATCGCGGTACGTGCCCGTAACTTGACATGGATGAATGTGACAATGACCGGAGGCTGCGTCAAGAGGGCCGTCGGATCCGCACCGCGACCCCGACGCCATGGCAGCTCGGAGAAGGAGACCCCTACGGGCACGTAATACCGCAGGGGGAGGCACATCCCATCGTCTGGTCTGACGACCGCTGTGGCCGACGCCACTACCGTCGAGGACGTGACTGTGATCGTGACCGAAAGCCTGAGCAAGCGGTTCCCGCGGGTGACCGCCTTGGACCGGCTCTCCCTTGACATCGCCCCCGGCGTAACGGGCCTGGTGGGTGCCAACGGTGCCGGTAAGTCCACCCTGATCAAGATCCTCCTGGGCCTGGCTCCGGCCACCGAAGGGACGGCGCACGTCCTCGGTCTGGACGTGACCAAGGACGGCGCCACCATCCGTGAGCGGGTCGGCTACATGCCCGAGCACGACTGCCTGCCGCCGGACGTCTCGGCCACGGAATTCGTCGTGCACATGGCGCGGATGTCCGGCCTGCCGCCGGCCGCCGCCCGCGAGCGCACCGCGGACACCCTGCGCCACGTCGGCCTCTACGAGGAGCGCTACCGCCCCATCGGCGGCTACTCCACGGGCATGAAGCAGCGGGTGAAGCTGGCGCAGGCGCTGGTCCACGACCCGCAGCTGGTGTTCCTCGACGAGCCCACCAACGGCCTGGACCCGGCCGGGCGGGACGAGATGCTCGGCCTGATCCGCCGTGTGCACACCGATTTCGGGATCTCCGTCCTGGTGACCTCCCACCTCCTCGGTGAGCTGGAGCGGACCTGTGACCACGTCGTCGTCATCGACGGCGGGAAGCTGCTGCGCTCCTCGTCGACCGACGAGTTCACCCAGGTCACCGCCTCGCTGGCGGTCGAGGTCACGGACACCGACGCGCACCCGGACGGCACCCGGGCGCTGCGCGAGGCCCTGACCGCCGCCGGAGCCACGGTGACCACCGGTACGGCCGCCGCGGAGAGTCTCGCCTCCGCCGGGCACCTCCTGTATGTCGAGGCGGCCGGGGAGGAGACCTACGACCTGGTGCGGGACGCCGTCGCCGGTCTCGGGCTCGGCCTGATCCGGATGGAACAGCGCCGGCACCGGATCGCCGAGGTCTTCCGCGAGGCGGACACGGCGGCCGCCACCCCCGCCACCGCAGGCGCCCCGAGCGCCCCGTACGCCACCCAGGACGGAGGCGCCCACGATGTCGCCTGAGCCCACGACGCCCGCGTCCGCGGCGCCGGTATCCGCCGCGCCGGGCGGCGCCTACATCCACAACATCGGCTACCGCCACTACGACGGCCCCCGCCTGGGCCGCGCCTACGCCCGCCGGTCGCTCTTCTCGCAGAGCCTGCGCGGCGCCTACGGTCTGGGCCGTTCGGCCAAGAGCAAGGTGCTGCCGATGCTGCTCTTCGCGGTGATGTGCCTGCCCGCCGCGATCATGGTCGCGGTGGCGGTGGTCACCAAGGCATCCAGCCTCCCCGTCGGCTACTCCCGTTACGCCGTCTACCTCCAGGCCGTCATCGGCCTCTATCTGGCCGCCCAGGCCCCGCAGTCGGTCTCACGGGACCTGCGCTTCAAGTCCATCCCGCTGTACTTCTCCCGGCCCATCGAGCGGGTCGACTACGTGGCGTCGAAGTTCGCGGCGATGGCCAGTGCCCTGTTCATCCTCACCGCCGCCCCGCTGCTGGTCCTCTACGTCGGGGCGCTGCTGGCGAAGCTGGACTTCGGCGACCAGACCAAGGGGCTGGGCCAGGGACTGGTCTCCGTGGTGCTGCTGTCGCTGCTGTTCGCCGGGATAGGACTGGTCGTCTCCGCGGTGACGCCGCGCCGGGGCTTCGGCGTCGCCGCCGTGATCGCCGTGCTCACCATTCCCTACGCCGCCGTGAGCGCCGTCCAGGGGATCGCCTTCGTCCAGGGCAACGAGGCCGCCGTCGGGTGGCTGGGGCTGTTCTCCCCGATCACCCTGATCGACGGGGTGCAGTCGACCCTCCTCGGCGGCACCAGTTCCTTCCCCAACGGCCTGGAGCCGTCGACCGGGGCGGGATTCGTCTACCTCCTCGTCACGCTGGCCGTCATCGTCGGCTGCTACGCCCTGCTGATGCGCCGCTACCGGAAGGCCGGACTGTGACCGCCCCTCGTCGCGGGCTCCCGGCCGCCCGCGTCTCCGGCCCGACGACCACCACCCTCCAAAGGAATGGGCTGCGCCCATGAGCACTCTCACCATCGACCACGTCTCGCGCTGGTTCGGCAACGTCGTCGCCGTCAACGACATCACCATGACCATCGGCCCCGGCGTGAC
Organism: Streptomyces angustmyceticus; assembly: GCF_019933235.1. Lineage (NCBI taxonomy): Bacteria > Bacillati > Actinomycetota > Actinomycetes > Kitasatosporales > Streptomycetaceae > Streptomyces > Streptomyces angustmyceticus. Next base: position 3,908,021 of record NZ_CP082945.1, on the reverse strand, counting down.
CGGCCTGCTCGGCCCCAACGGCGCCGGAAAGTCCACCCTCATCAACATGATGGGCGGCTTCCTCGCGCCCTCCAACGGTTCGGTCACCCTCGACGGAACCATCATCTGGCGTCAGGCCGGCAGCTACCGCCACATCGGCGTCGTCCCGGAGCGCGAGGCGATGTACGACTTCCTCACGGGGCGCGAATTCGTCCTCGCCAACGCGGAGTTGCACGGCCTGGGCCGGGCGGAGGCCGCCAGGGCGCTGGCCACCGTCGAGATGGAGTACGCCCAGGACCGCAAGATCTCGACGTACAGCAAGGGCATGCGGCAGCGCGTGAAGATGGCCTCCGCGCTGGTCCACGACCCGTCCGTGCTGCTGCTCGACGAGCCGTTCAACGGCATGGACCCCCGCCAGCGGATGCAGCTGATGGAGCTGCTGCGGCAGATGGGCGACCAGGGCCGCACGGTCCTGTTCTCCTCGCACATCCTCGAAGAGGTCGAGCAACTCGCCTCGCACATCGAGGTGGTGGTGGCCGGGCGGCACGCCGCCTCCGGAGACTTCCGCAAGATCCGCCGGCTGATGACGGACCGCCCGCACCGCTATCTGGTCCGCTCCGACAACGACCGGGCGCTGGCCGGCGCGCTGATCGCCGACCCCTCGACGGCCGGCATCGAGGTGGACCTCGCCGAAGGCGCCCTGCGCGTCCAGGCGATCGACTTCGGCCGGTTCACCGAACTCCTCCCGCGGGTCGCCCGCGACCACGGCATCCGCCTCCTGACGGTCTCGCCCTCCGACGAGTCGCTGGAATCCGTCTTCTCCTACCTCGTAGCGGCCTGAGGCCTGAAAGGAGCCCTGACGCATGTCCACGACCACCCCGACGGCCCCGGCCGCGCCCCCCGGCGCGCCGAAGACGTCACTGTTCCACCCCACCGTCGCCCGGCTCACCTACCGCGCCCTGCTCGGCCGGCGCCGGGCCCTGATCCTCTTCGTGCTGCCCGCCCTGCTGGTGGTGCTCTCGGTGGCCGTCCGCGTGCTGGCCGGTGCCGACGACTCCACCGCCGGCGGCATCCTGGGCGGCTTCGCGCTGGGCACGATGGTCCCGCTGATCGGCGTCATCGCCGGTACGGGGGCGATCGGCCCGGAGATCGACGACGGCTCGGTGGTCTATCTCCTCTCCAAGCCGGTGTCCCGGTCGACGATCATCTTCACCAAACTCGGCGTCGCGATAGGCGTCACGGTCGCCTTCTCCGCCCTTCCCGTGCTGCTCGCCGGCTTCCTCCTCAACGGCAACAGCCAGCAGATGGCGGTCGGATACGCGGTGGCGGCGGCCGTCGCCTCGGTGGCCTACAGCGCCCTCTTCCTCCTCTTCGGCACGATCACCCGCCACGCCGTCGTGTTCGGCCTGGTCTACGCCCTGGTCTGGGAGGCGCTGGTGGGCAACCTCATCCCCGGCGCGAAGACGCTCAGCGTCCAGCAGTGGGCGCTGGCGGTCGGCCAGAAGGCCGCCGCGGAGGGCGCGATCACCTCCGATGTCCAGATGCCGCTCGCGATCGGCCTGTTGGTGGCCGTCACGGCCGCCGCCACCTGGTACGCCGCCCGCCGCCTGAAGGCGCTCACGCTGGCCGGCGAGGAGTAACGACGCCCGGGGCGCGGCGCGGCCGGACGGACCGAGGCGCGCCCGGCGGGGGAGCGAGGGCGTGGGAGCGAGGGCGTGGAGGCGGGCGCGAAGGGGAACCCCCTAAGCCCCGCCACCACCGCTTCCGCCCTTGCCGCTTCCCCCGCTTCCCGCGCCCTGCTGCCGGCTGTTGAACTCCCGGACGTTGCGCAGATGCTCCTGGTAGTCGGCGGTGAAGCGGGTGTCGCCCGGTTTGACGGTGACGAAGTAGAGCCAGTCGCCCGCGGGCGGCGCGCCGGCCGCCTTCAGCGCGTCGGCCCCGGGGTTGTCGATCGGCGTCGGCGGCAGCCCCGGGTACCGGTAGGTGTTGTACGGGTTCTTGGTCCTGGTGTCGGCGTGGCTGGTGTGCAGGGTGCTGCGGCCCAGCGCGTAGTTGATCGTCGAATCCATCTGCAGCGGCATGTGGTGCGCCAGCCGGTTGTCGATGACCCGGGCGACCTTGCCCATGTCGGCCGGCCGGTCCGCCTCGGCCTGCACGATGCTGGCGATGACGACCGTGCGGTAGGAGCCGATGCCGTCGGCGGTGAGCCGCTGCCGGGCCGTCTTGACCATGTAGGAGAGCAGCGACGCCGGGGTGGTGTCCGCGTCGATGGGGTAGGTCGCCGGGAAGAGGTAGCCCTCGGCGTTGCCCTTCGCCTCGGCCGGCAGCGCCAGATGCGCGCTCCTGGCGGCCTTCGCGGTGGTGCCCGCGGGCCGGTGCAGGGCCTTGTCGGCGGCCGCGTAGACCTGGGCGGCCCGCTGCCCCTCCGGGACGGTCAGTGTCTGCCCCGGCCGCAACCCGCGCAACAACCGCGGCAGCAGCAGCGCCGCAAGGACCACCAGGACACACAGCACCGCCACAAGAACGAGCCGGCCGGTGCGGGAGAGCCGCGGTCCTGGCCGGCGAACGGTGCGCTCAACATCGCTCATGGGGGCACGGTAGGCGAGACCACGGGGGCGCGAGGCGGCTGCTTCCCTGATCGTTGCCGACGGCGGAGATCATTCACCGGCTCGCCATCCACCGGCCACACGTTGCGGTGGCCCCGGCTCGTACGGGCGGCCGGTACCGGCCTTTGTGTGCGCCCGCTCCCGCTCCGTACGTGCGCGCGTCACGGAGCTGGGGAGCCGGGGCGACCAGGAGCCGGGCCGACTGCGGCCCCCGGCCGGCCCCGCGTCCCCTCACGCTCCCGGCCCCGTCTCCGCTACCGGCCGCCCGGCGCACCGATCCGCTGGTCCCGTCCCGCGCCCATGCCGACCAGGGACAGTCCGACGCAGACGGCGATCAGCAGCACGAGGGGAACGGTCCAGCCGTGGGTGGCCTGGTGGACGGCCCCCAGGACGAGGGGGCCGGCGGCGGCCAGGAGGTAGCCGCCGGTCTGGGCCATGCCGGAGAGGCGGGCGGCGGTGTGGGCATCGCCGGAGCGCAGCACCATCATCGTCAGGGCCAGCCCCAGCGCGCCGCCCTGCCCGACACCGAGGAGCGTCGCCCACAGCCAGGCACCAGCCACCGGAGCCAGCAGCAGGCCGACGACACCACAGGCCATCAGCCCGGACACGGCCACGGCCAGCAGCCGCTGACGCCGCATCCGCCCGGCGAGCATCGGCACGACGAACGAACCGGCCATCTGCACCAGTGTGCTGAACGCGAAGACCAGACCCGCCTCGCCCTTGCCCATGCCGTGGTCGGTGAAGATCGTCGGCATCCAGGCGATGGTCACGTACGCGATCAGCGACTGCGAGCCCATGAAGAGCGTGACCTGCCAGGCCAGCGGGGAACGGCTCAGCTTCGGACCGTCCTCGCCACTGTGCAGGGGCGTGGCCGCGGCCGCGCCATGGCGGGTGCCGCGCCGGGCGATGAGCGCCTGCGGAATCCAGACGACCGCGGCGACGGCGGCCAGCAGCGACCAGGAGACCAGTGCCCCCTGCCAGCTGCCGAGCGCACTCTCCAGCGGGACCGCGGACGCCGCCGAGACGGTGGCGCCCAGGATCATCGCGGTCGAGTACAGCGCGGTCATCCCCGCGGCCCGCTCCGGGAAGTCCCGCTTGATCAGGCCCGGCATCAGCACGTTCAGCAGGGCGATGGACGTGCCGACGACGGCGCATCCGACGAACAGCGCGACCACCGGCGGGGCGACCCGCAGCACGATGCCGCCGCACAGGGCCACCAGCGCCCCGCACAGCGCCGCCTCCGTGCCCCAGCGGCGGGCCAGCTTGGGCGCCGCGATCGAGCCGAGGCCCATGAAGATCAGCGGGATGGTCGTCACCAGACTGCTGGCCGTCGCGGTCAGCCCGAAGTGTTCGCCGATCTCGCCGAGCAAGGGTGAGACCCCGGCCAGCGCCGTCCGCATGTTGAGCGCGGCAAGGACGATCCCGGCCATGAGGAGGGCCGGGTGGGCCCGCAGCCGTCCGCGGGCCGCGGCGACCGGCGGTGCCGCGACCAGGTCCTCTTCGGCGTCGATCAGTGGTGCCGCGGAGTCGATCAAGGGTGCTTCGGACCTGGGCCCTGCCATACGTGCGTACCTCGCCAAGAGAAGAAACGGAAAGGGAGAGAAACGGAAGATGAGGAGACGGAACGAGCGGTGAAGAAAGCGCGGGAAGGAGTGGAAGGAGCGGAAAGGAACGGAGAGAAAAGGGAGTTCGCCGGTGAACCCGAGGGGACGCGGGGCGGGGCGGCACGGGAGCCGGTGCGGCCCCGGGCCTCAACGACCGGCCAGCAGGGACTCCACGGCCTGCTTCGGCTTCTCCAGTACGTCGCGGATGCTCCGTGCGGCCGCCTCCGGGTCGCCCGCCGCGATCGCCTCCAGGACCGCGACATGATCGCCGTGCACGACCTTCGGCATCGCCCGGTCGCCGAGATAGCCGACCAGCGCCTCCCGTACGGAGCTGCTGAACCAGCCGTAGGTCGCCGTCAGCGCGGTGTTGTGCGCGGCCTCGACGACGGCCCGGTGGAAGGCGACGTCATGATCGGCGTAGAGCTCCAGGCTGCCGGAGGCGGGCTGTCCCTCCGCGTCCGCCAGCGCGGCCTGGGCGTCCAGGGCCGCCCGCATCCGCTCCAGGTCGGCGGGCTCGTGGCGCAGCGCGGCCAGCCGGGCGGCCTCCGCCTCCAGGGCGATGCGCAGCTCCAGTACGTCGCGGATACCGGCCCGTTGGACGCCGCGCATGATGTCGCCCGGGTCCGTGGTGGAGACCACGAAGGTGCCCTCGCCCTGCCGCGAGCGCAGCATCCCGGCGTGGACGAGCACCCGCACCGCCTCGCGGACGGTGTTGCGGCCGACCTGGAGCTGCTCGGCGAGCGCGTGCTCGGTGGGGATGCGGGACCCCACCGGCCACTCCCCGGCCGTCAGCTGGGACCGCAGGGCATCGACCACGGTGTCCACGAGGGAGCGCCGTCCCGCCGCCTGCAGTGCCATGTCCGACGCGCCTTCCTTCTTGCCCGGTCATCCTACAACTGATGCCTTCATCGTACACGGAAGTCGAGAGGGCGCGGGACGCGGGGAAACGGCCGGGGCGGGGGGCGCAGAGAAAGCGGGAGAACGGCGGGGCGAGGGACGCAGAGACGCCGGGAAACGGCGGCCGCGGGCCCGCAGGCTCATCCGGCCCCGCCCGTCTCACAGCCCCTCGGCCCCGCGCCCCCGCGCCCCCGCCCGTCTCACAGCCCGATGTCCCGCTCCTGGATGTCCGCGAGGGATTCGCGCCGTACGAGGAGGCGGGCCCGTCCTCCGGTCACGGCGACGACCGGCGGCCGGCCGACGAGGTTGTAGCCGGAGGCCATGGAGAGGTGGTACGCGCCGGCGACGGGGACGGCCAGCAGGTCGCCGGGGCGCACGTCACCGGGCAACGGGACGTCCGCGGCGAGCACATCGCCGGCCTCGCAGTGCCGTCCGACCACGGTGACCGGCTCCGGCGCGGCGGCCGGGCGGCGGCCGATCAGCCGCGGCGCGTAGCGCACCCCGTACAGCGCGGGCCGCGGGTTGTCGCTCATCCCGCCGTCCACCGCCACGAAGGTGTGCGCGCCGGTCCGTTTGGCCGACAGCACCCGGTAGAGGACGACACCCGCCGGGCCCACGATGGCGCGGCCGGGTTCGACGGTCAGCCGGGGCACGGGCAGTCCGGCCGCCGCGCAGCCGCGGGCCAGTTCGGCGCGGATGCGGTGGGCGAGCGAGGCCAGGTCGAGCGCGGGCTCACCGGGGCGGTAGGCGATGCCGTGGCCGCCCCCGAGGTCCAGCTCGGGCAGGGTGAGCCCGTGCTGCTCGTGAATCCGGGCCAGCAGCCCTATCAGCCGCCGTACGGCCGACAGATAGGGCTTGACGGTGGTGATCTGCGAGCCCAAGTGGCAGTGCAGGCCGACGAGTTCGAGGCGCGGCTGGCCCAGCACCCGCGTGATGGCGTGCTGGGCGGAGCCGTCGGTGAGGGACAGCCCGAACTTCTGGTCGTCGGTCCCCGTACGGATCTTGGCGTGGCCGCCGGCGGCGATGCCCGGCACCACCCGGACGAGCACCTTCTGCCGGCTGCCCGCGGGGACCGCCGCGGCCAGCCGGGCGATCTCCGAGGTGCTGTCGATGACGATCCGGCCGACGCCGAGCCGCAGCGCGGCCTCCAGATCGGCCGGGCTCTTGGCGTTGCCGTGCAGCACGATCCGTCCGGGCGGGAACCCGCTGGTGACGGCCAACTCCAGCTCGCCGGCGGAGCAGACGTCCAGGCCGAGTCCCTCCTCCCGCACCCAGTGCGCCATCGCGCGGCACAGGAACGCCTTGGCCGCGTAGCAGACGTCGGCACCGGGGAAAGCCCGGAGATAGGCGCGGCAGCGGTCGCGCACCTCGGCCTCGTCCAGGACGTAGGCGGGGGTGCCGAAGCGGGCGGCGACCTCGGTGAGCGGCACGCCCGCCACCGCGAGATCGTCGTCGCCGACCGCCGCCGCGGACCCGGGCCAGACGGACAGCGGACCGGTGCGGGACGGCGGCGCGGCGGCGGGCGGTGACGGAGCGGCGGCCGGCGACGCGACCGGAGAAGGCGGCGCGGCGGCGGTCGTCCCCATGGCAGCGGTGGCCATGCCGCCGGCCGCCGAGGCAGCCGCCGCCACGAGGGCGGTCGGTGAGGCCGGTGAGGGGGCGCCCGGTCCGGGGGCGGTCCGGGGCAGGGCTCGATGGTTCATGACGGTGGCTCCTCCCTCAGCCGGCCCGTAGGCGCTCACCGGCGACGGCCCGTAGGCGTGGGACGCCGGGAGCGCCCGGGGCGAACCGCGGATCGACGGTCAGGACCCGCGCTCCGACGGGTTCGGCCAGCGCACGCAGCGCGGGCTCGGAGAGCCTGATCCAGGGCTGGTCGCCGCCGAGGGCCGCGACCAGCCGCGGCAGCGAGGTGAAGCCGACGGCGGTACGGCCGCCGAGCGGGGTGCGGAACAGGCGGGCCGTGCAGCCCGCGGGGCCCGACCGGACAGGGACGAAGTAGAGCCCGGCCGGGACACGATCGGCAGGTTCGGGATCTTCCGCGTACAGAAGGTGGGACACGGCGTTGCTCCTCGCACGGGACCACGGCCCCGGACCGGTGGGAAACGCGTACGCCGGGGCTCGGCCCTGACGCTATTCCCGGGAAGCGGGGGACCCGGACGGTCCCTGACGCGTCATTGACGGGTTGTGGGCGCTACTTGACGCGATGCTGCTGCCCGGTGGCCGACGGTGCGGCGGTGGTCACGCCGGGGCGCGGCCGGGCTCGGCCTCGACGCCGTCGCCCTCCCCGCCCTCGACCGCGCCGCCCCGGTGGTGCACCGCGGCCCGCTGAGCCGGATCCTGCCGACCGCCCAGAACCTCGCCCTCCGTCCCGTCGCCGCCGCCCAGGCACGCCGTGACCGTCTCGGCGAACGCCACCGCCGCCGGGCTCAGCGCCTCCCACTGGCGTACCGCCCAGCCGGTCGCCAGTGGGGGCAGCGCGGCGATCGGGACCAGCCGCAGCGCCGGATGGGCGGCGGCGTGCAGGCCCGGCAGCCGGGGGACGACCGCGGGGCCGACGCCGAGTTCGGCGAGCAGCAGGGCGGTGTCCCAGTCGGCGACGCTGGTGGTGCTCGGCGGCGGCACGGGGCCGGCTTCCCGGTGGCCGAGGTGGCCGTCGAGGCGCATACGGGAGGTGGAGTTCTCCGGCAGCCGGATGTGCCGGATACCGGCCAGCTCCCCGGGCTCGATCCGCTCCCGCTCGGCCAGCGGGTCATCGGCGCGTACGGCGAGCACCCAGGGCAGCCGGACCACCGGATGCTGCTCGATGCCGCGCACCGGCGGGCCGAGGGTGATCCAGGCCAGCTCGGAGCTGCCGTCCGCGACCGCCTCGAAGCAGCGGCGGCTGGAACTCTCCGTCTGGAACTCCAGGTTGACCCGCGGATGGCGGGCGCGGAAGGCGACCACCGCGCCGGCCATGAAGTGCCGGACGGTCGTGGCGCCGGTGGTCACCCGCACCGTCCCGCCGTCCCCCGCGCGCAGGTCGGCCAGCCGGCGCAGCGCCAGGTCCAGGCCGTCGATGCCGTCCGAGGCGGCACGGTGCAGGATGCGGCCCGCCTGGGTCGGCGCCACCCCGCGCGGCCTGCGCTCCAACAGGCCGATGCCCGCCTCCCGTTCGAGGCGCCTGACGCGCTGGCTCACGGCCGACTGGGTGCATCCGAGGTCCCGGGCGACGGCACTGAGACTGCCCGCCTCGCACACGGCCACGAAGACGCGCAGATCATCGAGGGTCACCCGCGTACGGTAGCCGCCAACCCAAGCCGTTGCTAAGGGATTTGGAAGAAAACCCGAGGATTGACTTGGGTGTACGGACACCGCGAAGATCGTCGCAGGGCCCAGGGCGGCAACCCGGAACCACACACGGCCGTACGGTTCCGGGTGCCGACCCGCGCCGACCCGGCCACCCCGCGCGGAGCAGCCCGGCCGCGCGCCGCCGCGCCGCCCGTCCTCCCAGCCGCCGTACTCCCCGCGGGACAAACCGGCACACGCTAGCCTCGAATGGTGACAACAGACGGGATGTCCGGCGAGGAGGTGCGGGGGAGAGCCACCGGCCACCCCGGCCATGGTTCCCGCGCGCCCGGTTTCGACGCCCCCGGCCCCCGCCCGTGAAGCCCCTGATGCAGCCGCCCCCCGGCGGCCGCGGCCCGTCCCCCGGCAGCCCCGTGGCCCGGGTGAGGGACTGGGTGCGCAGCAGCCCGGGGACGCACATCTGGCTGCTGGTCATCGGGATCACCAGCCTGGTGATCGCGTCCGCGTCCGAGGGGCTGGGGCAGTTCCTGGTCCACCGGACCAGTAGCAACATCCACGAGCTGAACGAGCATCCGCTGCCGTCGCTGCTGATCAGCGGATTCTGGATCGAGCGGCCCGGGTCCTTCGTGCTCTACGCGGTGCTGTTCGAGCTGGTGCACGCCAACGTGGAGCGCTGGCTGGGCAGCGGGCGCTGGCTGCTGACCGTCGGCGGCGCGCACATCGCCGCGACCCTCGCCAGCCAGGAGCTGGTCCTGCTGGCCATCGAGGGGCATCGGCTGCCGCGCTCGATGACCCATGTCGTGGACATCGGGGTCTCCTACGGGCTGGCCGCGGCCGCCGGTGTGCTGACGTACCGGCTGCGGCCGCCCTGGCGCTACGGCTACCTCTGCGGGCTGCTGGTCTTCTTCGCCGTCCCGCTGCTGACCGGGGCTTCGTTCACCGACTTCGGCCACGCCATCGCCCTGGTCATGGGCTTCGCGGCCTGGCCGCTGACCCCGGCGGCGGCCGCCGGGGAGCTACGGGACCACGACGGGCGGCCGACGACGGGCGGGGACCGCGCGCAGCCGCCCCCGGATCCGGAGCCGGACCCGGGGAGCCGTCAGGAGCGGTAGAGGCGCTCCAGCACGACCGCGACGCCGTCGTCCTCGTTGGAGGCGGTGATTTCGTGCGCGACAGCCTTCAGTTCGTCATGGGCGTTGGCCATCGCCACGCTGTGGGCGGCCCAGGCGAACATCGGGATGTCGTTGGGCATGTCGCCGAAGGCCACGGTGTCCTTGGCGGTGACGCCCAGCCGGCGGGCGGCCAGCGACAGGCCGGTGGCCTTCGACAGGCCCAGCGGCAGCAGTTCGACGATGCCCTCGCCGGCCACCGTCACGCCCACCAGGTCCCCGGCGACCTGACGCGCGGCCAGCGCCAGCGCGTCGTCGTCCAGGGTCGGGTGCTGGATGTAGACCTTGTTGAGCGGGGCCGCCCACAGCTCGCCGGGGTCGTCCATCAGGACGTTCGGCAGCGGGCCCTCCTGGACGCGGTAGCCGGGCCCGACCAGCACCTCGCCCTCCAGGCCGTCCCGGCTCGCCGCCAGGTGCAGCGGGCCGACCTCCGCCTCGATCTTGGCCAGCGCGAGACCGGCCAGCTGGCGGTCGAGCGTGACCGAGGTCAGCAGGCGGTGCTCACCGGCGTGGTAGACCTGGCCGCCCTGGCCGCACACCGCGAGGCCCTGGTACCCCAGGGAGTCGAGGATGTGCCGGGTCCAGGGCACGGCCCGGCCGGTGACGACGATGTGTGCCGCGCCCGCCGCGGTGGCCGCGGCGAGCGCCTGGCGGGTGCGCTCGGAGACGGTCTCGTCGTGGCGCAGCAGCGTCCCGTCGAGATCCGTCGCGATGAGCTTGTACGGCAGCGGAGCAGGTGCGCTCACTTGGCGACGGGCTCCAGGATCTCGCGGCCGCCCAGGTAGGGGCGGAGCACCTCGGGGACGCGCACGGAGCCGTCCGCCTGCTGGTGGTTCTCGAAGATCGCCACGATGGTGCGCGGGACGGCGCAGAGCGTGCCGTTGAGGGTCGCCAGCGGCCGGACCTTCTGCTTGCCCTCGACGGTCTCGCGCATCCGCACGGACAGCCGCCGCGCCTGGAACTCGTCACAGTTCGAGGCCGAGGTCAGCTCGCGGTACTTGCCCTGGGTGGGGATCCACGCCTCGCAGTCGAACTTGCGGGAGGCCGAGGCGCCGAGGTCGCCGGTGGCGACGTCGATGACCTGGAACGGCAGCTCCAGGCCGGTCAGCCACTGCTTCTCCCAGTCCAGCAGCCGCTGGTGCTCGGCCTGGGCGTCCTCCGGCGCGACGTAGGAGAACATCTCCACCTTGTCGAACTGGTGGACCCGGAAGATGCCGCGGGTGTCCTTGCCGTAGGTGCCGGCCTCGCGGCGGAAGCACGGGGAGAAACCGGCGTAGCGCAGCGGCAGCTTGGCGCCGTCCACGATCTCGTCCATGTGGTACGCGGCGAGCGGGACCTCGGAGGTGCCGACCAGGTAGTAGTCGTCCTTCTCCAGGTGGTAGACGTTCTCCGCGGCCTGGCCGAGGAAGCCGGTGCCCTCCATGGCGCGCGGGCGCACCAGGGCGGGGGTCAGCATCGGCGTGAAACCAGCCGCGGTGGCCTGCGCGATGGCGGCGTTGACCAGCGCGAGCTCCAGCAGCGCGCCGATGCCCGTGAGGTAGTAGAAGCGGGAGCCGGACACCTTGGCGCCGCGCTCGACGTCGATGGCGCCGAGCAGTTCGCCGATCTCCAGGTGGTCCTTGGGCTCGAAGCCCTCGGCGCCGAAGTCGCGGATCGTGCCGTGCGTCTCCAGGACGCTGAAGTCCTCCTCGCCGCCGACGGGGACGTCGGGGTGGACGAGGTTGCCGAGCTTCTGCAGCAGCGCCTGCGTCTCGTCCTTGGCCTCGTCCTGCGCGGCGTCGGCGGCCTTGACGGCGGCGGCCAGCTCACCGGCCTTCTTCAGCAGCACGGCCTTCTCGTCGCCGGCGGCCTTGGGGATGAGCTTGCCGAGCGCCTTCTGCTCGGCGCGCAGCTCGTCGAAGCGGACGCTGGACGTCCTGCGCCGCTCGTCGGCGGAGAGAAGCGCGTCGACGAGTGCGACGTCCTCTCCACGGGCGCGCTGGGACGCGCGCACACGGTCGGGGTCCTCACGGAGCAGGCGAAGGTCAATCACCCCACCAGGCTACCGGGCCCCGCCCGGCCCCTCGACGCGATATTCCCCGGCATGTCATTTTGCCCGTTTTGAACCGTTTATTCCCCTGGGGGCGGGAGAGGGAAAGGCAGGGGAATTCTCGTCCATTCCGGTGCCGCGGGGTGGTCGGGAAGGAGCCCCCGGGCGCGTTCGCCGGGCGGCTTAGCGGCCGGCGGCGGAGGTCTTCGCGGCGTCCGTCACGAGATCTTCGCCGTGTCCGTGAGGGGGCTTTCGCGGCCGGGGCGCCGGGTGATCCACGGTGTGGAAAGCGGGAGTTGGGCGGGCTCCGTGGCGGCCCTCGGGGCTCCGGTTATCCCCGGGGAACCCCTGGTTGTCCACAGGGGGCGAGGGTTTCAGGATTGTTATCCACAGGCTGTGTGTGAGATCTGTGGAAGTCGGAGCAGATCATTCCGCTCCCGAAATGCTCGGCTATGGATTCCCTGTCCAAACCCCGTTCACGCACTCTTTCGTGTGGGATTACCTCGCTCTAAAGGATTGATCGCGTGAATTGTGCTGACGGTGTCCGACGTGGGGCACTGTGGAGGGGTGTGCGGTCAGTAGGGCGATATGTCGACTCTGTCCGATTCCCGTGTCGACTTACCCACAGGTCGAGAACCGGGCCTGTGGATAACTTTGTGGATAACCCACAGCCCTTCCAAAGCCGCAGGTCGTGCTGTTCCGCAGGGTCCGCCGACGGGCCCGCGGAACGCCGGTGTCCGGCTCAGCCCCGCCCGTCCATGCAGCGCGCCAGCCAGTCCGACGCCTCGGTGAACGCGGCGTCCGTCATCGTCCGGCGCACGGCCGGCGGCACCTCGTCGGCGCGCGGGTAGGAGCCGAGGAACCGCACCTCGCGGCAGATCCGCTTGAGGCCCATCAGCACATCGCCGACCCGGCGGTCGGTGACATGCCCCTCGCAGTCCACGGAGAAGCAGTAGCGGCCGATGCCCTCGCCGGTCGGCCGGGACTCGATCCGCATCATGTTCACCCCGCGCACCGCGTACTCCTGCAGCAGTTCGAGGAGCGCGCCGGGGTGGTCCTCGGCCAGCCACAGCACGACCGAGGTCTTGTCGGCACCGGTGGGCGACGCGGGCCGGGCCGGGCGGCCCACCAGCACGAAGCGGGTGGCCGCGTTCTGCGCGTCATGGATGTCGGTGACCAGCGGCTCCAGCCCGTAGGTGGCCGCCGCGAACTCGCCGGCGAAGGCGCCGTCGTAGCGGCCCTCCTGCACCAGCCGCGCGCCGTCGGCGTTCGAGGCCGCCGACTCCCACACCGCCTCCGGGAGTTGGGCCGCCAGCCACTTGCGCACCTGGGGCTGGGCGACGGGGTGCCCGGTCACCGTCTTCACGCCGCCGAGCGGGGTGCCGGGGCGCACCAGCAGCGCGAAGGCGATCGGCAGCAGCACCTCGCGGTAGATCATCAGCGGCTCGCCGGAGGCGAGTTCGTCGAGGGTGGTGGTCACCCCGCCCTCGACGGAGTTCTCGATCGGCACCAGCGCGGCGGCGGCCTCACCGGCCCGCACCGCGTCCAGCGCGGCCGGCACCGACACCATCGGCACCAGCTCGCGGGGCGCCGCCTCGGGAAGGGTGCGCAGCGCGGCCTCCGTGAACGTGCCCGCGGGGCCGAGATAGGTATAGCGGCTGGCCGACATGGATGAGGACTCCCTCGCGTGACTGCGGGGGCACCCCGCCGATCTTCTCCCTGTCCTGCCACGATACCCAGCCCCGTGGAGCCCGGGGCGGGTCTGCCCCACCGCCCCCCTTCCGGGGCCGTGGGCCGGGGCGTCAGCCCTCCAGCAGCGGCCGGCCCACGTAGTCGCCCGGCTCGGCGGCCGGGGGCACCGCGTACAGCCCGCTCGCCTCGTGCCGCAGGAACGGCGACAGCGCGTCGCCGCGGTCCAGCTTCCGCTGGATCTGGGTGAAGGCGCGCAGCGGGTCGGCCTGCCAGCAGACGAAGAGCAGCCCGGCGTCCGGGGCGCCGTCCTCCCGGAACCCGTCGTGGAAGGAGAACGGGCGGCGCAGCATCGCCGCGCCCTGGTTGGACTCCGGCGCCGCGATCCGCGCGTGCGCGTTGGCCGGGATGACCGGCAGCCCGTCGGGGCCGCTGGCGTCCAGCCGCATCGGGGTGGTCTCGGAACCGCCGGTCAGCGGGGCGCCGTTGTCCTTGCGGCGCCCTATGACCCGCTCCTGTTCGTGCCGGGAGCGCTTTTCCCAGTCGTCCAGCAGCATCCGGATGCGGCGCACCACGGCGTACGAGCCGCCGCGCATCCACTCCTGCCCGGCGTCCTGCCCCACGAAGATCCGCTGGTCGAAGTCCTGGTCCGACGGCTTGGGGTTGTTGGTGCCGTCGATCTGGCCCATCAGGTTGCGTGCCGTCATCGGGCGCGCGGTGGCGCCCGGCGTGCGGTTGAAGCCGTTCATCTGCCAGCGCAGCCGCGCGGCGCCCGCCGCGTCCTTCTGCAGCGCGCGCAGGGCGTGGAAGGCGACCAGCGCGTCGTCGGCGCCGATCTGTATCCACAGGTCGCCGTTGCTGCGCCCGGGATCCAGCGCGTCGGCCGAGAAGTCCGGCAGCGGGTCGAGCTCTACGGGGCGGCGCTTCGTCAGGCCCGTACGGCCGAAGAAGCTGTGGCCGAAGCCGAAGGTGACGGTCAGCGAGGACGGGCCCGCGTCGAGCGCGACCCCCGTGTCGGCGTCCGGGGTCCGCCCGGCCATCAGCTCCTCGGCCGTCCGCGACCAGCGGCGCAGCAGCGCGGCTGCCGTCTTGCGGTCCGCGTCCGGCGCCAGGTCGAAGGCGACGAGATGCCCCGTGGCCTGCAACGGGGTGGTGATCCCCGCCTGCTGCCCGGCGCGCGCCGTCCGGAAGGGGACCTCGGTCGCGCCGATGCTGGTCACGGCCTTGGCGGCGTCCTCGGGGCCGGACCGCGCCACGGAGACGCCGAGGGCGCCGCCGGCCCCGCCGGCGACCAGCCCGGCCGCGCCCGCCGCGCCGACGGTGCCGAGCAGCCGGCGGCGGGAGAGCTCCAGGGAGGGGGCGCCGTCGGCCGCGGGCGCCGGGGCGGGCACGGCCGCCGTGCCGCCCTGACCGGCGGACCGGGCGCCCGGGGCCTTCTTCCCGGGCGCCTTCTTGCTGGACGTCTGCTCGCTCATCAGCCGATCTTCACGTTCTTGAACTCGGTCACCTGGTCGATGTCGGAGGTCCGGACGAGCAGCGAGAGCTGCCACTGCCCGGGGACCGGCAGCTGGACGCCGTCCGCGCGCCAGTGTCCCTTGCCGACGTGCTTCGGGACGACGGGCAGCGGCCCGATCTTCCGGGACTTCTGGGTGAAGGAGACCTTCACCTCGGGCACGTCGACCGCCTTGCCCGACGCGTCCGAGATCCGCAGCCGCAGCGCGTTGGCGCTGCCGCTGCGCCCCGGGTCGAGGTCGAGGCGGGCGGTGCCCTTGCCGCCCGGCCCGCCGGTGTCGAACGGGAGGGTCAGCACCTGCGGCTGGTTGGCCGCGGTGGACCGCCCGCCCGAGGTGGCCTTGACCGCCTCTTCCGTACGGGCCGGCTCGGTGGCGGTCAGCACCGTGGTCACCACCAGCAGGACGGCGGCGACCGACGCCTCGGCCAGCACGGACCGGCGCAGGCCCAGCCGCTCCGGATCGCCGTCGCGCTCCCGCTTGACCCGCGCGGTGCGCAACGCGGCCTGCTGGCGGGCGAGTTGGGCGGCGCGGGCGGGGTCGGGGGCCTCGTCCGGGGTCCTGTCCGCCGCCCGGTCCGGCGTTCCGTCCGGGCCGGACGCCGCGCCGGCCGTGGCCGGGGCGCCGACGGCCGCCTTCTCCGCCTCCCGGTCCTCGTCCGCCCGCGCGTCCCCGACGCCCTCGGTCTCCTCGTCCGCCGGGGCCCGCCCCTCCTGGACGGCGGACGACCGGTCCCCGGCCGCCCGCGCCTCCGTCAGCCGCCCGGTCCACCGCCGCGACACCCAGGCGAGCCCGACGAGCACCACGACCAGGCCCACCTTGAGCAGCAGCAGCCGGCCGTACGCGGTGTCGGTCAGCGCGCGCCAGCTGCCGACCTGCCGCCACGACTGGTAGACGCCGGTGGCCACCAGCACCAGCACGGAGCCGAACGCGATCCGCGAGAAGCGGCGTACGGCGGCCCGCTCGACGGGCGGGCCCCAGTACAGGGACACCAGCAGCGCCGTCAGCCCGCCGAGCCAGGTGGCGACCGCGAGCAGGTGCAGCACGTCGACCGGCATCGCGACGGCGGACTGCAGACCGGTCGAGGCGTGTTCGGCCAGCGCCCAGGTCGCGGCGAGCCCGGTGCCGACGACCACCCCGCCGCCCGCGAGCCCGAAGGTGAGGTCCCGGTGCCGCCGGGCGCGTTCGGCGGGGTCCTCGACCGCTTCCCCGGCCCCGTCCGCGTCCTGCTCCCCGTCGTCCGTGTCCTTCGCCGGCTCCTGCAGCCGCGCGTACGTCCCGAAGAGCACCGCCACGAACAGCGCCGCCGCGGCGAGCAGCAGCAGCCGGGCGATCAGTGCCGCGCCCGGCTTGGTGACCAGGACCTGCTGGAGGCCGGCGAGGTCGAAGACGTCGGCGAGGTCGCCGGACCCGGTGTAGGGGGTGCGCAGCAGCAGCATGGCGACGGTGGTGCCGGTCAGCAGCGCCCACCCCTGGACGACCAGCCGTTGCACGGACCGGACGAGCGACGCGGCGGGCCGGCAGGCCAGCACGAACGCGGAGCCGCCGACGAGCAGTACGAACCCGGCGTAGGCGAGGTAGCGGGCGACCCCGTAGAGCGCCCCGACCAGGCCGCCGCCGGCCTGCTGCTGGGACACCGCCGCGCTGGTCTTCGAGGGCGCGCCCACCGAGAAGGTGAAGGCGCCGGAGACGGGGTGGCTGTCGGCGGAGACCGCCTGCCAGGAGACGGTGTACGTGCCGTCGCCGAGCCCCGGCGGCAGCCCCGCGCCGTATTTGACGACGCTGTCGCTGCACAGGTTGCGCAGCTTGCCGCGGTCCACCCGTTTGCCCTGCGGATCCAGCACCCGGATCGAGTCGTCGCCCATCGCGACGCCCTCGGAGAAGGTGAGCGCCACCTGCTCGGGGGCGTGGTCCACCACCGAGCCCTGTGCCGGGGTGCTCCCGGTCAGCGCGGCGTGCGCCGAGGCCGGGGCGGCGCCGCCGAGCCCGCCGATCAGCGCGCCGGCCAGCGCCACCGCGACGACCAGCAGGCGCAGCACGGCGGACCGTCGCGGCCCGAGCCCGGTGGTGACCATAGTGATCGCTCCCCTTACTCCCGTTGTCCGTTGTCCCTGGAGCCGGTGCGGTGCGTCGCCGGCCCCCTGTTACTTCTTCGGCGCGTAGGTGGCGGCCTTCACCGGGACCGTGACCTTGACCGGCTCGGCGGTGGCGAAGTGCAGTTCGAGGGTCACCGTGTCGCCCTCGGCCGGCTTCTTCTTCAGCCCCATGAACATCAGGTGGTTGCCGCCGCGGCTGAGCCGGAGCTCGCCGCCCGCCGGTATCGCCATCGAGTCGACCTGCTCCATCTTGGTGCCGACCGTCTTGTGGAGCGTGATGTCCTTCGACAGGTCGCTGGTGACCGAGGTGAGCTTGTCCGCGCTGCCACCGCTGTTCTCGACGGTGAAGTACGCGCCGGCCATGTTCCGGTCGACGGGCTGCGGCATGTACGGGCCGGCGACCTTGAGCCGCGGTGCGCCGTCCGCGCCACCGCAGCCGGCCAGCGCGAGAGAGGCGGTGAGGGCGAGGGCGGCGGCGAGGGTGGTGCGGCGGTTCACGGGTTCTGCCCCTTGACGATCTTCGGAAGTGCCTTGGTGTAGTTGTCGGAGGTCGCCTCCTGCATGCCCATCCAGTGGATCCTGTCGTCCTTGGGGGAGCTCAGCAGAACCTGCGCGCCGTGGGTGGAGACGACATCGCCGTTCTTCTTCTTGACCGGCTTCTCGATGCCGATGTTGACGCTGCGCGCACCGGCCTGGATGGTGTCGAACTTGCCGGTCAGGCCCGTGAAGTCCTTGTCGATGCCGCCGAGCCACTTCTTGAGCGCGGCCGGGGTGTCCCGCTCCGGGTCGGAGGTGACGAAGACGACCCGCAGGTCCTTGCGTTCGGCCGCCGGCAGCTGCTTCACCGCGACCGCGATGTTGGCCATCGTCAGCGGGCAGACGTCCGGGCAGTTGGTGTAGCCGAAGTAGATCAGCGTGGGGTGGCCCTTGGTCCTCTCCAGCAGGTCGTACTTCTTGCCGCTGGTGTCGGTCAGGACGAGGTCGGGCTTCTCGATGGGGCTGTCGAGGGTGACGATCGGCTTGGCGGTGGTGCCGCCGGAGACCGCGGCGGCGGGCTTGCCGTCGTCGTCGTTGCAGGCGGTCAGGCTGAAAGCCGCGGCCGCCGCGAGGGCGGACGCGAGCAGGGTCCTTCTGTGCATTGCAGATAAATCCCGTGTCTTGGTATCCCGTTTGTCCGGGAATGAGGTGGGTGGGCCGGCGCGGGTCGGACGCCGGCCCCGCCGGTGATCAGGCGCTGCGGCGCCGGCCGGCGAACACGCCGAAGCCGACTCCGATGACGCCGACGACGATGCCGGTGGCGCCCAGGACGCGCGCCGTGGTGTCACTGGCGGACGCGTCCGAGGCGGCGGCCGTGTTCTTCATGCCGGTGGTGGCACCGCTCTTGTCGTCCGCGCCGGCGGCGCCGTGGCCGTCCTCCTCGGCCGGGCCGAGCTCAAGGACCGGCGCCGGGTTCTCCGGCTCCGGGGCGCCCTTCTTCGTCGGCTCGATCCAGCGCACGACCTCCTTGTCGTCGTACGTCTGGAGGGCCTTGAAGACGACCTGGTCGGCGTCCTTGGGCAGCTGGCCGACGGAGACCGGGAACTGCTGGAACTGGCCGGGCTCCACGCCCTTGCCGTCAGCGGTCCAGGTGATCTTCGAGGGCGCCTCGGTGATCTTCTCGCCCTCCATCTCGATCGGCTTGGCGAGCTTGGCCTTGGTGACCGAGACCTTCCAGCCGGGCACCGGCTGCGGCATCACGGACGCCAGCGGGTGGTCGGTGGGCAGCGTGACCTCGAGCTTCACCGTCGAGGCGTCGTCCTTCTCGTTGGGCACCTTGAAGTTGACGGTCGCGAAGCCGCCCTTGGCGGCCGGGCCCGAGGGCTGCACGCTGACGTGCGCGAAGGCCGGGCCGGCCAGCAGCAGCACACTGCCGGCCGCGGCGGCCCCCACGAGCGGCAGCCGCCGGGCGAGCCGGCGCCGGGACGACACGTCCGACTGCTGCTGCGACTTCGCCAACTTCGAATTCTTCGACATCGGAAAACACTCCACAGGGAGGGGAAGGTGCGGGTGACGGTTCGGTGGCGCACGTGCGAGACGGCGCGTGAGCCCGCACACCCTCCCCGTGCCACCAGGGCACGGAAGGGGCCCCCAGGTGGGAGCGTGCTTCGCGTCGTCAGGCCGCGAGGGCCAGGGAGGCCAGGGAGGGGGGCCCTCGCCTGGTCACACTGTGGTGGAGTGCGAGGTTCTTCGGGCCGGGTTTGTCATCCCCGTACGAAACGGGGGCGCGCAGCGCCTTGTCGTGCGCCGCTTTCAGGCCCGTGAGCAGGGCACGAACCAGGGCGAGTGCCCCGCGCACCGTGCCGATCAGCGCCTGCACCGCGAGTTCGTACGCCGGGGCCGACAGCCGGACCAGCCGCCACAGGGCCGCCTCGCCCCGCCGCAGCAGCCAGCCCACCGCGAGCGCGGCCAGCAGGTGCCCCAGCAGCATGGGCAGCGACGGCAGCAGGCCGTGCGTCATCGCGGGGTCGGCGGCGCTCGCGCCACCGGCCGTGCCGGGGCCTGCCGGAGGGGCGATCCCGGCGGCGGAGGCCGCGTCGAAGCCGCCCGAGCCGAGGATCCGGCGCGCCGCGGCGCCGTCCATCCGGCCGCCGCCGAGCCCGCAGCTCACATGCCGGGCGAGGGTGACCGCCGCCCGGTCCGAGAGCCCGCCGTCACCGGACCCGCCGCCCCCGCCGCGCGCCATGGCGGGCATCGGGAGCTGGCTCCAGGCGAACAGGGCGTGCAGGGCGAGCTGCCCCACGGCGAGACCTGCGGCGATGCCCGGCAGCGAGCGTTCCCGCCCGGCCAGCGGCGCCGCGACCGCGAACACCACGGCCACCGCGAGAACCGGCGCCCACCACGGGACGGCGGCGCACGAGGCGGCGATGTGGGCGCCCGTGGACAACGCGACACAGACCGCGGTGAAGACCGCGGCCCTCGACAGCCGGAGATCGGCGGCTGCGCGCGCTGTGGAGGCGGGCGGTGGAGTCATGGCCGCGCCATCATCCCACTGGCCGGGCGGGCGACCTACGGCAGGGCGCGCCGGGAGGTCGCCCCGCCCGGTGTCCAGGGAGGCCACAGGGGCGCGCGGCAGCGCATGGACGGCGCTTCGCCTACACCGATGCGCTCGCTGTTCGCATCCGCCGAATGAGCGGTATCACGTCCCGGACATGCTTACGGACCTTGGGGCGCGGCAATAGGTATCGATATGTCGAGCCGCGGCCAGGAGGCTGGAGCGATGAGCATCTGGTGGTCACTCCATTTGCGGCGCGAGGCTGCGAGCGTGCCGCTGGCCCGTCGTCTGCTGCTGGGCACGATGGAGACGGCGGGCGTCGACCCGGACATCTGTTACGACCTCGCGGTGGCCCTCTCCGAGGCCTGCGCGAACGCCGTCGAGCACGGCGGCGACACCACCGAGGACTACCGCGTCACGGCCTACATCGACGGCGACACCTGCCGCATCGAGGTCACCGACTCGGGCCCGGGCTTCCGCCGCCGCCCCGCGTCCGCCGCCCCGCCCCATAGCGCGGACCGCGCCCACCCGCCGGCCCCCGTGCCCACCCCCGCACAGGCTCCCGCCTATGCCGAGGACGGCCGGGGGCTCTTTCTGATCGAGGCGCTCACCGACCACGTCCACTACCGCGACCGCACGGGCCGTCCCGGCGCGGTCGTCAGCTTCGACAAGATCCTCAAGTGGCGGGAGGGCGCGGCGCTGCCGATGGCGTCCTGACCGGCCGGGCGGGGGCCGGCGGGCCTCCCGGCCGGCCGGCACCACAGCGGAGGGGAACCGGAGCGGTGGCATCCGAGGCCGCGCTCCCCGGGGTCCCGGACCGCCCGGGCGCCATGACCGCCAGGAGTCCCCCATGGGCACGGACGCCGCCGCACGCGACCGGAGGGCACGGCGCAGGGCCGCGCGGCTGGCCCTGGCCGCCGCGACCGCGGCCGCCCTGGTCCTGCTGGTGTTCGCCGGGCTCAGCAGCATCGTCCTGCTGGGCGCGGGGGCGGCCGGTCTCGTCGTCACCGCCGCGGGCCTGTGGTGGGCGCTGGCGCGGCGCGGACTCCTGCGGGTGCTGGCGGGCACGCTGGCCGTCGCGGCCCCGGTCGCGGTGCTCGCGCTCTACGTCTGGGCCGGTCTGCTGTGGGTGGTGGTGGTCTCGCTCGGCCTGTGGGCGCTGGCGCTCTCCGCCGGAGGGGCCGCGCTCGGCCGGGAGGCCCGGCCCGGCCGCGCCCCTGAGGTCCGGGCCGCTCCGCCCCGCCGCCCGTTCCTGATCATGAATCCCCGCTCGGGCGGCGGAAAGGTGGGCGCCTTCCGCCTGAAGGAGCGGGCGGAGGAACTCGGCGCCGAGGTGCACCTGCTGGACACCGCCTGGCACGAGGACGTGGTCGCCCTCGCGCGCGGCGCCGTCGAGGCGGGCGCCGACCTGCTGGGCGTCGCGGGCGGGGACGGCACCCAGGCGAAGGTGGCCCAGGTGGCGGCCGAACACGGCGTCCCGTTCATGGTGATCTCCGCCGGCACCCGCAACCACTTCGCCCTCGACCTCGGCCTGGACCGGGACGACCCGGCGAGCTGCCTCGACGCCTTGACCGACGGCGTCGAACTCCGCGTCGACCTCGGCTTCGTGGGCGGGCGGGCCTTCGTCAACAACGCGTCCTTCGGGACCTACGCGGCCGTCGTGCAGAGCCCCGCCTACCGCGACGACAAGGTGCGGACCATCCTGGCGATGCTGCCCGACCTGCTGACGCACCAGCGCGGCCCGCGCCTGACCGTGCGCGCCGCCGGCACCGTCGCCGACGGGCCCCAGGCGGTCCTGGTCAGCAACAACCCCTACCGCATGGGCGACCCGGCCGGGCTGGGGCGGCGGGAGGGCCTGGCCCAGGGCGTGCTCGGGGTCATTGCCCTCACGGTCGACAACGCGGCGCAGGCGGCCGGCGTTCTGCGCGGCCGGCACGGGCGCGGCCTGACCGCGCTGACCGCCGGCGAGGTCGTCGTCGACGCCGACGAGCCCGAGATCCAGGCCGGTGTCGACGGCGAGGCCCTCACCCTGCCGGTCCCGGTCCGCTGCCGGATCATGCCCGGGGCGCTGCGCGTACGGGTGCCGCGACGCCGTCCCGGGGTGCCGCGGGCGAAGCCCCCGATGGACTGGCGGCGGCTGCGCGGCCTCGCGCTGGGGAGGGAGCGGCCCGACGCGGGACGGGGCGGCGCCTAGGGGGTGTCCCGGGGACGGCCCTGACCGTGCGGCCGGGGGCCGGAGTCATGCTGCGGGATGTCCGCGTATGAGGTGTCAATCCGGGCTAACATCAGCAGTCGGAAAACTGGCTGGAAAGTGCCCCTGAAGATGGCGGGCAGCGCGGTCTCGCGGTGAGAGAACCTCCCCCGCGGCGTCCCCTGTCCCTACGAGACCAGCGCGCACCATAACTAACGCGAAGTTGCTCGCTTTAGTCTTTCCCGGACAATACTTGGCGTGAACCCGCACTGCAATACGGAGCCGTCGTGACGACAGCGCACCATGCCCCGGGCGAGGCCAGACCCGGCGGTCGTACCGCCCGTACCCGCCAGGCCGTATTGACCGCGGTGTTCGAGGAGTTGGGCGACGGCGGCTTCGCCGGACTGACCATGGAGAAGGTCGCCCAGCGCTCGGGAATCCACGTCGCGACGCTCTACCGCCGGTGGCGCTGCACCGAGGGCCTGGTGTGCGATCTGCTGACCTACCTGAGTTCCGACGTGCCGCTGCCCGACTCCGGCACCCTGCCCGGGGACCTGCGGGAACTCGCCCGCTCGATAGCCGCCTTCTACGGGGAGGCGCGCAGGCGCCTGCTCATCGAGGCGGTGGTCTCCGCCGCGGCCCGCGACCCGCAGGCGGCGGGGGTGCTGCGGTCCTTCTTCGACGAACGGCTCGCGCTGGCC
The DNA here is from genome assembly GCF_019933235.1 of Streptomyces angustmyceticus. NCBI lineage: Bacteria > Bacillati > Actinomycetota > Actinomycetes > Kitasatosporales > Streptomycetaceae > Streptomyces > Streptomyces angustmyceticus. The sequence goes on along the minus strand of NZ_CP082945.1, from coordinate 3,885,233 downwards.
GGGCGGATGGTGCAACGGGCCGTGGAGCGCGGCGAACTGCCCGCCGACACGGACCCGGAGAAGGTGATGGCGGCGCTCGGCGCCCCTTTCTACTACCGGATTCTGATCGCCCGTCGCCCCGTCGACCAGGATCTCGCCGCGTCCGCCGCCACCGCCGTCTGGGCGGCGGCGCGGGCCGGCGCCTACGGACGCGCGGCCGACGGCCCGGCGAACGGCGCGTCCCCCGGCGGCTGAGGCCACCGGGGGACGCGGGAGCGGGGCAACGGGCGCCGCACACCGGGCCGTTCGGCCCCGCGACGGCGGGCGCGTGCGGCCCTCGCTCCATGACCTGCGGCGGGCGCACGGCCCGCCATGTCCCGCCCGTTACGTGCCGAGCAGGCCCGCCATCCAGGACTCGACCTCGTCCGACCGCCGCGGCAGCGCGGCCGACAGGTTCCGGTTGCCGTCGTCCGTCACGAGGATGTCGTCCTCGATCCGGACGCCGATGCCGCGGTACTCCTCGGGGACCGTCAGGTCGTCCGCCTGGAAGTACAGACCGGGCTCGACGGTCAGCACCATGCCGGGCTCCAGGGTGCCGTTGACGTACTGCTCGGTGCGGGCCGCCGCGCAGTCGTGGACGTCCAGGCCGAGCATGTGGCCGGTGCCGTGCAGGGTCCAGCGGCGCTGCAGCCCCAGCTCCAGCACGCGCTCGACCGGGCCCTCGACCAGGCCCCACTCGACCAGCTTCTCGGTGAGCACCCGCTGCGCCGCGTCGTGGAAGTCGCGGTAGGCGGCGCCCGGCTTGACCGCCGCGATGCCCGCCTCCTGCGCCTCGTACACCGCGTCGTAGATGGTGCGCTGGAGGTCGCTGTAGCGGCCGTTGACCGGCAGGGTGCGGGTGACGTCCGCGGTGTAGAGGGTGTGGGTCTCCACGCCGGCGTCCAGCAGGAGCAGGTCGCCGGAGCGCACCTCGCCGTTGTTGCGGACCCAGTGCAGGGTGGTGGCGTGCGGTCCGGCGGCGCAGATCGAGCCGTAGCCGACGTCGTTGCCCTCGACGCGGGCGCGCAGGAAGAACGTGCCCTCGATGTAGCGCTCGCTGGTCGCCTCGGCCTTGTCCAGCACCTTGACGACGTCCTCGAAGCCGCGGACGGTCGAGTCGACGGCCTTCTGCAGCTCGCCGATCTCGAACGCGTCCTTGACCGCGCGCGCCTCGGAGAGGAAGACCCGCAGCTCCTCGTCGCGCTCGGCGGTGACCTTGTCGGTCAGCGCGGCCTCGATGCCGGCGTCGTGGCCGCGCACCACGCGGACCGGGCCGGTGGCCTCCTTCAGCGCGCCGGCCAGCTCGCGGACGTCCTTGCAGGGGACGCCGAGCAGCGCCTCGGCCTCGTCGAGGCTGTGGCGCCGGCCGACCCACAGCTCGCCCATGCCGTCGAGCCAGAACTCGCCGTTCTCGCGGTTGGAGCGGGGCAGCCGGTGGAGCGTCGCCTCGTGCCCGTCCCGCGTGGGCTCCAGTACCAGGACGCTGTCGTCGGTCTGGTCGCCGGTGAGGTAGACGTACTCCGTCGCGGCGCGGAAGGCGTACTCGGTGTCGTTGGAGCGGGTCTTCAGATGGCCCGCCGGGATCACCAGGCGCTCGCCGGGGAAGCGCGCGGACAGCGCGGCGCGGCGGCGGGCCGCGTGCGCCGCCTGCTCGATCGGCCGCAGGTCGCGCAGCTCGGTGTCGGCCCAGCCGCCCTTCATGTTCTCCGCGAGCTCATCCGAGACGCCCGGGTAAAGGCCGTTCTTGCGCTGCTTGATCGGCTGCTCGTCCTCGTCCGGGGTCTCCGGCGTGAGCTCGTCGGTCACCATGCCTCCTTTTAAGAGTGAACCGCGTTCCATCGTATGTGCGGATCGAAAGCGGTCCAGGGGCAAAAAGGTGTGACCTGTCCGGCGCGACGATTCCCGGCCGCACGGCGCCGGGCGGGGCGGACGGCGGGGCCGGGGCGGACTCCGGCGCGCGCCTCCTGGCCCGCCGTACGTCGGGGGCCGCGCCCGGACCGGCGGCCCTACTCCTCGAAGTACGCCGCGAGCAGCACCACGTCCTCCTCCGACGAGGGATCGTCCAGTCCCTGCGGCAGCATCGTGCGCACGATGTGGTCGACGACCGCCTCCGGATCGTGCCGGCTCGCCCGGGGGACGCTCGCGGCCGCCGCGTGCAGCCGGGTGAAGGCGCGGTCCATGGGCTCGCCGGTGCGGTGCAGCAGCCCGTCGCTGTAGAGCAGCAGGGTCTCGCCGCCGGCCGGCTCGATCTCCACGCTCGGCGCTTCCCAGCAGGCCAGCATGCCCAGCGGCGCGGACAGCGAGGTCTCCACGAACTCCGTCCGCAGATCGCCGAGGATCAGCGGCGGGCAGTGGCCGGCCCCGGCCAGCACCAGCTTGCGGGAGAAGGGGTCGGTGACCCCGCCGGGCGGCGCCGCCGGCCCGCCGGGCGCGCCGGGCGGCGGCTCGGTGAAGGCGAACAGCGCGGTGGCGCTGCGGGCCGGCTCGGTCAGCCGCAGCAGCAGCTCCAGGTCCGAGAGCACCGCGACCGGATCCTCCCCCTCCATGACGGCGTAGGCCCGCAGGGACGCCCGCAGCCGTCCCATGGCCGCCACCGCGCTCGGGCCGGAGCCGGTCACCGAACCGACCGCCAGGCCCAGGGCGCCGTCGGGCAGCGGCAGCGCGTCGTACCAGTCCCCGCCGCCGCGCGGCCCGGTGCTGTGCCGCACCGCCAGGCGTACGCCGGGGATCCGCGGCAGCCGCTGGGGGAGCAGCTCCTCGCGGAGGGTCTCGGTGGCCCGGCGGCTGCGGTGGAGCGCCAGCAGGAGGGCGAGGTGCTCGGCGGCGTGCGCGCGGTAGAGGCCGACGAGATGGCGCTGCCGCGCGGTGGGCTCGGCCGGTTCGTCGTAGAGCCAGACCGCGGCGCCGGTCCTGCCGAGGAGGTCGGCGCAGAGCGGCACCGCGTAACTGGCGGCGTACCCGAGCCGGGCCGCGACCTCGCGCAGCCGGGGGTCGAGGTCCTTCTCGCCGGGGATGTCGGGCTCGGCGATCTCGGTGCAGGGGCCCGCCGGTCCGTCGTGGCAGGGGTCGTCGAGCGGGCCGGTGCGGGTGTCGTCGGCGGTGGCCCGCTCCGGGAGGCCGTCCAGTATCCGCGCGTACGACAGGGCGCGGCGCGGGACGGTCTCGATGTGACCGATCTCGGCGTGGCCGAGGCCGAGGCCGACGGTGGTCTCCGGGCCGAGGCCGTCGGACGGGGCGAGGACGACCAGCCCGCGGCGCGCCCCGACCAGGGCGGCGCCGGCGCGCAGCAGCTCACGGAGGGCGTCCTCCAGCGTCCGGGTGCGCGCCAGCCGTTCGGTGAGGTCGTGCAGGGTGCTGAGGTCGGAGATCCAGCCGGCCAGCCGGTCCTGGACGGCGGCGAGTTGGCCGACGGCCAAGGGGTCGGGGAGGGCGCCGGACAGGTGGTCCGGGGAGGCGCCGACGGCGGGTTCCGCGGGGGCTTTCGGCCCGTGGGGGGCGACAGTGTGCGCGGGGGCGGGAAGAGCTGGTTCGATTCCAGCCACTTTCGGAACGTGCGGGGCGGTCATGGCCGACAGCTCTCGTTGCGCCTGGTATAGCCCCAGGTCAGGCCGCTATTTGGTAGGGAGTGCGGCATTTTGCTGAGTGACGTTGTGCGGTACGAACGGCCGCTCAATTTCCTCAATAGCATCGCAAACCCCCATGTCATGCTGCTCCGCTATGAATGCCTCCACATGTACACGGAGCAGAGAGGCGATGTCCAGCATTGTCCCCATGGGGATTGTGGTGTCAACGAGGTCTGTAGATTGGCCTGAAAAAAGCCCCCTGAACGTCAATTTGCGGTCGACTGACGGCGATCAGCAGCGCGTCATCACCACAGTGGCGGGTACGTACTCGGAAAGGTGCGGGCCGGTTGGTGCCGTACCGGAACTCTCCGGCGGGCACCGGCGTCTAACAAGCCGACGACCGCGACGCACTCCCAAGAGGCGGGGACTGCACCACGGAAGCGCAAGCGCCAACGCACGCCACCCCTCGCCACGCTTCACGCCCGGCGTACGGCGTGATGCGCTGCTTTGTACACGCGGTGACCAGTGACCACGTGGCGTGATCGATGCGCGATCGACCCCGGGTTTCCACCGCCGGGCCGCAGGACACGCCCCACAACGGCAGGTAGCGGCACGGCGCGGACGTTGGTGAAACGGGACATGTAGTGCCATGCAGTGCGATGGACAAAGCCCTCGGCGTTAACGGAAAGGAACGAGCGCTCATGCGCGAGATCCTCGGAAGGCGACGCAAGCTGCTGTTCCGACGCGGCGGAAAGTCGGCGCAGCTCGGTGCGGCGCTCCACTACGCCACCGAGTGGCAGTGGCCGGTGCTCCCCGGTGTGGGACTCGGATCCCCCGGCCGCCCGCCGGCCGGCGCCCGCCTCGGCCTCGGCGAGCGGAGCGCCCGGCGGTGCAGCTGTCCGGACCCGGAGTGCGTGGTGCCCGGCGCGCACCCCTTCGACCCCGGTCTCCTGGCCGCCACCACCGACGCCCGGATGGTGCGCTGGTGGTGGACGAACCGCCCCGACGCCCCGGTCATCCTGGCCACCGGCGGCCGCGCGCCCTGCGCGGTGAGCCTGCCCGCCGTCGCCGGGGTCCGTGCCCTGGCGGCCCTGGACCACTTCGGTGTGCGCCTCGGCCCCGTGGTGGCCACGCCCACCCGCTGGTCGCTGCTCGTCTCGCCGTACGACCTCCCGGAGTTGGGCGAGCTGCTGCACTCCCAGGACTGGGTGCCCAGCTCGCTGCGGTTCCACGGCGAGGGCGGCTACGTGGTGCTCCCGCCCTCCCAGATCGGCACCGGCCGGGTCCGCTGGGAGCGGCCGCCGGCCGCGGTGCCCGCCGCGCCCCGGCTGCCGAAGGTGGCCACGATCGTGGACGCCCTCGTCACCGCGAGCACCAGTACCCCCGACGGCGGCAGCCGGCTCGCCTACTGACGCCCACGGATGCCCCGGGCGCCCGAAGTCCGCTCGGCTCGGGCGCCCTCCTGCTGCGCGGGCGCGGACCGCGGCCGCGCAACCGTCGGGCGGACACCTGAGGGGCGAACACAAACGCCCCGAAGCCCATCACCCGTTCGGGTGCGGCCCGCCCCGGTCTCCCGGGGAACGGGGCGTCCGGGTGCCCGGGCCCGCCCTCGCCGGCCGATAGGTTCGGCCCACCGTCAAGCCGTCGTCAGCGGCACATCAAGTGCAGGTGGGGCCCATGCAGCGTGCGCAGAAATTCCGCGTGATCGGGCTCGCCGGCGTGGCGCTGCTCGCCGTCGCCGTGCCGCTGGGCGCCGCGATGGCCGGCCCGGCCGGCACCTCGGCTCCGGCGGCGGGATCCGCGGACGCGGTCAAGGCCGAAAACCGCTCTCCCGGGGAAAACGGAAGAAGCGGCGATAACGGCGCCAAGCCGGGCAAGAAGGCCGCCGCCGGGTCGAGGGAGCCGGCCGGCTCCTCCGGCCGCCCCCGCCCGGCGTACCTCTCCGGCCGCACCTCCCGCTGCGGTCCCGAACTCACCGCTCCCCAGGGGGTCGGGGCCCAGACCTGTGTGCTCGCCGAGGGCGGTGCGACCTGGGGGCGTACGTACTACCGCAACCGGACCGGGGACCGGCTGCGCGCCGTGCTGACCCTGCTGCGGCCGGACGGCAGGACCGTCCAGGTGACCTGCGAGGTGCCGGCCGGCGGCGTGCCGGGCCTGTGCGAGACGCCGTCCGCCCCGACGGCGCGCCGGAGCCGGCCGCCGTACGCGGCGGTGGCGGAGATCGCCGATGCGGCGGGGGAGCGGCTGCTGCTGCGGTCCGGCAGCAACTCGCCGGTGGGAGGCGGCGGTTCGGGCCGCTGACGAGGCGGGTCCGCCGGGGGCCGGAGAGACCGAGCGGAATGCCTGGTTCCGGACATGGAAGCGCCCGGTCGCTGGCGACGGGGGATGCACCAGCGACCGGGCTTCTAGAACCGTAACAAGAGATCGGTGGTTCGCAAATTCGATCGTGGATTTCCGGACGCCTATTGACCGGAAGCTATGGGCAGTTGTGACAGGTGTCACGCCCGAGGTCCCTGAGGCGTCCGGACCGCACGGCCGGGGGCGGGCCGGTCAGCTCAGCGTGATCTGACGGTTGGTGAGCCCGCCGCGCGCCCGGCGCTCCTCGGGGGTCAGCGGGGCGTCCGACGCCAGGGCCTCGGCCAGCCGCTCGGCGAACGCCGCGGCCGGCTTGGCGACCTCGTCGGCGCCCATCTCCGAGGGCAGGTCCCAGACCGGGACGACCAGGCCGTGGGCGCGGAACGAGCCCACCAGTCGGGTGCCTTCGCCGAGCGAGGCGGCGCCCGCGGCGTGCAGCCGCGCCAGCGCGTCCAGCAGCCGCTCCTCGGGGTGCGCGGTGACCCAGCGCAGGTGGTTCTTCTCCGGCGCCTCGCACCAGTAGGCGCCCTCCAGGCCGGGGATGCGGGCGGTCGGGACGGCCGCCGCGTTGGCCCGCTCCAGGGAGGCGGCGACCTCGCCGGTGGCGTGCTCGGCGTTCTCCACCCAGAACTCGAAGCCGGTGTGGACGGTCGGCTCGAAAGGCGCGTCCGCGTCGAGCAGGTCCTGCAGCCGCGGGCCGTCGGCGGAGTGCCGCTCGGCGGCGACCGGGTTGCCGGGCTCCGTGGCCAGCGCGCGCTGCAGGGTGTCCGCGAGGTCGCGGCTGAGGTCGCCGGAGGCGGTGTCGTTCTGCAGGCCGAGCAGCACCTCGCCGTTGTCGCGGCGCAGCGCGGGCCACGCCATCGGCAGCACGGTCGCCAGCGTCACCGACGGAACGCCCTCGGGCAGCCCGCCCTTCAGCGTCAGCCGGGCGGTGGCGGCGGGCACCAGCTCGCGCATGGCCACCCAGTCGCACTCGCCGGGCAGACCCTCGAAGGGGCGCTGCACGAGCTCGGTGGCGGCGTGCGCCGCCTGCCGCCCGTGACAGGCCTTGTACCGGCGGCCGGAGCCGCACGGGCAGGGCTCACGGGCGCCGGCGACCGGCACCTCGCCGTCCTGCGTCTGCGGTGCTGCGGCCTGGGGCTGGGGACGGCGCTTCTTGGCCATGGCGACGGTGTCTCCTGGTCGATCCTGGGCGTACGGACGCGTTTCGGCGCGAGCCTAGAGGATTGCGTCCGGGGTCGCGCCCGGTTGCGCGCCGGGCCGTGTCCCGCCCCTGGTGCCGTGCACGCCGGTGTGTCCCGGCGTGTCCCTATGGCAGGTCGTCGAAGTCCGGGAAGCCCGGAGCCGGCGGCCGGCCGCCCGGCACGCCCGCGCCCGTGGTGAGCGAGGGCGGCAGATCGGGCGTGAGGTCCACGCGCGTAGCGAACGCGCCTTGGAGCGAGAGGGCCGCCCAGACCGTCACCTCGCCGCCGGCCGTGTCGCGCACGCCCCAGTCCTTGGCGAGCGACCGGATGATCGCCAGCCCGCGGCCGCCGCGCGCGGTGACCGACGGAGTGGCCGGAAGAGGCCGGGTCGGGCCGCCGCCGTCCGTGACCGCGACGGTCAGCCTGCCCTGTGCGTCGATGCGCCAGGAGGCCCGTACGGATGCCGGGGTGTCCTGTGCGTCGGGCGTTACGGAATCCGGCGATCCGTTTTCGTATATCGGACGCGCATGGCGACACGAATTGCTCAACAGTTCCGAAAGAACGAGGACCGCGTCATCGACGACGGTGTCCTGAACTCCACTTGCCAACAGTTCTTCACGCATGCGTCGCCTGGCCATGCCCACACCCACTGGACCATGGGGTACGGCCATGATCGACGACGTCGGCACCTCTTGTGCCACCACCAACGCCACCCCCGAGACCTCCTTTGCCCCACGCCACGGGATGAATGCCCCAATGGACTGGACCGGAAACCGGCCAAGCGACACGCGGTGACGCATTGGACATAACCGAATACGGCCCGAATGCGCCGGTGCACACCCTGTGAAGGGCTTTACCCAAGACCCAGCTGGTTTCGCACCTGCTTGGGACGATTTGTAATGACGGCGTCCACGCCCAATTCCCGGCACAGCTCGACATCGGCGCTGTCGTTGACGGTCCAGACGTGCACCCGGTGCCCGGCGCGGTGCGCCTTTTCGACGTACTCGGGGTGCGCGCGGAGGATCCGGATCCCCGGGCCCGCGATGCCGACGCCGGGCGGGAGCCGGCCGTCGCGGTGCCGCGGGGTGAGGAACTGCATCAGGTAGACCCCGGGGATGCCGGGCGCCGCGGCCCGTACCCGGTGCAGCGAGCGCGCCGAGAAGCTCATGACGCGCACCGGGGAGGTCCGGTCGGTGCGCGGGGCCGGTCCGGCGTACCCGAACCGGGTGAGCAGCTCGACCAGCCGCTCCTCCACCTGTCCGGCCCAGCGGGTGGGGTGTTTGGTCTCGATGGCCAGCTCGACCCGGCGGTCGGCGTCGGCGACCAGCTCCAGCAGCCGCTCCAGCGTGAGCACGGAGGTCCGCTCGGGGTCCTCGTGCTGCCGGTCCGGTGCCTCGTACCCGGTGCCCTCGTCCTTCCAGGAGCCGAAGTCGAGCGTCGCGAGGTCGGCGAGTTCGAGGGCGGAGACCGAACCGCGCCCGTTCGAGGTGCGGTTGACCCGCCGGTCGTGGACGCAGACCAGGTGGCCGTCGGCGGTCAGCCGGACATCGCACTCCAGGGCGTCCGCGCCGTCCTCGATCGCTCTGCGGTAGGCGGCGAGGGTGTGCTCCGGGGCGTCCTCGGAGGCGCCGCGGTGGGCGATGACGGAAATGGCATGACGGCCCGGACGGCCGTCCTGGGCGGGGTGCGCAGAGGTCACCGCGTTATCGTGCCATCCACCGTCGCCGGGCCGCCGGGCGCGTGCCCCGGGGTGCGGAACAGGGGATGCGCCGGTTTTGTCCGGCATAAAGGATGAGGGCAGAGTCACAGCCTCGGCTTACGGCGCTCTGACGCGTGGTGGGAAAGGCTGAAAGGGAGGCTCGCCCGTACCCTCCGGCCCGCGCTTTCCGGGCCGGGGACGCGGACCGGGCCTCACGACAGCCGGGAGGCGCGGGCCGGAGCCCGCGGTTCAGGGCCCGCGGATCCCGGTCCGCGGACCGGGACTCGCCCGTACCGCCCGGATCCTTGATGCTGGAGTACCGGATCCCCCGTCCCGTACGGGGAACGCTCCGGTCCCGGAGGGCCCGCAGGGCTCCCCGGCCCGGAAAATGCGACCAGGAGGCCCTCGGGCCCCCGACCGCACCACCGGCGGACCGCCAGGCCCGCCGACCGCACCACCCGGACGCACCCCCAGGGTCCGGCCCAACTGCAAGCCCCGGAAGAAACGGCATCGCCCCCGGACACCGAGAGGTGGACGGGCACCCGGCGGAGGGAACACCCCTCCCGCCGGGGCCGTGGGCGCCGACAGTCGTGAAGCTGAGGAGAGAGCTGTGAGCACCGAGAACGAGGGAGCCGCCGTCCCGTCGGAGGCCAAGCCGCCGACCGGGCCGCAGCCGGACCGCGCCTCCGCGTCCGCCTCCGGCGCCCAGACTCCCGGCGCCCCGCCCGCGGCGCCCCCGCCGCCGGACTTCGCGCCGACGGTCACCCCGGCCTCCGGCGGCGGCTTCGACGGTCCGGGGCGGATGCCTCCGTACCACGACGGACGCGTCCCGCAGCCCGGCTACGGCCACCCCGGCGACGACCCCACGGCCGACCGGACCGCCCAGATCCCCGCCTACCCGGGGGCCGGAGCGGGCGGAGGCGGCTGGGGCCAGCAGCCTCCCCACGGCGGCGGCGACCCCTGGGGCACGACCGGCGGCCCCGTCCCCAAGCGGCGCAACGGCGGCCTGATCGCGGCCGTCCTGGTGGCCGCGCTGGTCGCCGGCGGCATCGGCGGCGGCATCGGCTTCTGGGCCGCGGGCCAGAACGACAGCGCCTCGACGACGGTCTCCGCGTCCGGCGACCCCGGGGCGCTGAACCGCAAGCCCACCTCCGTCTCCGGGATAGCGCAGAAGGCGCTGCCGAGCGTCGTGACGATCGAGGCCCAGGGCGCCACCGGCGAGGGCGGCACGGGCACCGGCTTCATCTACGACAAGCAGGGCCACATCCTCACCAACAACCACGTCGTCGCCAGCGCGGCCGACGGCGGCAAGCTCACCGCGACGTTCTCCAACGGCAAGAAGTACGACGCCGAGGTCGTCGGCCACGCCCAGGGCTACGACGTCGCCGTGATCAAGCTGAAGAACGCCTCCGGCGCCCAGCTCAACCCGCTCCCGCTCGGCAAGTCCTCCAACGTCCAGGTCGGCGACGCCACGATCGCCATCGGCGCCCCCTTCGGCCTGTCCGGCACGGTCACCACCGGCATCATCAGCGCCAAGGACCGCCCGGTGGCCTCCAGCGACGGCGGCGGCACCAGCGCCTCGTACATGAGCGCCCTGCAGACGGACGCCTCGATAAACCCCGGCAACTCCGGCGGCCCGCTGATGGACGCCGCCGGCAACGTCATCGGCATCAACTCCGCCATCCAGTCGGCCGGCAACGGCGGCGGCCTGGGCGGCGAGTCCCAGCAGTCCGGCAGCATCGGCCTGGGCTTCGCCATCCCCATCGACCAGGCGCGGCGGGTGGCACAGGACCTGATCAGGACCGGAAAGCCGGTCTACCCCCAGATCGGCGTCCAGGTCGGCATGCGGGACACCGGAAACGGCGCGACCATCGCCCGCACCGGCAACAACGGCTCCGACGCCGTCACCCCGAACGGCCCCGCCGACAAGGCGGGCCTCAAGCCCGGCGACACCATCACCAAGCTCGACGACACCGTCGTCGACAGCGGCCCCACCCTCATCAGCGAGATCTGGCAGCACAAGCCCGGCGACCAGGTCACCCTGACCTACAAGCGCGGCGGCAAGGAGCACACCGCCCACGTCACCCTGGGCCAGCGCACAGGCGACAAGTGACGCGCTAGTCTGATCCCGCGACACCCAAGCGCCCCGCGCGCCGGTGCCGCGGGGAGGCTTGCCCGAGCGGCCTAAGGGAACAGTCTTGAAAACTGTCGTGGCGGCAACGTCACCGTGGGTTCAAATCCCACAGCCTCCGCAGAGGTAGGAAAACTGCAGGTCGGAGCGGGTCCCGGTTCTTCCGGGGCCCGCTCCTTCTGCGTGCGCTGTCTCACCTCAGACGCTCGGATCCCAGTCGTGACCAGCGCGTGTGGCCAGGCTGTGGCCAGGTTCCGGCCCGTGGGACCTCACCTTCTGACGGCGGGGTCCTCTGGTCACGCGAGCTCCGAGCTGCCGGGCGAGCGGGAGTGCTGGCCGTGCGGTGGCCTCGACACCACGCCCAATGAAGGCCGCTGGGTGTGGATTCAGCCATGAGTACGCAGTTTGCGTCAGCCTCACGGAATGTGACCTATTGGCCACGTGGGGCGAGCTATATCAGAGGACTGTGAGGCGGTCGGGAATTGACGGCGGAGCCTTGACGGGTGGTCCGCGGAGAGTCCGCACTGCTGGTCTCCCGATCGCCGAACTGGCCATCAGCCGAGCAGTTCATGGGGGAAGCCAGCTCATGCCGCAGTCCGGCCCCGTCGGAGACGACGATCGCATCAACGCACTGATAGACCACCGGCGGACCGTCGCCAACCTCCAACGTCAGATCAAACGCACCCGCCTGGTCAGCGTCGCCACCCTCATTGGCGTGGTCGGGCCTCCGTTCCTGCTGCTCTCCCTGGTCGGCGCGACCGCTCTCACCTGGCGCCACTACAACATGGCGCCGATCAACGTCTTCGGTGTCGTGTTTGCCGGGGCCCTCTTCGTGGGGTGCGCCGTGTTCAGCAGTAACTTCGACACTGCGCAGCCCTGGATTAGGAACGAGGAGGGAAGTCGCACGCAACAAGACCTTTCGGTCGCGGAGCTGAAGCTGAACCTCGAACTGGCCGAGGAAGAGCGGGTTCTGGCCGCGTCCAAGGTCGCGCGGGCGGCCTTCGATCGGCAGTATTCCTACCGGGACGCCATCCCCCGGGAGATCGACCGCCTGCGGGGGGAGAGCGCGAGCTATCGCCGCTGGCACAACTGGCTCCAATGGACGCTCATTCTCTGCTCGGCCGCCGTCACCGGCGTCACCGCTCTGTATGACACGCCGCAGCCGGGCAAGGGCATTCTCATCGGCCTTGGCGGCACCGTCACCGTCATCACCTCGGTAATGGGCTACTTCAAGTTCAAGGAGCGCGGCTTCAACCTCCAGCAGACCGCCGATTCCATCGAGCAGGAAGTCACCGCTCTCGACCTGGCCATCGCCCCGTACAACCTCTCCGACGAGAAGGAGAGCCTGGAACTGTTCGCCGAGAGGGTCGAGGCCCTGCGTGTCGAGCAGCGCAAGCGTGAGCAGCAGCTCGACCAGCCCCATCAGGGTCGGCAGGAGGTCGTGTGACCCTGTCCGCCCGGTACGGCCTCCAGCGGTGGCTCCTGGCGCCCCGCACCACCTGGCGCGCCCGCCGGCTGCGGGCCGACCACCCCCACCTCAGCGGTGATGAGGCGTGGCTGCTCGCTCGCCTGCACCGGCATCCCGACGAGGTTCCGTACGCTTACGGGTTCCTGCAGCGGCGAGCCCGGGGCCAGGGGGACTGAGACCCGCTCGTGCCCAGTAGCACGGGACCGGTCTTGGGGACCATGTTCCCCAAGACCGGAAGCGTGGCGCCGGCGCTAACAGCTCGCGGACCGGGCAGATGCGTGACGTCACGTTCAGGCGGCGGGGTCCTCTGGTGCCCCCAGGGCGTCATCGATGAGCTGGTTCGCGCGATGCTCCTGGCCGCGGAGGATCTTCGCGTAGAACTTCCACAGCACCGCGATGCTGTGGCCGGCCCGCCGGGCGACTTCCACCGGGTCCACTCCGGCCTTGATCCAGAGCGATACCCCGGCGTGCCGTAGGGAGTATGGGACCTCCGCGAGGGGGCTCGCTGTGTCCTCGGCAGAGAGCGCCTTTTCCCTCGCCTTCTGCCATACCGCAGCGTACTCGGTGGATCTCACCCGGCCGCCGCGGGCCGCGGCGAACAGCCGGCCATCGGGAGCGGTGCCGTACGTCTCCATGTGCCGGCGCAGCATCGCCACCAGGACGGGCGGGACCGGGACCGGCCGGGTGGTCTTGCGCGCACGGCGCTTGAGCCCGCGGAGCTCGTATGACTTGCCGTCGTCCGTCCAACCCGCACCGACCTCCGGGCGGCTCCGGTTCAGGATGAGTTCGCCCCAGCCGGACGCGGGCAGCTTGCAGTCCCGCTTGCTGAGCTGGGCCACCTCGGACGGGCGCATAGCCGCGTAGTACATGCAGCCGAAGAACCCGTGCAGGTGCTCTCCTCGCTTGCCCTGGTCCCGTACTGCCTCCAGCAGAGCCCGCGTCTGTGCCGGGTTCGGCACGTAGCGGAAATCCACCTCGTCGTCGGTTGCCGGCGGATCCCAGTCGATGCGCGAGAGCGGATTGCCGGTCAGCAGGTCCCGTTCAACGGCGTATCGCAGAGCGTTGTTGAAGGCGGTGCGCTTGCGCCTGACCGTGTTCTCCGCTGCCTTCTTGCCGTCCAGCTTCAGGGACAGGGCCGTGAGTGCTCGCCGCAAGGTGTCCGAGTCGTTGAGGTCGGCGACTTTCAGGGAGTGTTTGGCGACCCAGGTGAGTGCCGACGCAATTTCGGCCGCGGGCCCTCGCTCCTTGGAGCCCTTCCCGGCAGGTCAGAAGCCATGACGCTTCACTTACGGGCTGTCCCTTGAAAGCTGTCGTGGCGGCAACGTTACCGTGGGTTCAAATCCCACAGCCTCCGCAGCGGTAGAGAAACAACGTCCCCGTTCAGGGCGGCGGCTGCGACCGGATCCACGCTGTCGATGTGGGCGCGGGCGGCGACGGGCCGTGACGCCATCGCGCCCATAGCCGGTGCAGTGGAGACGACGTTCTCGTACTTACGGGCACGCGCCGGAAATTCAGCTGTGCACCGTGGCGCGCACCACTTCCTGTGGTTCAGGCAGCAACCCGGCCATCGAACCTGGGACTTGAAGGTGTAGGACGACAACGGCCCTTGTGCTGCCTATCCCTGATGGGGCCACAGGTCATATGAGCATGCAGCGCCCCGGGGGTGTCACGCGAACGCGGTAAGCTTTGACCCGTCACCTTCCTGGCTCGGTGGGCGCCTTAAGGCCTACCGATGGAAAGGGGGTGATACCGCATGTCCGGATCGCCGTCCCCGCAGGGGGAGGACGAGAAGGACCCCAGGTTCTGGACGCGTGAGCGCTTTCACCAAGTCGCCTTCGAGGGGCTGATGTTCCTCATCAAGGTGCTGCTGCCGGCGCTCTTCGGCGGCGGGTGTGGCTGACACCACACCCGCCGCGCTCAGAATCTGAAGCGGTCTGGAGGGGTTCGCGCGTACTGGTGGCCACCGAGCGCGAGCCCCTCTTCTCTTTATGTGCTTCAGCGCCTACATGGGTATGGGATACCCATCAGCGACGTTAGAGGACGGGAGCCGTCCTAACTTCTCTAAGAGAATGCATCGCCTAGCCGGCTAATGCAAACCTCTATAACCCTAAACGGTACCTGCGCGAGGCCCTGACCAGCAGATACTCTCCATGTGCGGCTCCCGCCGGCTAGTTGACTCACACACGTACACCTAAACGGTACCCTCGGGTTGAGTCGGACGAGGGATGAGGAGGCAGCGTGGCTCGGGGCGCGGGTACGTTTGATGGCCACGCGCTGCGGTGGCTGAGGCAGCGCAAGGGGCTCAGCGCAGCGGAGTTGGCGGCGGATTTGGGGACCTCGAAATCCGCGATCCTCGCCTACGAGAGTGGGAAGCGTGTGCCGGAAGCTCGGCGCGTGGCGGAGTTGGGCCAGGCTCTCGGCCTGACCGATGTCCATGTTCTGTGCCCCGAGCCCCAACGCCATGTCGAAGCGCACAGTCTGTATGCGATGCGGCGCCAGAGAGGGCTGACCGCAGCCCGCCTTGCTGAGCTGGCCGGCATCAGCCGTAGCACGTATCGCAGGATTGAACAGCAGGCACGGCTCCCCTCTCGTGGCCGGGGAGCGGTACCAGTACGGCTAGCGGAGAGCCTCGGAGTTCCGCTGCGTGCAGTGATGCAGGCCTTGCATACTCATCCGGCCGCAGTGATGCGACGGGCACAGGCCGTCAAGTGTGTGGGCGCGCTCTTCGAGCGCGCCCACACGACAGGCACGCCCGCAGTCGTAGACCCGGACGAACAGGACCTCCTCGCGCTTGCTCGCCTCATTGGGCACCCTGCCGGCGTCGTGTGCCGCCTGTTCAACCAGCAGATCGGAAACTACCGCGCATTCCTTAAAGACCGCGAGCGGTACACCGCCGAGGTCGACTACGCACAGAACGATAGAGAGCGGCGGGTCGCTCATCTTCACCTAATGGAAGTGGAGACGCGCATCAGAGTCGCTCCCGAATTGGCGGCAGCGTTCCTCGCCGATTTCCTCGACGATGCGATGACCTTCCGCCAGTGGAGGGCAATGGTGGCCCTCTCAGGTGCAGGCCGACGCGTGGAACGCCCGGAGCAGGGAGTCGAGCTTCCCGAATCGTTCGACCCCGATGTCTGGCCTGGACTCCTCGGCCGACGGTTCAGCGGGGGCCGGCCTTTGATCCGCGAACGCCTCGATGCCCAGCAAGAGGTGAAGTACTACTCCCCCACGGAGGCAGGACTTCACTACTACGAAGTCAGCCGTGAGATCTACGGCGCTCTGTATCCGCGCCAATACGCTCCCCCAACGCAACGAACCAGGCCCCGGTCGGGGGTCGTGCGGTACCCGCGGATGTGGCCGGTAGACGAGAGGGATGTGTTCGCCTCCTGGTCATGGAGGTACGACGAGCGGCTACTGGGATACCAGGGGAGAGCATGAACTTTGTGCAGCTGTCCCGCAGTGAGGGACAGCTTCACAGGGTCCGCATGGGGCTCTGCTGAGCGAACAGGCATGGGCGCTGCCTGGGGTGTTTCGGCATGGCATCCGGGCAGTTCGGGTGCGTGTGGCCATCCTGCGGCCAGAGTGGCGGAGCCAGGAATCGACCTTGCGGTTACCTAGCAGGTCAGACCGCGTACCGAACCAGGGAACCCAGCAGTCTTGAAAACTGTCGTGGCGGCAACGTCACCGTGGGTTCAAATCCCACAGCCTCCGCAGAGGTCAGCGAAGTAGCTGGTCAGAAGGGGTGTCCCGCTTCGGCGGGGCACCCCTTCTGCGTTCTTCCTGTCTCACCCGGTTCGCCTCCATATCGGCGTTGGCGGGGCGTACGGGCCAGAGGCGGGCGGGCCAGGAGTCCGAGGGGGACCCCGGCGCACGTCCCGCACCCGGGGGCTTTTCGTCGGTCTCTTGTGGCGCATCTGGCACTCGCGTTCCTGGTCGCAGCCGAAACCGCGTGCGGCCGTCGGGTGTCGCTGCGCGGTATTAGTCGGCTGTTAGTGGAACGCCAACCTGGTCTTCGAAGCTGATCAGCGTCAGGGAGCAGGACGAGAGAACAGCGCAACAGGAGACCCGATGAACACCGCCACCGCCACCGCTGCCAGCCGCTTCCGTGGGCGGGCCGGTCGCCGTATTGCCGCAGCCATCGTGGCCGCGGCGGCGCTGGGTCTGGGGGCCACGGCCTGCGGGGACGGGGCTGGGCCGGCTGCCGCTGCCGGATCCTCGGGCTCTTCGGCTGCGACCGGCTCCCAGCACACGTCGGACTCGGCACGGTCCACGGGCGGCTCCTCCGGCTCCAACTCCGGCTCGCAGGGCCAGAGCGGGGGCAAGTCCGCCGGGGCGTCGTCGGCCGACCAGACCGGCGGCGGGTCCGCCGCCGCTGGGGGTGGGTCCGCCTCCACCGGGGGTGGCGTCGCCCATGCGGGTAACCACCGCACGATCGTTGGCAAGTTGGAGTACCTCGCGCCCGGAAAGCTGATCGTCAAGCCCGAGGGCGGCGGCATGGACCAGGCGTTCTATGTCGCCAACGCCACCACGGTCCTCGGCGCGGCCGCGATCTGCTCCGGCGATGACGGCAGCGTGTCCATCGGCGGTGACGGTTACGGCACCGCGAAGTGCACCGTGGACCAGTTGGAGAAGGCCGCGAAGACCGGCAGTGTCACCGTCCGCGTCACCATGGACCGCAAGTCCGGCGCCGCCGAGACGGTCGAGGAGAAGTACCACCCGTAAGCCGCTGCGCCCGGAGCTACGCGGGTGCGCTTCGCGGGAGGCTCGGGAATGTTGGCGCGCTGCTTCGCGGAGCCCGTCGCCGCTTCATGAGTGCGTGCGTGAGGCTGTGGTCGAAGCGGGGCGTCGTACGGCGGAGAACGGTCCCCGATCGGAGGAATCCGGTTGGGGGCCTTTTCCTTTTCATCGCCTGAATGGGGAGATGGTATTGGGTTGCGTGGCGTTTTTAGGGGTCTTTATCGCGCGGGCAAGGCGTAGCGGAAGATGCAGGCGTAGGTGTAGGTGAAGGCTCAGGGAAGCCCCGGACTGCGTTGTGCGGTTCGGGGCTGCTTGTGTGGGCTGGGCATACGATTGGTGGGGAGCGCGCGTTGTCTTTCCTTGGAGCGATCGATGTCTGATTCTGTGCCCCGCTCGCTCGACCAGCGGCTGGATGTCATTGCGCGGCATCCTTTTCGTGCGAAGTTTCATTTGCGCGGGCGGGAGTTGGCCACGGCCGAGTTGAGTGGCCCTTCGGCGATGCGGTGGCATGCCTATGACCTCATTGCCAAGCGGCTGGCGCCGGCGGAGCCGTACAAGGACGGGAAGCAGACGCCGTACCGCGGTCACCCGGTCTTTGTCGCGCAGCACGCGACCGCGACCTGCTGTCGTACCTGCCTTGAGCGTTGGCACGAGATCCCCAAGGGGCGGGAATTGAGCCGCGCGGAGCGTGCCTATGTGGTGGGGGTGATCTGCCGGTGGATCGAACGTGAGGTGGAGTGTTCTTCGGGGACGATGAATGCCGGGCCTAACGCTTGACGGAAATTCGTTATGTCTGCTGAGTCCTGGTTTTGCTTGCGCGGTAGGGTGGCGGGGAGTGGTGGAATTCAATTTGGTTGTGATGGGGGAAGTGGGGAGAGGTTGCTGTGGGTGTGCGGAGGGTGGGGGCGGCGAAGGCGGCTCGGCGGGGGGAGATTTTGATTCGGCGGGCTGTGGGGCGGGACGCTGGGCGGCTTACCCGGCTGGTGCGGAGTTCTCGGGCGTATGAGGGGCGCTATTCCTCGATGGTTGAGGGGTATCGGGTGGGGCCGGATTACATCGAGGCGCATCGGGTCTTTGTCGCCGTGGAGGAGATACCGGTCGGGGAGGGCGGCGGTGAGCGGGTGGTGGGGTTCTATGCGCTGCTGGTGGAGGCGGCCGAGCTGGATCTGATGTTCGTGTCGGACCAGGCGCAGGGGTACGGCATCGGGCGCCGGCTGGTCGAGCACATGCGGGGTGAGGCGCGGAAGGCTGGGATCGACGGGGTGCGGGTGGTGTCGCATCCGCCTGCCGAGGGTTTCTATCGCAGTGTGGGCGCCCGGCCCGTCGGGACGGTGCCCGCGAATCCGCCGGCGGTGAAGTGGGACCGTCCGGAGTTTGTCTTTCTGGTGGGTGAGGTGGGTGAGGGTGAGTGATCAGCCCCGCCGGGGAGTGACAGGAAGTAACCGGACGTAGTCGGAAGTAATTCGTTGGCGGTGCGGGCCTTCGGCGTTGAGGGTGGGGGGATGGAGCGTTCTTTTGAGGAGCTGGTGGCCGAGGCCGATGCCGTGTCGGTCGAGGGGTGGGATTTCTCGTGGCTGGCGGGTCGGGCCACGGAAGAGCGGCCCTCGTGGGGTTATCAGCGGGCGATGAGCGCGCGGCTGGCGCGGGCGTCGGCGGCATTGGATATCCAGACGGGTGGCGGGGAGGTGCTGGCCGGGGCGGCGAAGTTGCCGCCGGTGATGGTGGCGACGGAGTCCTGGCCGCCGAACGTCGCCAAGGCCACCGCTCTGCTGCACCCGCGCGGCGCGGTCGTGGTGGCCGATGCGGACGAGCCGCCGCTGCCGTTCGGCGATGCGGCCTTCGACCTGGTGACGAGCCGCCATCCGGTGACCGTGTGGTGGGAGGAGATCGCCCGTGTGCTGCGGCCCGGCGGCACGTACTTCTCCCAGCAGGTCGGACCGGCCAGCGTGTTCGAGCTGGTCGAGTACTTCCTGGGGCCGCAGCCGGAGGACGTACGGCGGGCCCGTCATCCGGAGGACGCGCGTCGGGCGGCCGAGGCGGCGGGCCTGGAGGTGACCGATCTGCGTGCGGAGTCGCTGCGGACCGAGTTCTTCGACATCGGGGCGGTCGTCTACTTCCTGCGCAAGGTGGTGTGGATGGTTCCCGGGTTCACGGTGGAGCAATACCGGGAGCGTTTGCGGGAGTTGGACGAGCTGATCCGGGCGGAGGGGGCCTTCGTGGCGCATACGACCCGGTTCTTGATCGAGGCGCGGCGGAGTTGAGTGGGGCGGGGATGGGGGAGTTGAGTGGCGCGCGACGAGGCTGAGCTGGGCTGAGTGGGGCTGAGTGGGGCTGGGTGGAGCGGCGCGGCGCTGTGCTGTGGTGCCGTCCCTCTACGGGTTGCCGTGGGGAGGGTCTGACCCCTACGGGATCGGTGAGTTCTGCCGGCGGCGGGTTGCCGAGGCGATGGTGGCGCGGGCCTCCTGGGTGGACAGGCCGGTGTGGCGGGCGGCCTCCGTCAGTCGGGCGGCGAGTTCCTGGGCGAGGCCGGAGTCGTCGGCGCGGCAGGCGGCCCAGTAGAGGCGGGCATTGCGCTGGCCCACCGGGGAGGCGCGGACGAAGCGTACGAGCGCTGCGGCGGGCTGGGGTGGGGCGCCGTAGGGGGGCTCGCGGCGGGTGGACGCAGAGGGGGCGGTGAGGAGCGCGAGCAGGGTGTCCGGGACGGGGGCGGGGTGGTGCGGGGTCCCCGGCGCCAGGGCGTAGCGCCCGCGGGCGGTGAGTGAGCCGGGGCCGACGAGGTAGCCGCCGGCGCCGCGGACGTCGATGCCGGGGGCGAGCCGTCCGACCGAGTTCGTGACGGTGGGGGAGGGCGGGCCGGTGAGCCAGAGGTGGCGGCCGCCGCTGGGGGTGAGGACCGTGACGGTGGGCGGGATCGGGAAGTCGTGCTGTTCGGCGAGGAACCGGAGGGCGGTGAGGCCGTCGGCGCCGTTCTTGGTGTCGAGGTCGATCCCGATGAGGTGGTGCGGCGGCCGCCCGCAGGCGAGGCCGTAACCGGTGGCCCAGGGGGCGGCGGCGAACATGCGGCGGACGGTGAGCGGGTCGGTGCTCGCGTCGTGGACGCCGTGCCCGAGCCGGCCGCACTCGCCGCGGCAGGGCGGGACCTCGGGGTGCCCTCGGTGCGGGGAGCGGAGGGCTGGGAGCTTGTTGCGGGTCAGCGGGATGACGGGGTAGCCGCGCTCGGCGGCCTGGAGGGCGTGGGCGAGGGCGGCGGCGTGCGGATCCTCGGGAGGGGTGGGGGCAAGGCCGGGGTTGGGGTCGGGGTTGGTGCTTGGGCCAGGGCCAGGGCCAGGGCCAGGACCAGGATCAGGGTCGGGGCCGAGGGGCGGAGCAGGGCGGGCAATCGGCGGCGCACCGGCCGAGCCAACCGACGGCGTGCGGGCCGACGGCGTCCCAACCGGCGGCGTACGGGGTGGCGTACCGGTCGGTGTGGCAGTCGGTGTTCCGGTATGGCGGCGGTGCGAGGCCATGGATCTATTTTCGTACGAATGTTCGAGGAAGGGAAGGGGGCGCGCCCTGATCTGGTCGTGCGCCGGTTGTGGCGGGTGGGCGTGTGGGGCGCGCGGGGCCCATGGGGGGTGGGTTGCGGCGGGGTGTCGGGTGGTCGAGGTGAGGGTGGGGGCAGGTCGGGCGGGGGGCGGGGTTTACCCGGGGTTTCTCATGCTTGCGGGGGAATCGCCTCGTCGCGGTGGGTTCGCCGGGGATTCATGGGCAAGCCTGAGTGCGCGACGTCGCAGCAAGGACCGTGTGGTCGGCCAACTGCCCGGTGGACAAGCGGAGTTCCATCGCTCCAGAAGTCGTGTTCCGTAGGAGGAATAGACATGGCAAGCACCCGTACAGCCCGCGCCCTCGCCGTCGTGGCGGCGCTGCCCTTGGCGGCCGCACTCTTCACGGGCGTGGCGCAGGCCGACAACGGCGGCTTTGCGACGGGCGGGTCGAGCTCGGCGGCGACGAGCCAGACGGGGACCGGTGTCGGCGGCAGCAACCTCGGCAACTCGACGACCGGCCAGCAGGTCGCCAACGGCGCCGGCGCCTCCAACCAGAACAACACCGCGAGCGTGAACGGCTCCGGCCCCACGCGTATCGACCAGAGCAACGCCACCGTCAACTTCACCAAGCTCTGGTGAGCCGGCCCGCCGCAAGGGGACAGCGGCGTCCGGCCGAGGGGTGATGCGTCAGGGCGGCACGGAGGAGGTGGGGCTCCTCCGGGGTTCACTGCGCTGGCCTTGACAGCGAGCGGGTTTCTGACGGACAGTCAGAAACCCGCTCGCTCGTTCGTACGCCTGGATTCCCTTGCGCACCGGGCGTGCGGCCACCAGAAGGGGAGCCGCCGACGTGCACCTCGCCCCCACCGCGCGCCAGGAGCAGTTGCGCACCGAACTCCGCTCGTACTTCCGGCGGGTAATGCCGGACGGGCCGGTCGAGGACCCGGCGGAGCAGCGCGCGGTGCTCCGCCGGATCGGCGCCGACGGCCTGCTGGGGCTGGGCTGGCCGACCGCGTACGGAGGGCAGGGCCGCGGCCCCGACGAGCAGTTCGTCTTCTTCGACGAGGCGTACCGCGCGGGCGCCCCGGTCTCGATGGTCACCCTCAACACCGTCGGCCCGACCCTGATGAAGTACGGCACCGCGCAGCAGAAGGACTTCTTCCTGCCGCGCATCCTCAGTGGCGAGCTGGTCTTCGCGATCGGCTATACGGAGCCCGAGGCGGGTACCGACCTCGCGTCCCTCCGCACCCGCGCGACGAGAGAGGCGGCCGGCGACGGCGCGCACTGGCTGATCAACGGCGCCAAGAGCTTCACCAGCAACGCCCACCAGGCCGACTGGATCTGGCTCGCCTGCCGCACCGACCCCGACGCCCCCAAGCATCAGGGCATCTCGATCATCCTGGTGCCCACCGACGCCCCGGGGTTCTCCTGGACGCCGATCGGGACGGTCGGCGGGCTGACGACCACCGCCACCTACTACGACGGCATCCGCGTCCCGTCCGGGAACCTCGTAGGGGAGGAGAACGCCGGCTGGCGGCTGATCACGCATCAGCTCAACCATGAGCGGGTCGCGTTGGCGGCCATCGGCATGCAGGCCGAGGATGCCTTCGACGCGGCGCTGGCCCATGCCCGTACGACGGACCCGGAGACCGGCGAGCGGCCCGCCGACCGCCCCTGGGTGCGGTCCCGGCTCGCCGAGGCGCACGCCCGGCTGGCCGCCACCCGGCTGCTGAACTGGCGGCTGGTCGACGACGTGGGCGCCGGGACGCTCGGACCCGGCGACGCCGCGGGGGTGAAGTTCGCCGGGACGGAGAGCGCCGTCGAGGTGTACCGGCTGTGCCAGGAGGTGGTGGGCGCCGCCGCCCTGGTGCGAGCCGGATCGCCGGGCGCCCATGGGGGCGGTGAGCTGGAGCGGATGAACCGGGCGGCGCAGATCAACACGTTCGGGGGCGGTGTGAGCGAGGTCCAGCGGGAGATCGTCGCGACGATGCGGCTGGGGATGCGGAGGGGGCGGCGATGAGCCCGGTACAGCTCGGCCACGAGCAGCTCAAGGTCTACGAGGGGCGGTCGACGTCGGCGGCGGGCGTGGGCAAGGACCTGGTCAACGAGCCGATGATCCGGCACTGGTGCGAGGCCGTCGGCGACACCAACCCCGCCTACCGGGGGCCGGACGCGATCGCTCCGCCGACCATGCTGCAGGCCTGGACGATGGGCGGCCTGTCCGGCCACGCCGACCGTTCGGGGGCGTACGACGAGCTGTCCGGGCTGCTGGACGACGCCGGGTACACCTCGATCGTCGCCACCGACTGCGAGCAGGAGTACCTGCGGCCGCTGCGGCCCGGCGACCGGATCACCTTCGACGCGGTGATCGAGTCGGTCTCGGAGCGCAAGACGACGAAGCTGGGTACCGGGCACTTCATCACGACCCGGATGGACATCCGCGCGAACGGCGAGCCGGCCGGGACGCATCGCTTCCGGGTTCTCAAGTACGCCCCGGCCGTACGGAATTCCAGGACGGCAGCGGGGGGCCGGGACCCTGAGACGGCGGGGCGGAACCCCGAGGGGGCCGGGCGGAACCCCGAGACGGCCAAGGCGGACGAGCGGCCTCCTGAGGGGGACGAGCGGTCCCCCGAGGCGGGCGGGCAGTCGCAGGCGTCCCGGAGGACGGAAGGGAGCGGGCAGGCTGCCCGCTCCCGGCGCCCGCGCCCCGTCGTCAACCGGGACAACGCCGGATTCTGGGAGGGCGTGGCCGGGCACCGTCTGCTGATCCAGCGCTGCACGGGATGCCGGACGCTGCGTTTCCCCTGGCTGCCGGGGTGCAACGTCTGCGGGGCAGCGGACTGGGACACCGTCGAGGCGAGCGGCGCGGGGACGGTCTTCTCCTACGTCGTGATGCACCATCCGCCCTTCCCCGCCTTCACGGTGCCGGAGCCCGAAGCGGACGCGGCAGGCCCGCACGTGTCCGACCGGTGTACGGGCGCTCCCGGTACACCCACCGGCCCCAGCCCCTACGCCGTAGGGCTGATCGAGCTCGCGGAGGGGGTGCGGATCGTCAGCAACGTCATCGGTGTCCCCTGCGACAAGGTGCGGATCGGCATGCCGGTGCGGCTCGCGTTCCTGCGGGTGGACGAGGAGTGGGAGTTGCCGGTCTTCCGCGCGGCCGAGGGCGGTGAGGGGTGAGATGGACTTCACGCCCACACCGGAGCAGACGGCGGCCCGCGAGCTGGCGGCCCGGATATTCGGCGACCTGTCCACGCCCGAGCGCCTCGCCACCTGCGGCACCGGCACGGACGCCGCGCTGTGGAAGGCGCTGTGCGCGGCCGGTCTGCCGGGCGCGGCGGAGGAGACCGGCCTGCTCGGGCTCGTGCTGATGCTGGAGGAGCAGGGGCGGACGACGGCGCAGGTGCCGTTCGCGGCGACCTGTGTGTACGGGCTGCTGGCGATCGGCGCGCACGGCAGCCCGGAACAGCGGGCGCGGCTGCTGCCGCCGCTGCGGGACGGCGAGGCGGTCGCGACCGGGGCGTTTCCGGCGCGGCGCGGCGGCGTACGGAGCGAGCGGGCCGCGGACGGGACCGGGCGGCTGACCGGCACCGTCCCGGTGGTGCCGTGGCTGCGCGAGGCCACCCACGTCCTGGTGCCGGACGGTACGACGCGGACGCTGTGGCTCGTACGCACCGACGCCCCGGGGGTGCGGCGCGACCCGGTCGAGACCACCGCCCCCTGGTCGGCGGGCCGGCTCACCCTGGAGGACGCCCCCGCCGAGACGATCGCCAACCCCGGCCCCGCCCCCGACCCCTACGCGGACACCCTGGCCCTCGCCCGTACCGCCTTCGCCGGGCTCCAGGCCGGGGTCTGCGCCGGTTCGCTGGCCCGTGCGGTGTCCCACACCACCACCCGCGAGCAGTTCGGCCGCCCGCTCGCCGCGAACCAGGGCGTACAACTGCGCGCCGCCGATGCCCACATGGACACCGAGGCGATCCGTGTCACCGCCTACGAGGCGGCCTGGCGCCGGGACGCGGGCCTGGACGCCGGACCGCACGCGCTGACCGCCGCCTGGTGGGCGGCCGAGGCCGGCACCCGCGTGGTGCACAGCGGTCAGCATCTGCACGGCGGCATCGGCGCCGACCTCGACCACCCCGTCCACCGCCACTTCCTGTGGGGCCGGCAAGTGGCCGGCTATCTGGGCGCGGGCGGCGAAGTCCTCGACGAACTGGGCGAGTTGCTCACGACCGGAAGGCACCCGGATGCCGGCGAAAGGAGCCCCGATGAAGCCCGGTGACGAGCCGAAGCCCGGTGACGAGCCGAAGCTCGCTGACGAGCCCAAGCCCGGTGACGAGCCCAAGCCCGGTGACGAGCTGCCGACGCTCACCATCCCCGTCACCCGCACCCTGATCGTCGCCGGGGCGATCGCCTCCCGTGACTACCAGGACGTGCACCACGACCCCGAGGCCGCCCGGCAGAAGGGCTCCCCGGAGATCTTCATGAACATCCTCACCACCAACGGACTCGTCGGCCGCTACCTCACCGACCACTTCGGGCCGCGCTGCACCCTGCGCAAGGTCGCCATCCGCCTCGGCGCCCCCAACTACCCCGGCGACACGCTGGTGTTGAGCGGCACGATCACCGAGGTGGCGGACGGGACGGCGGTGGTGCGGATCGTCGGCGCGAACGGCCTGGGCCACCACGTCACCGGCACGGTGACCGTCAGCCTCCCGGAGGGCACGGCATGAGCGTCCACCGCCCCGACTCCCTCGGCGGCCGGGCCGCCATCGCCGGCATCGGCGCGACCGAGTTCTCCAAGGACTCCGGCCGCAGCGAACTGAAGCTCGCCGTCGAGGCCGTGCGCGCCGCCCTCGACGACGCCGGGCTGAGCCCTGCGGACGTCGACGGCCTGGTCACCTTCACCATGGACACCAACCCCGAGATCACCGTCGCGCAGGCGGCCGGGATCGGTGAGCTGTCCTTCTTCTCCCGGGTCCACTACGGGGGCGGCGCGGCCTGCGCCACCGTCCAGCAGGCGGCTCTCGCCGTCGCCGCCGGCCTCGCCGAAGTCGTCGTCTGCTACCGCGCGTTCAACGAGCGCTCGGGCCGCCGCTTCGGCTCCGGCGTCCAGCAGCGCGAGCCCACCGCGGAGGGCGCGGCCCTCGGCTGGAACCTCCCCTTCGGCCTGCTCACCCCCGCCTCCTGGGTCGCCATGGCCGCGCAGCGCTACCTCCACACCTACGGCCTGACCCCGGACGCCTTCGGCCCGGTCGCGGTCACCGACCGGCGCCACGCCGCCCGCAACCCGGCCGCGTACTTCCACGGCAAGCCCATCACCCTCGCCGACCACGCCGCCTCCCGCTGGATCGTGGAGCCGCTGCGGCTGCTGGACTGCTGCCAGGAGACGGACGGCGCCCAGGCGATCGTGGTGACCTCGCCCGAGCGGGCCCGCGCGCTGCCCCGGCCGCCGGCGCTGATCACGGCCGCGGCGCAGGGCGCGGGCCGCGCCCAGGAGCAGATGACCAGCTTCTACCGCGACGACCTGACCGGCCTCCCCGAGATGAACGTGGTCGCCCGGCAGCTCTGGCGCACCGCCGGTCTCGCCCCCGCCGACATCGGCGTGGCGATCCTCTACGACCACTTCACCCCGTTCGTGCTGATGCAGCTGGAGGAGTTCGGCTTCTGCGCCCCCGGCGAGGCGTCGGACTTCGTCGCCGCGGACGCCCTCCCCCTGAACACCCACGGCGGCCAGCTCGGCGAGGCGTACCTGCACGGCATGAACGGCATCGCCGAGGCCGTCCGCCAGCTCCGCGGCACCTCCGTCAACCAGGCGGGCACCCCCGCCCATGTCCTGGTCACGGCCGGTACGGGGGTGCCGACCTCGGGGCTGATCCTCGGCGCGGACGGCTGAGGCAGACGGCCGGACCGGGGACTGGCCCGACCGGGTACCGCCCCGACCCGGCACCGGTCCGGCCGGGCACCGACCCCACCCCGCACCGCCCCGACCGCCTGCCGACGCTGCCCCCTACGGGCCCCTACTGTCCCTACTGGCCTACGGGCCCCTACTGGTCCCTACTGCGCGGACCCGGCCCTGCGACGCCGCACGACGAGTACGGTGCCGACGCCCGCGAGGACGGCCGCGGCGCCGGCCGCGGCGACGGTCGGCAGCGCGTCGGAGGACCCCGTCTCGGCGAGCCTGCCGGTGACCGGGAGTTCGTCGAGGGTGCCCTGGGGCGAGAGGTGGTGCGC
This sequence comes from Streptomyces angustmyceticus, assembly GCF_019933235.1. Classification (NCBI taxonomy): domain Bacteria; kingdom Bacillati; phylum Actinomycetota; class Actinomycetes; order Kitasatosporales; family Streptomycetaceae; genus Streptomyces; species Streptomyces angustmyceticus. Next base: position 3,858,329 of record NZ_CP082945.1, on the reverse strand, counting down.
GGTCTTCGCCGGCGGAGCGGTCGCGCCCCGCCCGCCGCCGTTCGCCGGCGGGACGGCCTTGCCCGGCTCACCGGGCCGCCCCTTGGCGTCCGAGACCTTGCCGGGCCGGCTGCCGGCGGGCAGGACCGTGAAGTTGAACTGGCTGATCTTGTCGAAGCCGCACTGGCCGTCCTCGCCGTACGAGTGGCCGATGGTGAAGAAGTAGCCGGTCCCCGCCTTCGCCTTTCCGCCGATCTTGATGCGCATCTTGGCGTCCGCGTACTCGCCCGGCTTCAGGCTCTTGACGGTGGCGAACTCGTCGTTGTCGCGGAACTCGGCGCCCTCGCCCTCGACCGGCTTCCACTTGCCGGTCGCCGGGTTGAACCACTGGACCGTGACGGCCAGTTGGGCGACGTCCTTGAGCTTCGGGTCGGCGGTGCCGAGCATGAGGGAGACATCGGTCTCCATCACCTTGATCTTGGAGACATTGGTGACGCGGTAGGTGAACCCGTGCCAGCCGGAGCCCGCGACGATCTTGCTCGGGAGTCCGCGCAGCCCCGTCTTGCCGCGGTCCTCGTCGGGTATCCCCGAGCAGAAGGTCGGGCGGGTGTAGGTGGGGGACGGCTCGGCACCCGGCTTGGCCGACGCCCCGGAGGCGGCCGCCCCGGCTGCTGCGGCCGGGGACGACGCCGATGCCGACGCCGACGCCGATGCCGATGCCGACGCGGTGGCGGCGGCCGCCGGCTGGCTTCCGGCGGCCGCGGGCGCCCCGCCCGCCGCGTAGGCGCCAGGAGCCGACAGCAGCGCCAGGGGGCCGAGTACAGCCGTGACGGCTGCGGTCGCCAGAACGGGGTGAAGCTTCATCGAGGCCCTTCGTACGAAGTCGGACGGCCGCCACGAGCGGCGGCGTGCGCGGTGCGACGCGCATGATCGGGTACGTGACCCGCGAACCGGTCAGAAGGTTGCCCACCGGAAGATCCGCTCTCGACCCGCAGAAAGGAACTCAGGGGAACTCAGGGGAGTGCTAGGGCCCGTCCCCCCAGAGGAGGTGGAAGCGGCCCCACCCGTACAACTTGAGTCGGATAGCGCTTCGGCACCCTGGGGCGATCCGCGCGACGATCCTCGCTCCTAGCGTGGTCCACATGACCACGCCAGTGTGCACAAGCGCTTCGACCGCCGCTGTGTTCCCGACATTCTCGTCCTATGTACGGGCCCGGGGGCCGGTCCTGCTGCGCACCGCGCGGTCGCTGTCCGCCAACCCGAACGACGCCGAGGATCTCCTCCAAACCGCCCTGGCCAAGACCTTCGTGGCCTGGGACCGCATCGAGGACCACCGCGCCCTGGACGGCTACGTCCGCCGCGCGCTCATCAACACCCGCACCTCCCAGTGGCGCAAGCGCAAGGTCGAGGAATTCGCCGTCGACGAGCTGCCGGAGCCCGACCCGCTGCCCGCGCCCGACCCGGCCGAACTCCAGGGCATGCGTGACGCGATGTGGCGCGCGGTGATGCGCCTGCCCGCCCGCCAGCGGGCCATGGTCGTCCTCAGGTACTACGAGGACCTGAGCGAGGCCCAGACCGCCGAGGTCATGGAGGTCTCCATCGGCACGGTCAAGAGCGCCGTCTCCCGCGCCCTGGCCAAACTCCGCGAGGACCCGGAACTGGGGATGCTCTGGGCCTGACCAGCGCCCCTCCGCGCGACCACGGGCCGGCGCATACGCTGGAGAGAGCCTCCGGGGCCGTACCGACAGGCCACGGGGAACCAGCAGATCAAGGAGGTGGCGTGATCACGATCGTGCATGCCGCTGCTGACGCTGCCTGACGGGGGACGACGCCGACGGCGGTGAGACCGGACGGACACCTACCGGCGGCACGTGGCACCCCCGCGTGACAGTGGCCGGGACAAACACACAAACCCGGTCGTGGTCCGGATCCGGAGCCGCAAGCGCACTCCGGTGAAGCTGGAGCCGGAAGTAATCGCCCGCCTCAGCGCGGCGGTGAACCGCGTCACTCCCCGGTCAAGCCCGCGACCCCTGCTCCGGCAGGGGGAGAACGAACGGAACCCTGCGCCTCCGAGTTGAAGATCCCTTCGACTCGCTGAGGAGCAGCAGCATCAGCAGAACAACCGAAAACACCGGCTTCACCTGCGGAAACTGCGGTGAGGCGGTCGCGCCATTGGTGAACGGAAGCTACCGCAACCACTGCTCGCACTGCCTGCATTCGCTGCACGTGGACCTCTCGCCCGGAGACCGTGCCAACGACTGCCGCGCGCTGATGCGCCCGGTCGCAGTCGAGCACCACTCCGCCAAGGGCTACATGATCGTCCATCGGTGCACCGGCTGCGGCACCCGCACCCGCAACCGCATGGCCGACGACCCGCACCAGGGCGACGACCTCGACACCGTCCTCGCCCTCATGCGCTCCGGCCACCACGAAGCCGGCCACACCAACCGGCGCCAGGCACACCGCTGACGCCCCCGCGGCTCCCGCCCACGGCGGGGGCCGCTCCGGTCGTGGCGCGGCTCGCCTCACCGACCGCCGGTGGTGGCCCCGGTGCTGCGGGCGGCGGTGTTCATGGTGGTGACGGCTGTGAGGCCGCCGTCGAGGGTGGCGCTGATTCCTCCACCACCGGGCAGCCTGCAGCCCCTCGGGAACGCGACGACCTTGCCCAGCTCGATACGGAACTTGCAGTTCACCTCAGGTGCCGACGACGAAGCCTGCGCTTGGGACGCTGTCTCAGAACTCATCGCGTCTATGGCGCTCACCGTTCCCGTGAGTGCGACGACCAGGACAGACGCGCCGATCACGTGGGGAAGTCGATTCCGGATGTTCGTCGTCATGAAGCCTGCTCTTGAGTTGATGGGATGTGGTTACATCCACGGTGAAAGGCATGCCATGACCCTGGCATTGATCCGGCGTGACCCTCGCGTGACGCCGCTCGTCCCGGAGAAGGGCACGCCTGCCGGTCAGGTCTGCGTGCGGCAGCAGGCCGTGGGACTTGAAGCAGCGGATCACACGAGTGGGGTGCGCGTGCGGGACGGCAGCGGCCTCCTGCCGTCGTGGGGGACGCCGGGCGGCAGCAGAACGACCGTGTCGGAGCCGGTCACGCCGTGACTCGTCCCCCCCCCGAGGCCCTCTGACGATCGTCAGCGCGCGGCAGCGGCGTACGAGACGAAGTCGGCCCAGGCGGACGGCTGGAGGTGGAGCTGCGGGCCGTGGGGGTTCTTGGAGTCGCGGATGTGGATGGTGCCTTGGACGGCGGCGACCTCGACACACTCGTTGCTGTCACTGTCGCCGCTGTAGCTGCTCTTGGTCCACTTCAGCTCGGAAGCGTTCACCGCAGAGGGCTTGAGGGTCATGTCTCTCCCAGCACTTTCTCGATGAAGGCCAATGACTCCTGGGGCGTGAGAGCCTGGGCCCGGTTGATCCCGTAGCGCAGCTCAAGGACTTGGATCTCCTTCGGGTGGGAGACCGGGCGACTGCCGAATTGCCCCTCGGAATGGCCCACGACCGAGCTGTCCCCGAACTTCAGCAGATGGATCCTGCCGCCCATTCCTGCGTGGTCTTCGCGGTTCGTCGGCATCACCTGAATCTCGACGTTCCGCAACTGGCCCACATCCAACATCCGTTCGAGCTGCCGACGCAGAACCATTGTGCCTCCGATGGGGCGGCGAAGCGTCACCTCTTCCTGGACGAACGTGAGGGCAGGGGCTGGCGTGCGCTCGAAGATCGACCTTCGAGTTACTCGTGCCGCCACCTCGCGGTCGACTTTGTCTTGTGACCAGGCGGGCCGTCGCATCTCGAACAGCGCCCGTGCGTACTCCTCGGTCTGCAACAGCCCATGCAAGTTGTGGCTGCCGTAGGCGCCCAGCTCGACCGCCTCGGCCTCCCATCGCGTCAGGTCCCGCACCTTCTTCGGGTACCGGGCCTGCTCCACGTCCTTCTTCATCGCCGCGATCTTGCCGCCCGCGCCCAGGGCTTCATCGGCCTTTTCGAGGTACTCGGGGCGCGGGATGCGCACACCACGCTCGATCTTGTAGATCAGGTTCTCGCCGTACCCGATGGCCGCCCCGAACTCCGCCGCGCGGAGTCCCGACGCCTCCCGCCACATTTTGAGCTGGCGTCCGACCGTCTCCACAGCCGCCTGGGCGTCGTCTTCCGGATCGAGTTCCCAACCCCCGTCTTCCGCAGCGTCAACATGCATCCACTTCCACCTCCTGGACAGCGGGGACGCCTCTGGACAACCCGTGGACATCACCATGAGTACTGGCGTCATCACTATTCAGCGTAAGCACGCCCGACCACGCTGAGTGACATGAATGAGGAAAACGCCGAGCACAAGCTGCAGTTCAAGGTTCAGCTCTCCGCCACCCGCCGGGGCGCTCGTCTCGCCTGGCTGCTCGCCACCGAGCAGCTCCGGTCCTGGGGCGTGCCGTTCGAATCGCCCGCTCAGGTGATCGCCGAGCTCGCCGCGAACGCGGCTACGCACGGGTGCGTACCGGGACGGGACTTCCGCCTCGCCGTCCTGGCCGACGCGGACACGCTCCGCATCGAGGTGACGGACGCGTGCGGTGACCGGCTCCCGGTGCCGCAGGTGTCAGGGACATGGGAATCGGGCGGTCGCGGGCTGGTCCTCGTCGAGGCGCTCGCCGACCGGTGGGGCACCCGGCAGGGACCGTTCCCGTGCAAGACGGTCTGGGCGGAGTTCGACCTTCCGATGTGGGGGCGGTGAGGTGCTCGGTGGCCCGTCAACCGGCGCCCGGAGAACCGGGCGTCGGTCTGCTGAGCGTCGGGGTTTCGGCTCGTAAAAGATCCATAACCCCAGGTAGAGAAACCACTCCCACCCAGCCGGACCCTGCCCCGGTGCACCCCGGTCGTCACTCGCTCGGGTGATCCACGACCGGAAGGCTCGCCTCCGGGGTCCTCGTGCCTGCACTCTCGGTAACGACGAACCAGAAACCCGCACATGCGACGGCCCCCGGCCGGGACGGCAATCCCGAACGAGGGCCTGACCAACGAGGAAGACGAGACCTTCCTGATGGCTGAGAAGCAGCTTAATGCGCCTGACCGCGCCCGGCACAGGATTCGCCGATCCCCTTCCGGCGTGCACAAAGTGACCGAGTATCAGGACCCCGGCTACACCATCGTCGGCAACCACCTCGCCCAGCACCGGTCCCTGTCCGGCCTGGCGATCGGGCTCGCCGCCCACATCCAGTCGCTGCCCGAGGGGGCGCCGGCCGACATCCGTACGCTGGCGCGCCGCTTCCCCGAGGGGCGGGACCGGATCGCCGCCGCCTTGAGGGAGTTGGAGGCGTACGGCTACCTCGAACGCGTCCGGCAGCGCACCGAGGACGGGCGGATGGTCACGGTCACGCTCTCGTACAACAACCCGGAGGCCACCCGCGCCCGCCGCGCCCGCGAGGCCGCCGAGCAGGCCAAACGCCGCACGGCGGTCGAACCGCCCCCACCTGCGCGGACCCAGGCCCCGGCCCCGGTTCCGACCCAGCCCCCGGCCCCGGCGCCCGTAGGGCAACCGCCCCGTCCCGCACCCTCGCCACAGCCGTCCCGCACACCCCGGCAACCGTTGCCCGCACCCCGGCAGCCGTCTTCCGCAAGCCGGCGGTCCTCCTCCGCACCCCGGCAGCCATCCTCCGCACCTCGGCTCCCGGAGCCCACGACCCACGCACACCACACCCGGGCCGCCGCCCTCCTCGCGAACCTCCGCCACGACGATCCCCGTCTGCTGCTCTCCGTACGGGAGATCCGTCGACTCGCCCCGCCCGTCGCCGCCTGGCTGGAACGCGGGGCCTCCCCGGAGGCCGTGCGCAGCGCCCTGACAACCGGCCTCCCCACCGCCCTGCGCCACCCGGCGTCCCTGTTCGCCCACCGTCTCGCGGAACACCTCCCCCCGCCCCTCCCCACGGCACCCCCGCCGCCTGGCCCCGAACCCGCTGCCCCACCGCCGCTCCAGACCTGCGACGGCTGCGAGCGCGCCTTCCGCGCCCCGGCCCCGGGCCGCTGCCGCGACTGCCGCCACCCGGCGCCGGAGCAGGGCGCGACATAGAAACAAGCCGAGGGGCTCCGTCCGGCACTTCGGCGGCACGCGTCCGGAAGCGCCTGGAGAAGGTGATGCCGGACGAACTGGTGGCACACACGGGAACGCCCGATGTGGAAAACCAGGCCGAGGGCATCCTGCGCCATCCGGATGTGATGGTGATCGCCGAGGCGGACATGGAAGTAGAGGGGTCGTTCGACCCGCGCGCACTCGTCGCCGCCATCGAAGTGGTTTCCCGCTCGAACCCGGACAACGACTGGGTGAGCAAGATGCGGGACTATCCGCTCCTGGGCGTTCCCGTGTATGTGATCTTTGACCCACGTACCGGATCCGGAGCGGTCTTCACCGACATCCATCCGACGCCGTCCGGACCCCGTTATGCGACGCGTAAGGAATTCGTGTACGGCGAGGACGTGACCATCGGGGAGTGGACCATCGCGACGCGGGATCTGCCGCGTTATGCCTAGTGGCGCCGCTGATGGCGGCGCTGCGCGGTCCCACCGCAGGCCGGGGCGGGCGGTCGCCGGCCTCGTTCGGGAGGCCGTTCCCCGCACTCAGATATGGGGACATTGCGTATCAGTCGGCGGAAGTACGAAGAACCACCGTCCACACGAGTTTCACGACATCGTCATGCTCAAGATCGGCTAAACGGGGCTTCCCGGAGCCCATACCGGCTAGTCTTTTTTTTGCGTAGCAAAAGGTGGCGCGGCATCTGACCAATGCCTGCGCCGTGTAATGAAGTTGAATCGGGGAATTTCACTGATGGCCAAGACGGCATTCACTGTTCTCTGGGCCGGCGTGGTGATCGTCGCGGACCGGGTGCTCGACGGCGCCATCTGGGCCCAGTATCTGGCGATGCTCCTCCTGGCGGGAATTTTCGCCTTTACCGTCGACAAGGTGCCGGGGCCTCGCGGAAAGAGCACCCGGGGAAACTGGGAAGTCTGACGTTCGTCGGCGTCGGCGTCGGCGTCGGCGCCGGCGTCGGGCCGGTGCCTGTACCGGAGCCGGCGTTGCCTCAGGTCCCCCGGGCCACCATCAACCTCCCCACCGCTTCCTCCAGTTCGGTGATGCGGTCGGCCAGGCGCTCCTTGTCGGCGCCCTTCGCGTCGCGCAGGAGGAGTTCCACCTCGGCGAGCTGGCCGGCGATCTCCGCGAGGCGGGCGGCGTCACCGGCGGGCGCCGCCGAGGGCTGCGGGGGCGGCTCGGGAGGTGCGGGGGCGCCGGGGCCCTCCGGGGGCTGGGGCGGGTGCGGCTGCCCGACCGGCTGATCCATCGGCGGCCCCGGCGGCGGCTGCTGGGCCTGACCGCCGCCCGCCGGGGGAGCCGGGGCCGGAGCGGCCGTCGCGGGCGGCGGCGAGGCCGCGGGGGCGGCGGCGGTGTCGGTACTGGTGGCCACCGGGGCGGTCGCGCCGGGCGGCCAGCTCTCGCTCCCGGGCTGATCCTCCGAGGTCAGCAGGCGTTTCAACTGCTCCGCCTGGGCGGCCAGTTGGCGGTTCTTGCGGTGGAGGTCGAGGAAGACGTTCACCTTGGTGCGCAGCAGCCAGGGGTCGAACGGCTTGATGAGGAAGTCCGCCGCGCCGACCGTGTAGCCGCGGTAGGCGTAGTTCGGGTCGACCGAGGCGCCGGTGAGGAGGATGATCGGGACGTCCTTCGTCTGGTCCAGGCCCTTGATGTTGGCGGCGGTCTCGAAGCCGTTCATGCCCGGCATCAGCACATCGATGAGGACGACCGCGAACTCCTCGCGGAGCATGGCCTTGAGGGCCTCTTCACCGGAGCGCGCCCGCACCACTTTCTGGGCGAGCGAGCCCAGGACGGCTTCCAGCGCGACGAGGTTCTCCTCCATGTCGTCGACGATGAGGATGCTGGACGAGGTGTCCGGTGTGCTCATGAGGGTTCCCCCGTCGCGTCCTGGCCGTCGTCACCGGAGCCGCTCAGGCCACCGGAGTCGCCGGGATCACCGGACCCGCCGGGATCCCCTGCCCCGTCGCCGCTCCCGGACCCGTCGCTGCCCTCCGACCCGTCGCCGCCCTCCGGCCCGTCGCTGTCGGCGAGCCCGCCGCAATCGCCGCCGGCCCCCGGACTCTCGTCCTGCGGGTCCAGGAGCCCGCAGATCACGGTCAGCAGACGGTCCACGTCCACTGGCTTGGGGATGTAGTCGTTGGCCCCGCTCTCGATCGCCTTTTCGCGGTCTCCCGGCATGGCCTTCGCGGTGAGCGCGATGACCGGCAGGTCCGCGAACCGGGGTGCTTGACGGATCGCCTTGATCATCTCGTAACCATCCATTTCGGGCATCATGATGTCCATCAGCACCAGCGAGACGTCCGGCGTCCGGTCGAGGACCTCCAGGCCCTCGCGGCCGTTCTCGGCGTACTTGACGCTGATGCCGACCCGGCCCAGTACGTGCGTGAGCGCGAAGACGTTGCGGATGTCGTCGTCGACGATGAGGATGCGGCGGTCGGCCAGCACCTCGCCGGGGCGTCCGCTGAGCCAGTCCTTGAGGCGGGTGGTCTCGGGCCAGGTGACGTCGCCGCCGTCGGGGGAGGGGGCGGCGCCCAGGTGCGGGGCCGGTTCGTGCTCCTCCGCGGCGGGAAAGACGTCGCCGGACGGCTGCGGCGAGCTGCGGGGGGTGCTCGCGGGCGCGGGCGTGGCCGTGAGCTGTTCGGCCAGGACGGGGCGGGCGGGTCCGGCCTGCGCGGTGCTGTCCGCGGGGCGGGTCGCCGCGGTGGGGCTCGGCGCGGGGAACGGGCCGGTGTAGCGGGCGGGCACGTACAGGGTGAAGGTCGAGCCGACGCCCGGCTCGCTCTCGGCGATGATCCGGCCGCCGAGCAGCGCGGCCATGTCGCGGCTGATGGACAGGCCCAGGCCGGTGCCGCCGTATTTGCGGTTGGTGGTGCCGTCGGACTGCTGGAACGCCTCGAAGATGCCGTCGAGCTTCTCCGGGGAGATGCCGATGCCGGTGTCCTTCACGGAGAGGGCGATGACGTCGTCGGCGGTGCGCAGGGAGTCCTCCTCGAAGTCCGTGCCCGGTACGCGCTGGACGATGAGCTCCACGCTTCCCGAGGAGGTGAACTTCACGGCGTTGGACAGGAGGTTGCGCAGGATCTGCTGGAGGCGCTGTTCGTCGGAGAAGAGTTCCTTGGGGACGTCGTCGCCGACCGTGACGTCGAAGGTGAGGCCGCGGTCGACGGTGAGCGGCCGGAAGGTGGCGCGGACGTAGTCGAGCAGCTTGATCAGCGGCAGGGCCTTGGGGTGCACGTCCATCCGGCCGGCCTCGATCTTCGACAGGTCGAGGATGTCGTTGATGAGCTGGAGCAGGTCGGAGCCGGCGCGGTGGATGGTGACGGCGAACTCGACCTCCTGGGTGGAGAGCCGGCCGTCGGGATTGTCGGCGAGGAGGCGGGAGAGCACCAGCAGGGAGTTCAGCGGGGTGCGCAGCTCGTGCGACATGTTCGCCAGGAACTCCGACTTGTACTGCGAGGAAGTGGCCAGGAGCGCCGCCTTCTCCTCCAACTCGGCGTTGGTGAGCTGGAGTTCGTCGGAGCGCTGGCGCAGCTCGGCGGTCAGCCGCTGGGACTCCGACAGCAGCGACTCGGTACGGGAGTTGGCGATGATGGTGTTGATCGAGACGCCGATGGTGTTCACGAACTGGTCGATGAAGGCGAGGTGGACCTCGCTGAACCGGCTGAAGGAAGCCAGCTCGATCACGCCGAGCACCTGGTCCTCGAAGAGCACCGGGAGGATCACGATGCTGGCCGGGGCGGCGGCGCCGAGCCCGGAGCTGATGGTGATGTAGTCGGGCGGGACGGCGTCGACGACGATGCGCTTCTTCTCCATGGCGGACTGGGTGATCAGCCCCCAGCCGGGGGTGCCCAGGCGCAGCCGTGGCAGGGAGCGGCGGCCCTCGGGCTGGCCGGTGCCGTAGCCGGCGATCAGCTCCAGGCCCTCGCCCGGTTCGGCGCCCGCCTCGGCCAGGAAGAACGCGCCGAACTGCGCGTTCACCAGCGGGGTCAGCTCGCGCAGGATCAGGTCGGCGACCTCGACCAGGTCGCGGTGGCCCTGCATCAGGCTGGCGATACGGGCGAGGTTGGACTCCAGCCAGTCCTTGGCGCGGGTGGTCTCGCGGAGGTTGGCGACCATCAGGTTGACGTTGTTCTTCAGGGCCGCGACCTCGCCCTGCGCGTCCACGGTGATCGAGCCGGACATGTCGCCCTGGGTGACGGCGCTGGCCACCTCGGCGATCGCGCGGACCTGCGTGGTCAGGTTCAGCGCCAGCTCGTTGACGCTGGTGGTCAGCCGCTTCCAGGTGCCGTAGACGCCCTCGACCCGGGCCTGGCCGCCGAGCTGGCCCTCGCTGCCGACCTCGCGGGCCACCCGGGTCACCTCGGACGAGAACGACGACAGGGTGTCGACCATCGTGTTGATGGTCGTCTTCAGTTCGAGGATCTCGCCGCGGGCGTCCACGTCGATCTTCTTCGACAGGTCGCCCTTGGCGACGGCGGTCGCGACCTGGGCGATGTTGCGGACCTGGGAGGTCAGGTTGTCGGCCATGAAGTTGACGTTGTCGGTGAGGTTCTTCCAGACGCCGGAGACGCCGTGGACCTGGGCGCGGCCGCCGAGCCTGCCCTCGGTGCCGACCTCGCGTGCCACCCGCGTGACCTCGTCGGCGAACGCCCGCAGCTGCTGGACCATCGTGTTGACGGTCTCCTTCAGCTCCAGGATCTCGCCGCGGGCGTCCACGTCGATCTTCTTCGACAGGTCGCCGTTGGCCACGGCCGTGGTGACCTGGGCGATGTTGCGGACCTGGGAGGTCAGGTTGAGGGCCATGAAGTTGACGTTGTCGGTGAGGTCCTTCCAGACCCCGGAGACGTCCCTGACCTGCGCCTGACCGCCGAGGTTGCCTTCGGTGCCGACCTCGCGGGCGACGCGGGTGACCTCGTCGGCGAAGGCGGAGAGCTGGTCGACCATCGTGTTGATCGTCGTCTTCAGTTCGAGGATCTCGCCCTTGGCCTCGACGGTGATCGTCTTGCCGAGGTCGCCCTCCGCGACGGCGGTGGCGACCAGAGCGATGTTGCGGACCTGGGACGTCAGGTTGTCCGCCATGAAGTTCACGCTCTCCGTGAGGTCCCGCCAGACCCCGGAGACGCCCCTGACCTGGGCCCGGCCGCCCAGCCTGCCTTCGGTGCCGACCTCGCGGGCGACGCGGGTGACCTCGTCGGCGAAGGCGGAGAGCTGGTCGACCATCGTGTTGATCGTCGACTTCAGTTCGAGGATCTCGCCCCGCGCGTCCACGGTGATCTTCTGGCTCAGGTCGCCGTTGGCCACGGCCGTGGTGACCTGGGCGATGTTGCGGACCTGCCAGGTCAGGTTGGACGCCATGAAGTTGACGTTGTCGGTGAGGTCCTTCCAGACCCCGGAGACGCCCCTGACCTGCGCCCGGCCGCCGAGCTGGCCCTCGGTGCCGACCTCGCGGGCCACCCGGGTGACCTCGTCGGCGAAGGCCCGCAGCTGGTCCACCATCTTGTTGACGGTGAGCTTCAGCTCCAGCAGCTCGCCGGTCGCCTCGACCGTCACCTGCTGGGTCAGGTCGCCGGTGGCCACCGCGGTGGTGACCACGGCGATGTCGCGGACCTGCGCGGTCAGCCGCGACGCCATGGTGTTGACCGCCTCGGTCACATGGAGCCAGTCGCCGGAGAGCCCCTGGACCTTGGCCCGGCCGCCCAGCCGGCCCTCGGTGCCGACCTCGCGGGCGACCCGGGTGACCTCGCCGGTGAACAGCGACAGCTGGTCGACCATGCGGTTCACGCCGCTGCCCAGCCGGCGCAGATCGCCGCGGAGCTGGCGGTTGCCGTCGTGCAGGTCCACCCGCTGGGTCAGATCGCCGTCGGCCACCGCGTCCAGCACCCGGGTCGCCTTGGCGAGCGGGACCACCAGCGCCTGGAGGACGGTGTTGGCGGCCTCGATGTTCGTCGTCCAGGTCCCCTGGCCGGGGCTGGCGGAGATCCGCTCGTCCAGCCGCCCCTGCCGGATGATCTCGCCGCGTACGCGCTGCAGCTCGGAGGCCAGGTGGGCGTTGCGGGCGACGATCTGGTTGAAGACGCCCGTCATGTCGGCCACCACGCCGTCCGCGGCGGAACCGTCCTGCGGAATGTCGACACGTGCGGTGAAGTCCCCGTCGCGCAGCGCGTTCATCGCCGCGAGCAGTGGCCGCAGCTCACTGGTCCGTACCCACTGCCCGTCGTGCGGGGAGACGGGCTGCGGGGGCCCCGTGGGCTCGGGAGGCTCCGGGGACGGAGAAGCAGACTCCGGCCGGGACGGGTCGAGCGCCATGTCGCACCATCCCCCCAGTGATCGAAGCGGAGAGAGCCAGTCGGGCAGGGTGATCCATTTGGTCAGGTATGACATAGTATAAAGCGCTTGTAATGAGTTTTTCCCGGCTTATTCAGGGGGCGCAGTGGTATCGCTGTCCTCCCCGCACACGACGGAATCCGTGTCCCGGAAAGGGCTGCCCGCGAACCAGCTCGCGGCCGCCGGTGCCCGCAAGTTCGTGCGGGCCCTGCTCACCGAGCGGGCCACGGCACCCTCCGCCACGGCCGGGCCCGGCGCCGCCGCGATCAGCGCGGAACTCATCCACGACGCCGTCCTGCTCACCAGCGAGCTGGTCACCAACGCCGTGATGTACGCCGGCACCGACATCGACGTCACCTGCCGCCTGGAACACGGCGGGCCCGACCCCGAGGGCAACGGCGAGCGCCACCCGGCCAGGGTGGGCGTGGTCGTCGAGGTCTCCGACCGGCACCCCGCCCGGGGCGTACGCGGCGGGGTCGACGCCCGCACCGGGGAGCCGGGATACGGGCTCCAGCTGGTGAGCGCGCTGGCCGAGGCATGGGGCGTGACCTACCGGCGGGCCGTGAAGACCGTCTGGTTCCGGCTGGAGGCCACCGAGGGCCAGCCGCTGCGCCCGCGTGCCGTGCCCTCGCGCGAGTCGCGCGAGCCGGCGCCGTCCGTGGCCCCGGTCCGCCCCGTGGCCCCGCGCCGCCGCCCGCACGGCTTCGCCGCCGAGTGGGCCGACCGCGGCGGCCCGTCCTTCCTCGCCGAGACCAGCGAGCTGCTGGCCGGGCAGCTCGACCAGGACATGGTCACCGCGCTCGCCGCCCAGCTGCTGGTGCCGCGGCTCGCCGACTGGTGTGCGATCTGGCTGACCACGGAGGGCGGCGGGGTGCAGCTGTCACGGGTCTGGCACGTCGACGAGCGGCGGATCGCGCCGCTGCGCGACGAACTGGAACGGGACCCGCCGTCCGACATCATCCGCACCGCCGGCACCCCCTGGCCCTGGCCGGAATGCGCCGGCGCGTCCCCCTCGGGCGGGTCGGCACTCGCCTTCCCCCTCGTGGCCCGCGACGTCGACCAGGGCATGCTGCTGCTCGGCCGCGCGGGCCACCTCCAGATGACCGACACCGTGGTGCGGATGGTCGAGGACGTGGCGCGCCGGGTCGCGCAGGCCGTGTACACCGCCCGCCAGTACACCCGGCAGACCACGATCAGCCTGGCGCTCCAGCGCCGGCAGCTGCCCGCGACGCTCGCCAGCATCGTCGGCGTCGACACGGCGATCGTCTACGAGCCGCACGGCGAGGGACAGACCGTCGGCGGCGACTTCTACGACGTCTTCCCGATGGGCGAGCGCCGCTGGTGCTTCCTGCTCGGCGACGTACAGGGCAAGGACCCCGAGGCGATGTCCGTGACCGGTCTGGCGCGCCATCTGGTGCGGCTGCTGGCGCGCGAGGGCCATGGCGTCGAGTCGGTGCTCGGCCGGCTGAATCTGGCCATGGCCGAGGAGAGCGCGGAGGCGGTGGAGATGGGCGGCGAGCAGGCCACCTCCCGCTTCCTGAGCCTGCTGTACGGCGAGCTGGAGGTCGATCCGGGTGTCCCCGGCGCCCGCTGCACGGTCGCCACCGCCGGGCACCCGCCGCCGCTGCACATGTTCGTCGACGGCACCGTGGAGGCGGCCTCCGACCCGCAGATGCTGCTCGGCATCGACGAGGGCACCGAGTTCCACGCCAGCTCGTTCGTCCTCGCGCCGGGCGAGACGCTGCTGTGCGTGACCGACGGGGTCACCGAACGCCGGTGCGGCAACTGGCAGTTGGACGACAACGACGGACTGATCGAGGTCCTGCGGGACGGCATGGGGCTGGGCGCCAAGGCCCTCGCCGAACACGTGCGGCGCGCCGCGCACGACTTCGGCACCGGGCCCGTCGAGGACGATCTGTCGGTGCTGGTCCTCCAGGCGGTGACCCCGGCGGCCGACCGGCGCCCGTGACGCGCTCCGCCCCTGCGTGCGGACAGGCGAACGCGTGCGGACAGCCGAAAGGGGCCCGCTTCCGGCGGGCCCCTTCCTGTGGCTGTCCTGTGCTACCCCGTCAGCAGCCCGGGAACGTCGCCGACGGGGTCTCGAAGGTCCCCTGCCCCTGGACCTTGATCAGGCCGACGGCGCTCTTGCAGGGCCAGCTCATGTTCCAGGTCTGGGTGGCCCGGTCGCCCTTGCTGATGGTCTCCAGCCCGGCGTACGACGAGGAACCGTTCATGCGGTAACCGAGCTGGGCCTTGATGTCCGAGCCGGACTTCTTGGTGTAGATGATGTCGATGGACTGGGGCCGGCTGTTCATGACGATGCAGAGCTGACCGTTGCTCATGCTGGTGCACTTGACATGGTCCGACCCCGACGCCACCGCCTGGGTTCCGGCCGCGTGAGCCGGAACCGTGAGAAGCGAGAAGCCGATGGCCGCACACGCGGCGGCGGCCAGTGAGGCACGACGAATCATGGAGATCCCCCCGTTCGGTAGGTGTCTGACGGTGCAAAGGATCGATCACCGGTGCGAGCCATTTTCGGAAAAACTTCTCTGTAGTTCGATTCGACGGCATAAGGGGTGTCGCGGGGGTCCGTGAGCCCTCTGACGTGGTCGTGAAGCCGGGAACGAGGGCGTCGGGACCCGGCGGGGCCGGGGGGATCGCGGCGCCCGGAAGCGGAATCCGGCCGAAGTGCGGCCTGAGGCCGGAGGCCGGTCCCGCGGCCGTGCTACCGCCGTCGGCGGCGGCGCTACCGTCGGGTAGTGACATACCGCCCGGTATGTGCGCAGAATCGTCTCCACCGGTCGCGATGCGGCGACGGCACCCTCGGGAGGCTCTGTGTACAGCACCATGCAAGACGTACCCCTGCTGATCAGCCGGATTCTGGAGCACGGACGGACGGTCCACGGACAGTCGACCGTGACGACCTGGACCGGCGAGCCCGAGCCCCACCGCCGCACCTTCGCCGAGATCGGCAACCGCGCCGCCCAGCTCGCCCACGCCCTGCGCGACGACCTCGGAGTGACCGAGGGAAGTGTCGTGGGCACGCTGATGTGGAACAACGCCGAGCACCTGGAGACCTACCTCGCGATCCCCTCCGCGGGGGCCGTGCTGCACACCCTCAACCTGCGGCTGCCCGCCGAGCAACTGGTGTGGATCATCAACCACGCCGAGGACCGCGTGGTGCTCGTCAACGGCACCCTGCTGCCGCTGCTCGCCCCGCTGCTGCCGCAACTGCCGCACCTCGCGCACGTCGTGGTCGTCGGCCCCGGTGACCGCTCCCTGCTCGCGGGCGTCCGGGCGCGGGTGCACGAGTACGAGGAGCTGCTCGCCGGGCGGCCGGAGACCTACGACTGGCCGGAGATCGACGAGCGGGAGGCCGCGGCCCTCTGCTACACCTCGGGGACCACCGGCGACCCCAAGGGCGTGCTCTACAGCCACCGTTCGCTGTATCTGCACTCGATGCAGGTCAACACCGCCGAGGCGTTCGCGCTCACCCCGCGCGACATCACGCTGCCGGTCGTGCCGATGTTCCACGTCAACGCCTGGGGCCTGCCGCACGCCGCCTTCATGGCCGGCGCCTCGCTGCTGATGCCGGACCGCTTCCTGCAGCCCGCGCCGCTCGCCGAGATGATCGAGACCGTACGGCCCACCATCGGCGCCGCCGTGCCGACCATCTGGCAGGGCCTGCTCGCCGAACTCGACGCCACGGAACGGGATGTCGCCTGTCTGCGGACCGTCGTCATCGGCGGCTCCGCCTGCCCGCCCGCCCTGATGCGCGGCTTCGAGGAGCGGCACGGCATCCGCGTCGTGCACGCCTGGGGCATGACCGAGACCTCCCCGCTGGGCAGCGTCTCCCACCCGCCCGCCGGGGTCAGCGGCGACGACGAGTGGGCCTACCGCGCCACCCAGGGCCGCTTCGCCGCCTCCGTCGAGGCCCGGCTGATCGGCCCCGGCGGCGAACGGCTCCCCCACGACGGCACGGCGGCGGGCGAGCTGGAGGTCCGCGGCCCGTGGATCGCCGGCTCCTACTACGGCGGCGCCCAGGGCGAACCGCTGCGCCCCGAGGACAAGTTCAGCCCCGACGGCTGGCTGCGCACCGGCGACGTCGGCACCATCACCCCGAACGGCTACCTGACGCTGACCGACCGCGCCAAGGACGTCATCAAGTCCGGCGGCGAATGGATCTCCTCGGTCGAGCTGGAGAACCACCTGATGGCCCACCCGCACGTCGCGGAGGCCGCGGTGGTCGCCGTACCGGACGACAAGTGGGGCGAGCGGCCGCTGGCGACGGTGGTGCTCATCAAGGGCGCGACCATCGGCTACGAGGAGCTGAAGGCGTTCCTCGGCGAGCGGGTCGCCCGCTGGCAGCTGCCGGAGCGGTGGGCGGTGATCCCGGCGGTGCCCAAGACGAGCGTGGGCAAGTTCGACAAGAAGGTGCTGCGCCGGCAGTACGCGGAGGGCGAGTTGGACGTCACGCTGCTGGCCTGAGCGGTGGCCGGGCGTCCGCGGCACGGGCGCCCGGCCCGGCGTTCCCCCGGGCGGCGGGCCTGCTGTCGGCCCTCGCCGGATCCGGTCGGCCGGTCAGTCCCGGCCGGCCGCCGGGGCGGGCGTCCTCGGGCCCCCGGGCCCCTGCGGGCCGCCGCCCACCGCCGTCAGTTCGTGCCGATCTTGGCGAGCAGGTCGACGATCCGGGTCTGCACCTCGGCGCTGGTGGAGCGCTCCGCGAGGAAGAGCACCGTCTCGCCGGCGGCCAGCCGCGGCAGCTGCGCCGGGTCCATGTCGGCGGAGGTGTAGACGACCAGCGGCGTGTGGTCGAGCAGGCCGTTGGCGCGCAGCCAGTCGACGATCCCGGCCCGGCGGCGGCGCACCTGCATCAGGTCCATCACGACGAGGTTCGGGCGCATCTGCGTCGCGAGGTTGACCGCGTCGGTGTCGCCGCCGGCCCGTGCGACCTGCATCCCGCGGCGCTCCAGCGACGCGGAGAGGGCGCCCGCGATCGCGTCGTTCTCCTCGATCAGCAGCACCCGCGGCGGATGGACCTCGCTGTCGCGCGGTGCCAGCGCCTTGAGGAGGACGGCCGGGTCGGCACCGTAGGCGGCCTCCCGGGTGGCCTGCCCCAGACCGGCGGTCACCAGCACCGGGACCTCGGCCGCCCCCGCCGCCTGGCGCAGCGACTGCAGCGCGGTACGGGTGATCGGCCCGGTCAGCGGGTCGACGAAGAGCGCCGCGGGGTAGGCGGCGATCTGGGCGTCCACCTCTTCACGGGAGTTGACGATCACCGGGCGGTAGCCGCGGTCGCTCAGCGCCTGCTGGGTGGCGACGTCCGGCGCCGGCCACACCAGCAGCCGGCGCGGGTTGTCCAGCGGCTCCGGCGGCAGCTCGTCGTCCATCGGCATCGGCTGACGGTCCATCACCTCTATGGCGCCGTTCGGGCCGTCCAGCGGCTCGGGGCCCTCGCTGCCCTCGTCCGGCGCGGAGATGGCGAAAGCCCGGCCCTCGCCGGAGTCCATCAGATGCGGCTGGGGCGCGGACGGCGGCGGGGCCGGGGCCTGGTGCGGGGCCGGCGGCCCGGCCTGCTGCTGCGGCTGGGCACCGGGGTGCGGACGCGACTCGGCCGCGGACCGCTCGCCCTCCTGAGGCGGCGCGGCCAGCTTCCGGCGGCGGCCCGAACCGGCGGACGTCCCGCCCGGCGGGGTGCTGCCGGGCGGTACCGGCGGACGCTGCTGGTCCGCGATCTGCTGGGCGAACGGCACGCCCTGCCCGAGCGTGCGCACGCTGAACGCCCGCCCGTGGGAGTGTCCCGCGGCGTGCGCGTCGTCCTCGGCGGCGGGCGGCAGCGGCTGACGGTGGGGTCCCGGCCCGCCCTGCGGGGGTACCGGCGGCCGGCCCCCGGCCTCCTCGGCCGGGCTGGGGCGGCCGCGCCGACGGCCGGTGGGGGCGGGGGCGTTGGGGTCCTGGGGCGCGGCGGGGGCGTGCGGCGGCTGGGGCGCGCCGGGTGCCTGGGGCGCGCCGGATGCGTGAGGTGCACCGGCGTCCGGGCCCGGGGCGATGCCGGCCGCCGTGCCGGTGGCCGTGCCCGTGGCCTCCGCCGGTTCGGTGGGCTGCGCCACCAGCCCCTCCGGGCCCGCGACGAACGTGCCGGACGACTCGGCGTCGGCCATGGCGGCCGCCGCGCGCTCCTCGGCTGCCGCCCGTCTGGCCCGTCGCCGTCCGGTCGGCTCGCCGTCCCACTCGCCGTGCGCCGCGGCGGGGCCGCCGGCCGCTTCCAGCTCGTGTCCCGGCTGCCCGCCGGGCACCGGCTGCTCCGGGCCGCCCGCCACCGGCCGCCGTGCGCGACGGCGTCCCGTGCCGACGCCCTCCTGCGGACCGGTGTCCTGCGCGGGCACCTGGTCGGCGGCCTCGGGCGACGACTGCGGGGTCCGGTCCGCCGCGGCGGGCGGCAGCGCGAAGGCGGTACGCGCACCGGCCTGCTGCTGCGCCCCGGAGGCGGCGCCCGCCGGGGCACGGTCACCCTGCGCGGTCCGCTCGGGCGCCTCGGCCAGCGCCCGCCGCGCCCGCCGCCCGCCCGGCTGCACCGGACCGAGGCCCTGCGGCCCGCCCGGCGCCTGACCGGGGATCTGCGGCTGCCCCGGGACCGGGGTCTGCCCCGACGCCGTGGCCTGCCCGGGAATCTGCGGACGCGCGGGAACCGGGGCCGGGCCGGACCGCGCGCCCGGTGCCTGCCCGTTGGGCGTCGCCGCGGGCCCCTGCGCGGCGGCCGCCGGGCCGCCGGGTGCGCCCGCCGCGGGCCCGTGGCCCTGCTGCTGCCCGGAAGTCCGGTCCGTTCCGGAGGGGAGCGCGGGCAGCCCGCCGCCCTCCGGGGCACCCTGCCGGGCCCGGCGCCGCCCGCTCGGCGGCACCGACTCGGCACCCGCCATGCCCGGCGGCAGCCCCCGGCCGTCCGTGGCCGGCGCGCCGCCCTGCGTCCCCTGCCCGGCGCCGCCGTGCGCCGGATGCGGCCCGCGGCCGCCCCCGGCCGCCCCGGGGCCCGTCTCGCCCTGCGGGCCGTCGACCGTGGCACCGTGCGGAACGCCGGGCTCCGGCCCCATGCCCGCGCCCGGACCGCCCGGAAGGGCGCCCTGCTCCACGCCGGAGGGCCGCGCCCGGCGCCGGCCGGTCGGCTGCGCGCCGCCCGCCCGGTCCGGCACCGCCGCACCGCCGCCACCGCCCACGAGCGGCTCACCGGACCCACCGGTCCCACCGGACCCGCCGTCACCACCGGGACGGCCGTCGCCGCCCTCCTGGCCGTCGCCGTCCGGTCCCTGCTCGCCGCTCTCCGGGTCCGCCGCGTCGCCCTGGGTGCCCCGGGCGTGGGCGGCCGGAACCGGCATCACCGTCGTCTCGTTGCCGGCCGGCCCGTCCGTCCGCTCCGGCCCGCTCGTCGCGCCGTCCACCGACGTACCGTCCGCCGCCACCGGCAGCTCCAGCACATACGAGCTGCCGCCCGCGCCGGGCCCGCCGCCGGGCACCTCGTGCGTCTGCATCAGACCGCCGTGCTGCCGCACGATCCCGCGGACGATCGGCTCATGGACCGGGTCGCCGCCGCCGAACGGGCCGCGCACCTCGATCCGTACGACATCCCCGCGCTTGGCCGCCGCCACCACGATCGTCGAATCGCCCGGAATCGGCCCCGAACGCCCGCTCACGGCGGCCTCACCGGCCGGCATCCGGCCCGTCGAGTCCACCCCCGCGACATCCGCGATCAGATGGGACAGCGCCTGGGCGATCCGCTCCGCGTCGACCGTCGCCTCTATCGGCGGCGCGTGCACCGCGAACTGCGCCCGGCCCGGCCCGATCAGCTCGATCGCGCCCTCCACGCCCGCCGCGACCACGCCGTCCAGCGAGACCTTCGTGCGGTTGAGCTTCTCCTTGCCGGAGTCCAGCCGCTGATAGCTCAGGACGTTGTCCACCAGCGTCGTCATCCGGGCGTGGCCGGCCGCGAGGTGGTGCAGGATCTGGTTCGCCTCCGGCCAGAGCTGGCCGGCCGGGTCCGAGGCGAGCGTGCCCAGCTCGCCCTTCAGCTCCTCCAGCGGCCCGCGCAGCGCCTGGTCCAGCACCGCCAGCAACTGGGTGTGCCGGGCCGCCAGCGCGTCGAACGCACGGCGGTCGGTGAAGGTCATCACCGCCCCGACGAGCTGATCGCCGTCCCGCACCGGCGCCGTCGTCAGATCGACCGGCACCGCCCGGCCGTCCTTCGACCACAGCGCCTGACCCCGCACCCGGTGCTTGCGCCCGGACTTGAGGGTGTCGGCCAGCGGAGTGTCGTCCCACGGCAGCGCCGAACCGTCCGCCCGCGAGTGGTGGATCAGCGGATGCAGCTCCTTGCCGCCCAGCTCGCTCGCCCGGAATCCCAGGATCTGCGCCGCGGACGGATTGACCAGGACGACCTTGCCCTCGGCGTCCACCCCGACCACGCCCTCGGCCGCGGCCCGCAGGATCATCTCGGTCTGCCGCTGCTGGCGGGCCAGCTCGGTCTCGGTGTCCAGCGTCCCGGTCAGGTCGCGGACGACGAGCA
Organism: Streptomyces angustmyceticus; assembly: GCF_019933235.1. Lineage (NCBI taxonomy): Bacteria > Bacillati > Actinomycetota > Actinomycetes > Kitasatosporales > Streptomycetaceae > Streptomyces > Streptomyces angustmyceticus. The sequence goes on along the minus strand of NZ_CP082945.1, from coordinate 3,837,399 downwards.
TCAGCAGCTCGTTGCCCGTGTAGCCGTTGCGGTGGTCGGCGTACGCGGCCTCGAAGGCGGACTCGTACGGGGTGCGCCCGTCCTCCAGGTTGGCGCTGGTCACCTCGACCAGCAGCTCGGTCCCGTCCGTGCGCCGCGCGACCATCCGCGTCGGCTTGGTGCGGGTGCGCTCCTCCTCCTCGTCCCGGCGCCGCATGGACCCCGGGATCCGCTTGGAGTCGAAGGACGGCAGCAGATCGAGCAGCCCGCGCCCCACCAGGGCCGTGCCCGGCGCCTCGAAGGTCTCCAGCGCGATGGTGTTGGCGTTGACGACCGTGCCGTTGCAGTTGACGAGCAACAGCGCGTCGGGGAGGGCGTCGAGTATGGCTGCGAGGCGAGCAGCGCCTCGGGATGGCCTGCTGCTCACGACGACGCTTCCTCCCTGTTACCGCACCTTGCCGACCCACCGTGGCGGATCGCTGGAATGGAGTCTACGGGCACTTGCCCCGGGCGCGGAGGCGGATGACGAGGAGGTAGTGCCACGGGCTTGTGCGACTCACCGCACGCCCGACATGTGCCCCTCGTCCTGACCTGGCGCGCTACTACGGCACGAACCGGGTCAGGAACCGGTCGGCGGGAGCAGGGGTTCGAAGCGGCCCCAGCGGCTGATCTCACACCCATTGGTGCGCCGGAAATCCGCGTTGACGGGTCGCCCCGCCCAGGTCCCGGTGACATGCGCGGTCGCCGGGCCGCCGTACATCATCGTGCAGTTCGCCCCCTGCGGAACGGGCGCGAACGGGTCCTTCCCCCACTTCGTCATCCCGTCCAGCTTCGCGCAGGCCCCCTTGACGTCCCGGTGATTGCCCCCACCCGGATGGCAGTACAGCTCGAAGGTGCCATTGGTGGCCGCCGAACCGGAGCCGTGAACGGTGACGGTGAGGTGGTCGACGGGAGCACGACGGTGGCCGGGGGCGCGGTGGGCGTGGGCGTGGTGCGAGTGGTGGGCGTGCGGCGCGTGGTGGGTGGTGGGGGTGTGGTGGTGGCCGGGAGTGTGGTGCTTGGCCGGCTTGTGGTGGCCGGCGGGGGCGTGGTGACTGGCCGGGGTGCGGTGACCGGAGGGTCTGCCGTGCTCGGCGAGCGCGTGGTGTCCGGCGAGAGCGTGGTGGCTTACGGCGGCGTGGCCGGCGGGGGCGTGGTGCCGGTGGAGGGAGTGGCGCCCGCCGGGGACGTCGCGTCCGTCGCGCCCAGGGTGTCCGGCGAGCGCGTGCTGTCCGGCGAGGTCCTGGCGCCCCGGGTCGGGGATCCCGTCCCCGGCCCAGTGGTGCGGCAGCGGGATCGGGGCGGCCGACGCGGCGGGCGCCGCCAGGACCAGCGCCGCGGTGACGGAGACGACGGACACGGCGGCGGTGACGGAGACGCGGCCCGCGGCCGCCGTGGTGGCGGCCAAACGGGTCATGACCGTGGCGGCGGCGCCGGCGACCCGGCGGCTCACGCTCGTGGCGGCGGCCTGGCGGGCCGTGGTCGTGGTGGCGGGGCTGGCGGCCGAGGCGAGGGGGGCTGACGTCCGGCGATGCGGCATCACGGGCTCCAGGGAGGCGAGTGCGGGGCGGTACGCGGTACGTACACGCCGGGGGCGCACGACGACGCCAGCCGCCACGGCCCCGACACTTCTAACGCGCCTTTGCCCCCGACGTTGCGCTGCAGGAACGTCTTTGCCGGGTGGCCCGCGCGCCTAGTACCGTAGGGGGCGATTGGTGACAGCCCTGGGGGCTGTGCCATCATCTGGACACACCACAGCGTGCCCGCACGCGTGGGGTGTGTGGAGGCGTCGCCTAGTCCGGTCTATGGCGCCGCACTGCTAATGCGGTTTGGGGCTTACCCCCCATCGAGGGTTCAAATCCCTCCGCCTCCGCTCTTCTTCGTTCAGGCCCCGGTCCTCCCGACCGGGGCCTGAACGCTTTCCCGCCCCCCTGAGCAACCGCACCCCATTGCTCCCCGCCTCTCTCCCCCTCTGCTGGGTCCACCCCCCCCGCCCCGAAAGTGGCCCCCGCCACAGCAAGCGTCGAACGGGAAGCCATCGGCGTTCACGGCACCCTCCCCACCCCGACCCGCGAGGCGATCACCGCCACCCACTCGCGCACTGCTCCGGAGCTCGCGGCCCTGACCCCCGAGCCTGCGCCCCGCCTCCGAGCGCCGCACCCTCCGACCCTTCCGGCCGGCCCGGCCCACCGTCCTCACCCCGTCGGGTTCCTTGGCAACGCGAAGGCCGACACCCCGAACCGCACCGAACCACTCCGAACCATTCCGAAGAGGACTGCCTCTGCCCGAACTTCGTCCGGAAGATCGAGGACTCCCCCTGGCTCCAGCGGCCCCCGAACGCCCCCAGGAGGTCGTTTCCGCAGGTCAGAGGGGTTACGGGCAATGGATTTCGCGTGACGGCGCAGGTCATGTAATGTTGTTCCCGCAACGCCGACCGGCAAGAAAAACCGCCGGAAAGCCAAGCGCTCGTAGCTTAACGGATAGAGCATCTGACTACGGATCAGAAGGTTGCAGGTTCGAATCCTGCCGAGCGCACAGCAGATCAAAGCCCCCGCCGGGTCATCCGGACGGGGGCTTTGTCGTGCCGTACAGCAGCGAAGTGCGGCAACCGGGCCGGGTGAGCCCGTGCCGCCCATCGCTTCGGAGGGCTTGTCCAAGGGTGAGTCGGCCTCTTCCTCGCTCGCCTCGGCGTAGACCTCCATCGTTATCGCGATCTGCGAGTGCCGGCGGACGCGTTGTGCCTCCTTGGGTGCCCGCCGAGGGTGGCCGGAGGTGAGTTGGGCTGGTGTGCTGATGAGTTGAGGGTGTGCGGCGCGGGGGTGCGGCAGGGGTGTGGTGGTGGGGAGGGGAAGCGATTAGGCATTGGTGGGGGAGTGGCGTAGTGTTCTGTTCACCGACGCGGGGTGGAGCAGCTCGGTAGCTCGCTGGGCTCATAACCCAGAGGTCGCAGGTTCAAATCCTGTCCCCGCTACTGATGCCGTAGGCCCAGTGGAATTCGTTCCACTGGGCCTACGGCTTTTTTGCGTCTGTGTGCGTGGGCGAGGCGCTGGGGTCAGCCGGGGGTCGGTGGGGGTGGGGCTGTGTAGTGGGCGGCCGGGCCGGTGTGGGGCAGGTGGGGGTGGAGGAGCAGGTTGTCGTCGTAGTCGCCGTTGTTCTGGTGGCGGAAGGGGAGCGGGGCGGTGGTGGGGAGGGTGTTCAGGCGCTCGCGCAGGCGGGTGGCGGCGGTGGCGTAGGCCGTGGGGGTGGTGCGGTCCGCGCCGGGGATCAGGAGGGGCGGGACGACGGAGATCCCCGTGTACCAGAGGGTGCCGTGCTGGAGGGGGAAGAGGAGGTCGTTGAGGTCGCCGTTGACGCCGCGGGGGCCGAGGGTGGCGGCGCGGGCGCCGGCGGTGGTGATGACCATGGCGCGCTTGCCGGTGAGTCTGCCGTCGCCGTAGCGCCGGGGGCGGCCGGTGGCGGGGTCGGTGAGGCCGAAGGCGAAGCCCTTGACGAAGACGCGGTCGAACCAGCCCTTGAGGATGGCCGGCATGCCGTACCACCAGAGGGGGAACTGGACGATCAGCGTGTCCGCCCAGGTGAGTTTCTGCTGCTCGGCGTCGATGTCGGGGCTCAAGCGGCCGCGTGCGTAGGCGCGTTCCGAGGCCGCGCCGACGAGGAGGCGGTCGGCCGGGTCGTGGCCGTAGTCGGCGGCGTCGACCACCGGGTTCCACTTCATGGCGTACAGGTCGGAGACGCGGTGCTGGTGGCCCTGGGCGTCGAGGGTGCGCAGGCCCTCGGTTTTGAGGGCGCCGCTCAGGGAGCGCTGGTCGGGGTGGGCGAACAGCCAGAGGACCTTCATGTCCTCCACTGTTCCGGGGGCGGCGGGCCGCATCGAGTGGCCCGATGGCCATGATGTGCAAAGATCGGGCCATGGGTGTGCGGGAGAGCGGCGGCCGTGGTGACGAGGGCGGCGGTGGCGGGCATGTGCCGGCCGTTCCGGGGGGTGTGCCGCCGCACCGGGTGGCGGTGCTGGTGCGGGACGGGATGCTGCCGATCGAGGTGGGAATCGTGCACCGGATCTTCGGCGAGGCCCGGTCGGCGGCGGGGGAGCGGCTGTACGAGCTGGTGACCTGTGCGCTGGCGCCGGGCGAGGTGCGTACGGACGCGGACTTCACGGTGAATGTCGCGCACGGGCCGGAGGCGCTGGCGGAGGCCGGAACCGTGGTCGTACCGGCGTCCGGGACGGACTACGGGCGGGGCGAGGGGTGGTGCGCCGGGCGGCTGGACCCGGAGATGACCGCGGCGCTGGGGCGGATCCGGCCCGGGACCCGGATCGCGTCGATCTGCACGGGGGCGTTCGTGCTGGCCGCGGCCGGGCTGCTGGACGGGCGGCGGGCGACCACGCACTGGCGGTCGGTGGACGCCTTCCGGCAGTTGTTCCCGGCGGTCGAGCTGGATCCGGACGTGCTGTACACGGACGAGGGGGAGGTGCTGACCGCGGCGGGGGTGGCCTCCGGGATCGATCTGTGTCTGCACATGGTCCGCTGCGATCACGGCGCGGCGGTGGCCAACGACGTGGCGCGGCGGACGGTCGTGCCGCCGCACCGGGAGGGCGGGCAGGCGCAGTACATCCGGCGGCCGGTGCCGGAGCCGCAGCTGTCCTCCACGGGGGTGGCGCGGGCCTGGGTGCTGGAGCACCTGGACCGGCCGTTGACCCTGCGGGACCTGGCGGCGCGGGAGGCGATGAGCGTACGGACCTTCACCCGGCGGTTCCGGGAGGAGGTCGGGGTCTCGCCGTTGCAGTGGCTGACGCGGCAACGGATCGAGCGCGCGCGGCAGTTGCTGGAGGAGACGGAGCTGACGGTGGACCGGATCGCCGACGAGGCGGGCTTCGGGACGGCGGCCTCGCTGCGGATGCATCTGCAGGCGGCGCTGGGGGTGTCGCCGCGGGCCTATCGGAGCACGTTCCGGGGGCCCGGGAGCGGGAGTGGGAATGGGCCCGGGAGTGGGGGCGGGTTGCCGGCTTGAGGGGGCCGTGGGCGCGGGCCGGGGGCGTTGTCAGTGGGGGCTCGTACGCTGGCGGTGTGTGGCGATGTACGGGACCGCGCTGGTCAGGGGGCGGGCCGGGGTCCGGGCCCGAGGGGCGGTTCGGACAGCGGCTCGGCTGGTACTGCGCCGAGCGGGGCGAGGAGCGGGTGAGCATGCTGCCCGCCGGCAAGGTGCTGGCGTTCGCCGCGCAGGGGGAGCGGCGCTGTCTGGGGGTGCGGCGGGCCGGTCGCTGGATCGTGTGCCCGTACGGTGCGGTGCTCGACGGGGCGGGTGCCAAGGACCAGTGCGCGCGGTGCGCCCGGCTGGACCGGTCGCGTTCGGTGGCCGCGGACACCATGGCCGACGATCCGCGCCCGTACGGCGTCTACCTCGCGTACTTCGGCCCCGGCCTGCTCAAGGTGGGGATCACGGCCGTCGAGCGGGGACCGGCCCGGCTGGTGGAGCAGGGGGCGGTGGCGTACGCGTGGCTGGGGCGCGGGCCCCTGATGGCGGCGCGGCGGGCGGAGGCGCTCTTGGGGAGCGCGCTGGCGGTCCCCGACCGGTTCGCCAAGGCGGCGAAGCGGGCGGCTCGTGGTGCGCTGCCCCCGGTGGCGGACCGGTTCGCCGAACTGGCTCAACTGCACGGGGCAGCACAGGAGTTGCCGGGCTGGCCGGAGACGCTGCAACCGGTGGAGTTCGCGGGTGCGGACCATACGGAGCTGTTCGGGCTCGACCGGATTCCGGGGGAGGTGGCGGAGCTGGGCGGGATGACCTCCGGGGCGGAGATCGTGGGGGAGGTGCTGACCGGGGTGGGGTCCGATGTGTATCTGCGGTTGGCGGGTGGTGGTGGCGACGGGGGCGGTGAGGCGGTTGCCGTGATGGACGCGCGGTTGTTGTCGGGGTGGGTGCTGGGGGCGGCCGTGGGGCCGATGACGACGGTGCCGGTGCGGGGTGTGGTGAGCGGGGCGGGGGAGCGGAAGGGGAGGGCAGGGAGTCGGCGAGGGGGCGGGGGAGCAGGAGGGGTTGTTCTGAGGGGTGGGAGGTGGCTGCTCGGTTGGAGCGGGCGCGGCTGGGGTTGGGCGCGGCTTGGGGCTGAGGTTGGGGTGCCCCGGGGGAGATGTTCCGGGGTTGGTGGGGGTTGTTCCGGGGCGGGAGGGGCGTTTAGATGCCGGGTGCAGGTAATCGTGGGTGCCGGTGTTGTGCTCGGTGGCGGGCACGGTCGTGGTCGTGGAGGTCCCGGCGTGGTGGAGGGTGACGGGCGGGTCGAGGAGTTCTGGCGGGGGTTGGGGCTGCCGGGGCTGATCGATGTGCATACGCATTTCATGCCCGAGCGGGTGCTGGCGAAGGTCTGGGCGTACTTCGACGCGGCCGGGCCGCTGGTGGGGCGGGCCTGGCCGATCGCGTACCGGTTCGAGGAGGACGAGCGGCTGGCGAGGCTGCGCGGTTTCGGGGTGCGGGCGTTCACGTCGATGGTCTATCCGCACAAGCCGGGGATGGCGCAGTGGCTGAACGGCTGGGCGGCCGACTTCGCGTCCCGCACGCCCGACTGTCTGCGGACCGCGACGTTCTTTCCGGAGGACGGCGCCGAGGCGTATGTGCGTGCCGAACTGGCGGGCGGGGCGCGGGTCTTCAAGGCGCATGTGCAGGTGGGCGGGTACGATCCGGCGGATCCGGTGCTCGATCCCGTATGGGGTCTCCTCGCCGAGGCCGGGGTGCCGGTGGTCACCCACTGCGGGTCGGGGCCGGTGCCGGGCAAGCACACCGGGCCCGAGCCGATCGGGCGGCTGATGGCCCGCCATCCCCGGCTGCGGCTGATCATCGCGCACATGGGGACGCCGGAGTGCACCGACTTCCTGGACCTTGCGGAGCGCTACCCGGCGGTGCACCTCGACACCACGACGTCCTTCACGGACTTCTCCGAGCGGATCGCGCCGTTCCCGCGCGCGGAACTCCCCCGCCTGCTGGACCTCGGCGACCGGGTGCTGTTCGGCAGCGACTTCCCCAACATCCCCTACGGGTACGCGCACGCGCTGGAGGCGCTGGCCCGGCTGGAGTTGGGCGAGGAGTGGCTGCGGGGCGTCTGCTACGGGAACGCGGCGCGGCTGTTCGGGGTGTGAGCGGGGGCCGGTCCGGCGGGGTCAGGGCCGTTCGGATGTGACGGGTGCGGCCGGGGTGGCGGCTGCGGCCGTGGCCAGGTGGGAGAGGGCCGTGCGCAGATCGGCGAGGGCGGCCTCGTCCGTCACGCGTTCCGTCGCGGGGTCGATCTTCGGGCCGACGGCGGGGATCTCGCGGCAGGCGTCCGCGATGATCTCGCCGGACAACATGCCCAGGGTCTCGCGGAGCTGGGCGTTGGCGTACGCGCCGCCGGTGGGGAACGGCGAGGCGGTGACCACCGCGACCGGCCTGCCGACGCATTCGCCGCTGCTGACCAGCCAGTCGAGGGCGTTCTTGAGGACGCCGGGGACGCCGTGCGCGTACTCGGGGCTGACGACGAGCAGGGCGTCGGCCGTGGCCACCGCGGTGCGCAGGGCGGCGACCGGGGCGGGGGGTGTGGCGTCCTCGCCGTCCAGGTCGGGGTTGAAGTGCGGGAGCGCGCCGATGTCCGCGGTGGCGGTCGGGCCGTCCCAGAAGGCCAGTGCGGAGCGCAGGACCGCGCCGTTGGAGGAGCGTGCACGCAGGCTGCCGGAGAGGGCGAGGAGTCTCATGGGGTGACGGTAGCTGCGGGGGGTGGTGGGTGCTCTGCGGAGGTGGGATTTGAGGCGCGGGGTGCGGGCCGTACGAGGCGAGGTGCCGGCCGAACGAGGTGGGGTGCGGGGCGGGGCCGGGTGGAGGGGCACGGGCTCGGCGGGCGGTTGCGGAGGGCTCGTGGGGTCTCATGGGGACTCGTAGCGGGGTGAAAGTGCTGGTCAGGGCGATTGTCAGTGGTGGGTGCGATGCTTAAGGAGTAGTGATCGACCTGGACCGCGCGGGGGGCGGCCCAGGTCGGTCAAAAGCCGGGCGGCCAGGGCCGGGTGGGGCTCGGGAGCGGTTCGGCAGGGGGGCGGCGGGCAGGCAGCTCGTCGGGCCGGCGGGCCGTTGGGCGGGGGCCAACGGAGGCCGGTGAGCGGTGGGGTGGGAGAGGCGGGTGGGGTGGGGGAAGCCACCCGGGGGGAGGGGGGAAGAGCCCCCCGGCCGCCGGCGCCGAAGAACGGAGAGCTCCCACCGCACGGGGAATTCTCAGGAGATTCACAGAAAGGCGCAAGGACGCTTTCACGGGAGCGGGTCAGGCTCACCGGCATGACCGTGACTTCGTCGTCCTCAGCGTCGCTTCGTCTGCCGGCTTCGGCCTCGTCCTCCCGGGGCGCGCCCGGGAAACAGCCGGAGCTGCTGCGGCCCGACGGCAGTCCGGTGCGGGTGCTGGTCGTGGACGACGAGTCCTCGCTCGCCGACCTGCTGTCGCTCGCCCTGCGCTACGAGGGGTGGGACATCCGCTCGGAAGGCGACGGCGCGGGAGCGCTGCGCTGCGCCCGTAGTTGGCGGCCGGACGCGGTGCTGCTCGACGTGATGCTGCCGGACATGGACGGGCTGACGGTGCTCGGGCGGCTGCGGCGCGAACTGCCGGACGTACCGGTGCTGTTCCTGACCGCCAAGGACGCGGTCGAGGACCGGATCGCGGGGCTCACGGCGGGCGGCGACGACTACGTCACCAAGCCGTTCAGCCTGGAAGAGGTGGTGGCCAGGCTGCGGGGGCTGCTGCGCCGGGCCGGGGCGGCCGCCGCGCGGAGCGAGTCGCGGCTGACGGTGGGCGATCTGGTGCTCGACGAGGACAGCCACGAGGTGTGGCGGGACGGACAGGAGATCCGTCTGACCGCCACCGAGTTCGAGCTGCTGCGCTATCTGATGCGCAATCCGCGGCGGGTGCTGAGCAAGACGCAGATCCTCGACCGGGTCTGGAGCTACGACTTCGGCGGCCAGGCCAACGTCGTGGAGCTGTACATCTCGTACCTGCGGCGGAAGATCGACGCGGGGCGGGCGCCGATGATCCATACCCGGCGCGGCGCGGGCTACCTCATCAAGCCGGGCGGGTAGGCCGGTGTTCCGCACCCCGACCGCCGGCCGGGCCGGACGCGGAGCTCCGGTCTCCGGAGAAGCCGGCCCGGAGGCCCCGCCCGCCGCCGCACCGAGGTCCACCCGCATCCGCCGCCGCTGGTCGCTCCGGACCCGGCTGGTCGTGTCGGCGGTGGCGCTGATCGCCGTCGTCGGGGCCGTCATCGGCACGGTCACGACGATCGCGCTGCACTCCTACCTGCAGGGGCAGTTGGACCGGCAGCTGACCGAGGCCGTGCGCCACGCCCAGGCTCCGTGGCCGTACGACCCCCGGCGCTCCCAGGGCCTGGAATTCGTGGCGATGGGGGGCCAGCCCCTGGAGTCGGTGGGGGCCAGGTTCGGGCCCGACGGGGTCGCCAAGGACGGCGCCCGGCTGAACAAGTCGACCAACCGGCTGCCCGAGGACCGGCTGGCGCCGCTGTCGCGGGCGCAGGTCGCGGCGCTGAACACGGTGACGCGGGACGGCAGGCCGCACACCGTCGAACTGCCCGGCCTCGGCGACTACCGGATGCGGGTCGCCGACGACGGCTCGCTGGTGCTCGGCCTGCCGCTGGGCAAGGTGCAGGACACCGTCGGCCGGCTCGTGGTCATCGAGGAGTGTGTGACGGTCGCCGGGCTGATCGCGGCCGGCATCGCGGGCTCCACCATGGTCGGCATCGCCCTGCGGCCGTTGCGCCGGGTCGCCGCCACCGCCACCCGGGTCTCCGAACTTTCGCTGCACCAGGGCGAGGTGGCGCTGCGCGTCCGGGTGCCGGCGTCCGAGTCGGACGGCCGTACGGAGGTGGGGCAGGTCGGCGCGGCGCTGAACCGGATGCTGGGGCATGTCGGCTCGGCGCTCTCGGCGCGACAGGAGAGCGAGACGCGGGTGCGGCGGTTCGTCGCCGACGCCAGCCATGAGCTGCGTACGCCGCTCGCGTCGATCCGGGGCTACGCCGAGCTGACCCGGCGCGGGCGGGAGCAGCCCGGCCCGGAGACCCGGCACGCCCTGGGGCGGATCGAGTCCGAGGCGGAGCGGATGACGGGGCTGGTGGAGGACCTGTTGCTGCTGGCCCGGCTCGACGCGGGGCGGCCGCTCTCGTACGAGAGCACGGACCTGTCGCCGTTGGTGGTGGACGCGGTGAGCGACGCGCGGGTGGCGGGGCCGGGCCACCGGTGGCGGCTGGAGCTGCCCGAGGAGCCCGCGCTGGTGCACGGCGACGGCGGGCGGCTGCACCAGGTCCTGGTGAATCTGCTGGCCAACGCCCGTACGCATACGCCGGAGGGGACCACGGTCACCGCCAGGGTGCGGGCCGCCGGGCGGGCGGAGGAACGGGCCGCCGGGCGTAGCGAGGGGCGCACCGGTGGACGGGCCGCCGGACGGACCGCCGAGTCGGTCGCCGGTCGCCGTGACGTCGTGCGGCTGGAGGTGGAGGACGACGGGCCCGGCATCCCGGCGGAGCTCCTCCCGCATGTCTTCGAGCGGTTCGCGCGGGGCGACGCCTCGCGTTCGCGGGCCGCCGGGAGCACGGGGCTCGGCCTCGCCATCGTGCAGGCGGTGGTGGCCGCGCACGCGGGCACGGTCGGGGTCGCCAGCGTGCCGGGACGGACGGTCTTCACCGTGACGCTGCCGACGGAGGCCGCCGCCCCGACGACGCCAGTGGAGAAGGCTCCGGCCGCCCCGCACGGCCCGTCCGCCCCGCAGGCCCCCGCCGCCTCACAGCCAGGACACAGGCTCAGCACACCGACGTGACAGGGCGGTTGGCGAGTGTCGTCGGCATGACGACGACACAGCCGCCCCGCACCCCGCTGGGCTCCCTGCCGCCGCGCGAGCATCTGCGGCTCGGGCAGATCGCCACCGTCCTCGACGTGGTGATCCCGGTGTACAACGAGGAGCGCGACCTCGAACCCTGTGTGCGGCGGCTGCACGAGCACCTCGTCCGCACCTTCCCGTACAGCTTCCGTATCACCATCGCCGACAACGCGAGCACGGACCGTACGCCCGAGGTCGCCGCCCTGCTCGACGACACCATCGACGAGGTGACGGCGGTACGGCTGGAGCAGAAGGGGCGCGGGCGGGCGCTGCGCACCGTGTGGTCGCTCTCCGAGGCGCCGGTGCTGGCCTACATGGACGTCGACCTGTCCACCGACCTCAACGCCCTGCTGCCGCTGGTCGCACCCCTGATCTCCGGGCACTCGGACCTGGCGATCGGCTCCCGGCTCAGCCGCAGCGCGCGGGTGGTGCGCGGCCCGAAGCGGGAGTTCATCTCGCGGATGTACAACCTCATCCTGCGCGGCTCGCTCGCCGCCCGCTTCTCCGACGCCCAGTGCGGCTTCAAGGCCATCCGCGGCGATGTCGCGGCCCGGCTGCTGCCGATGATCGAGGACACCGGCTGGTTCTTCGACACCGAGATGCTGGTGCTCGCGGAGCGGGCCGGGCTGCGGATCCACGAGGTGCCGGTGGACTGGGTCGACGACCCCGACAGCACCGTGCAGCTCGTGCGGACCGCCGCCGACGACCTCAAGGGCGTCTGGCGGGTGGGGCGGGCGCTGGCGACCGGCGCGCTGCCGCTGGACCGGCTCGCCCGGCCGTTCGGGGACGATCCGCGGGACCGGGAGCTGTCCGGGGTGCCCGGCGGCCTGGCGCGCCAGCTCGTCGGCTTCTGTGTCGTCGGCGGGCTCAGCACCCTGCTCTACCTCGGCCTGTACTCGCTCTTCCGGCTCGGGGCGGGGCCGCAGGCCGCCAACGCCGTGGCGCTGCTGCTGTCGGCGCTGGCCAATACGGCCGCCAACCGGCGGCTGACCTTCGGGGTGCGGGGCCGGGACCGGGCGGTCCGCCACCAGGCCCAGGGTTTGGTGGTCTTCGCCATCGGACTGGCGCTGACCAGCGGCTCCCTGGCCGCCCTCGACTCCACCGGCGGCGACGCCTCGCACGGCACCGAACTCGCGGTGCTGGTCGCCGCCAACCTCGCGGCGACCGTCCTGCGGTTCCTGCTCTTCCGCGCCTGGGTCTTCCCGGACCGCGAGCGGCGCGGCGAGTCCGACGGGCCGCGGCCGCACCCTTCGCACGATCACCACGACCTGACCAGGAGCACTCGATGACCCCGCACCCGCCCGCTACGCCGGCCCAGCCGTCGTACCGGCCCCCGTCCACGCCGCACGGAGGTCCGCCGGGCCCGGCCGCCACTTCCCCGGCGGCCGCCGGCCCCGCCGCCTCCCCGCGCTGGGCGCGGCCCGCGCTGCTGGCGTTGTTGCTGGTCACGGCGGTTCTCTACCTCTGGAGCCTGTCCGCCTCCGGCTACGCCAACCAGTTCTACTCGGCCGCCGTACAGGCCGGCAGCGAGAGCTGGAAGGCGTTCTTCTTCGGCTCCTCCGACGCGGCGAACTCCATCACCGTCGACAAGCCGCCGGCCGCGCTGTGGCCGATGGCGCTGTCCGTACGGCTCTTCGGGCTCAGCTCGTGGGCGATCCTGGTGCCCGAGGCGCTGATGGGCGTGGTGACGGTCGGGGTGCTCCACGCGGCCGTCCGGCGCAGGTTCGGCGCGGGCGCCGCGCTGCTGGCCGGCGGGGCGCTCGCCGTCACCCCGGTCGCGGCGCTGATGTTCCGCTTCAACAACCCGGACGCGCTGCTGTGCCTGCTGATGGTCTGCGCGGTCGCCGCCGTCCTGCGGGCGCTCGCGGACGGCCGGACGAAGTGGCTGGTGCTGGCGGGTGTCTGCTTCGGTCTGGGTTTCCTCACCAAGACGCTGCAGGCGTGGCTGATCCTGCCCGCGCTCGCCGCGGTCTACGTCTTCTGCGCGCCGGTCGCGCCGCGCCGCCGGCTGGGGCAACTGCTGCTCGCGGGACTGGCGATCGTGGTGTCCGGCGGCTGGTGGGTGGCCGCCGTCGAGCTGTGGCCCGCGGACTCGCGCCCGTACATCGGCGGCTCGCAGCACAACAGCTTCCTGGAACTGACCTTCGGCTACAACGGCTTCGGGCGGATCACCGGCAACGAGACCGGCAGTGTCGGCGGCGGTGGGCGTCCCGGTGGCGGCGGTGGCGGCTGGGGGCAGACCGGCATCACCCGGCTGTTCTCGTCCGACATGGGCGGGCAGATCTCCTGGCTGCTGCCCGCGGCGCTGATCCTGCTGGTCGCGGCGGTGTGGGTGCTGCGGCGGGCCCGGCGGGCGACCGACGCCGAACAGGCCGGTCAGCGGGCGGAGTTCCTGGTGTGGGGCGGCGCGCTGCTGATGACCTTCACGACCTTCAGCTTCATGTCCGGGATCTTCCACCAGTACTACAACATCGCCCTGGCCCCGTACATCGCGGCGCTGGTGGGGATGGGCGCCGGGCTGTTCTCGCGACGCGGCGGGCGGAGCGCCTCGTTCGTGCTCGCCGCGGTGGTCGCGGTGACCGCCGGCTGGTCGTTCGTGCTGCTGGACCGGTCGCCGGACTGGCTGCCGTGGCTGCGCTGGACGGTGCTCGCGCTCGGCGCGCTGTCGGTGCTGGGGCTGCTGCCGGCGGCACGGGCGGGAGCGTCCGTACGGGCGGGAGCCCGGGACGGGGACGGAGTCCCGGCCGGGGACGGGGAGCCCGCGCGGGACGGAGCCGCGGCCGAGGACGGAGCCGCGGTCGGGGACGGGGCGTCCGCGCGCCCGTCGCCGCGGAAGGGGCCGGGCCTCGCGGTGCTGGCGGCCGGGCTCGGAGTGGTGACGGCGCTGGCCGGGCCGGTCGCGTACACGCTCAACACGGTCAACACCCCCAAGGGCGGGTCGATCATCACGGCCGGTCCCGCGGTGCGGGGCGGCATGGGCGGGCCCGGCGGCTTCCCCGGCGGCCGGCCCGGGATGTGGCGCGGCGGCAAGGGCGGCGCCCCGGGCAACTTCCCGGCCGGTCAGCCGGGCGGCAAGCAGGCAGGGAAGCCGGGCGCCGGGCAGAGCAACGTCCCCGGGGCCTCCCGGGGGCGCTTCCCCGGGCAAGGGGCCGGCAGCGGCCGGCAGGGCTTCCCCGGCGGCTTCGGCGAGCGGGGCACCGGGCGGATGGGCGGCATGGGGGGTCTGCTCAACGGCAGCAAGGTGAGCGCCAAGGCCAAGGCGCTGCTGGAGAAGGACGCGGACCACTACACCTGGGCCGCGGCGGCGATCGGCTCGCAGAACGCCGCGAGCTATCAACTCGCCACCGAGAAGCCGGTGATGGCGATCGGCGGCTTCAACGGGAGCGACCCGTCGCCGACCCTCGCCCAGTTCAAGAAGGACGTCGCGGAAGGGAAGATCCACTACTTCATCGCGGGCGGGCGGGGCGGACCCGGCGGCGGGCACGGCGGTCCCGGCGGCGGCCGGGGCGGCTCGTCGAAGATCACGTCCTGGGTGGAGAAGACCTTCGAGAAGGTCACCGTCGGCAGCGCCACCTTCTACGACCTGACCCGGAAGGCGTGACCCCGGGGGCCCGGCCGGCCGAAAAGGAAATGTACGGCGTATAGCGCTCCCTGTACGGTGTAAGTCACCGCTCGCACCGCACAGGGAGCCCGTATGCCCTCCGTGGCCTCCGACGCCACCGCCGCCGGCCTCCGGCCGCCGGACCGGCCCGCCGCCCGCTGGCTGATCCTCGCCGTCATCTGCCTGGCCCAGCTGACGGTCGTCCTCGACAACACCGTCCTGAACGTCGCCATCCCCTCCCTCACCGGGAACCTGGGCGCGACCACCGCCGACGTCCAGTGGATGATCAACGCCTACTCGCTGGTCCAGTCCGGTCTGCTGCTCATCGCGGGCAACTCCGCCGACCGCTACGGCCGCAAGAAGATGCTCCTCGTGGGCCTGGCGCTGTTCGGCGCCGCGTCGCTCGGCGCCGCCCTCGCCCAGTCGCCCGGTCAGCTCATCGCCGCCCGCGCCGGCATGGGCATCGGCGGTGCGCTGCTGGTCACCACCACCCTCGCCGTCGTCATGCAGATCTTCGACGACGAGGAGCGCCCCCGGGCCATCGGCATCTGGAGCTCGGTCAACTCCCTCGGCTTCGCCGCCGGCCCGCTGATCGGCGGTGCGCTGCTGGACCACTTCTGGTGGGGCTCGCTGTTCCTGGTCAACCTCCCCGTCGCGGTGGCCTCGCTGGCGGCCGTCGCCGCCCTCGTCCCCGAATCCACCAGCCGCGGTGACGGCCTCTCCGCGGCGCAGCGGACCCCCGTCGACCTGCCGGGGGCCCTGCTGTCCATGACCGGAATGGTCGGGGTGGTCTTCGCGATCATCTCCGGGCCGCTCCACGGCTGGCTGTCCGCCCGGGTGCTGATCTCCGCGGCCATCGGCGTCGCCGCACTCGCCGTCTTCACGCTGTGGGAGCTGCGCGTCCCGCACCCGATGCTGGACATGCACTTCTTCCGCAACCGCCGCTTCATCGGCGCCGTCTCGGGCGGCATCCTCGTGGCCTTCGGGATGGGCGGCTCGATGTTCCTGCTCACCCAGCATCTGCAACTCGTCCTCGGTTACGGGCCGTTGGACGCGGGGCTGCGGATGGCGCCGCTCGCCGTCACCGTCGTCCTGGTCAACTTCACCGGCCTGGGCGCCCGGCTGATCCGCCGGTACGGCACCCCGGCGATGATCGTGTCGGGCATGTCGCTGCTCGCGGCGGGGCTCGCCGTCGTCTCCCTGCTGGGCGGCACCGGCTACGGCGGCATGCTGAGCGGCCTGGTCGTGATGGGCGTCGGGGTCGCGTTCGCCATGCCGACGATGGCCAACGCCATCATGTCCGCGATCCCGCCCGCCAAGGCCGGAGTGGGCGCCGGGGTGAACGGCACCCTGATGGAGTTCGGCCAGGGCCTGGGCGTCGCCGTCCTCGGCGCGGTCCTCAACTCCCGCTTCGCGGCGCTGCTTCCGCTGGTCTCCGCGGGCGCCGGGTCGCTGCCCGCGGCGCTCGCCCGGACCCGTACGGACGCCGAACGGACCGCTGTCCACGACGCCTTCGCGTCCGGCATCGGCACCAGCCAGCTGGTCGGCGCGGCCGCGGTGTTCCTCGGCGGGCTGCTCGCCGCCGTCCTGCTGCGCCGGGCCGAGCGGGACGGCGCGGGCGCGGCGCCGTCCGCCCCGCCCGCCGGGACGCAACCGGCCGCCGCCGCGGCGGAATAGCATCGGCTCGGTATGTGATCGTGAACGGCGCGTACCGGCGGCACGTATGACACCCGTACGTGCCGTCACCGATGACGACACCGACGCCGACCTCGACGACGCCACCCACGACGTCGACGACGCTCAGGACAGGGAGGGGCGCCATGGCAGCGACGGACGAGCGTGCCGGCAAGCGGCCGAACAGCGTCTGGCTGACCGAACGGCCCCCGCTCAAACGGAAGGCGGAGCAGCCGGCCGGACTCGACCTCGACAAGATCGTCGCGGCGACGGTCCGGCTGCTCGACGCCGAGGGCCTGTCGAAGTTCTCGATGCGCCGGCTCGCCGCCGAGCTCGGCGTCACCGCGATGTCCGTGTACTGGTACGTCGACACCAAGGACGACCTGCTGGAACTGGCCGTCGACGCGGTGGCCGGCGAGATGGTCCTGCCCGACGAGTCGGACGCGGACGCCGACTGGCGCGACCAGTTGCGCACCCTCGCCGTCGGCTATCGCGACATGCTGCTGGGCCACCCCTGGGCCGCCCGGCTGCTGGGCGAGTTCCTCAACATCGGCCCGCACTCGACGGCCTTCTCCAACGCCACCCAGCGGGTGATGCGCCGCAGCGGCCTGGCCGCGGACCGCGTCTCCGGCGCGCTGGCGTCGCTCTTCCACTTCGTCTACGGCTTCTCCACCATCCGGGCCACCCACGAGGCCCGCTGCCGGGTCGTGGGCATGAGCCTGGACGACTACTTCGAGCAGGTCGTCGCGACGCTGTCGGACCGGCCGGAGTTCGCCGAGATGCTGGAGACGTCCACCCGGGCCGACCACGTCCGCCAGGGCCGCAGCGCGGTGGAGATGCTCGACCGGGACTTCGCCTTCGCCCTCGACCTGCAGATCGCGGGAATCGAGGCGATGCGGGACGGGACGGGGGCCTGACGGCGGCAGGCCCGCCCCGGGAACCGGCATGACGAAGGCCCCGGACCGCATGGCCCGGGGCCTTCGCCGTACCCGCCGGCGGGTACGGAGGGGACCGTCACCCCATCGGCAGGGTCTCCCCCTGCACCGCCTGGATGTCCAGCTCGACCTTCAGCGTCGTGCCGATCGCCGCGATACCGGCCGCGACGACCTGGTTGTAGTTCATCTTGAAGTCCTCGCGGCGCAGTTCCGCGGTGGCGCGGAACGCGGCGCGCACCCCGCCCCAGGGGTCGGGCCCGGTGCCGAGGTAGCTCAGATCGAGGTCCACCGGGCGCACCACGCCGTGCAGCGACAGCTCGCCGTGCACCGTCCAGCGGTCCGGGCCGGCCGGTGCCAGGCCCGAGCTGCGGTAGGTGATCTCCGGGAACTCCTCGGTGTTCAGGAAGTCCTCGGAGCGCAGGTGTCCGTCGCGCATCCCGTTGCCGGTGTCGATGGACGCGGCCTTGATGGCCGCCTCGACCCGCGAGTCACCGAGGTCCTCGGCGATCTCGATCCGGCCGCTGAACTCCGTGAACCGGCCGTGCACGCTGGAGATCCCCAGGTGCTGGGCGACCGCGGCCACCGTCGAGTGCATCGGGTCGATGGTCCAGGCCCCGGGCGGCGGCAGCTCGGCCCCGCCCTGCCGCGCCAGGACGACGGTGCCGACGTCCATCCGGCCGCTCTGCGTCACGATCGCGCTGGAGGCGACCGGGGCGTAGCCGACCGCCGTCACGATGACCGTGTACGGCCCGGCGGGCAGCGGCCCTTCGCTGCGGATGGTGCCCTCGTCGTCCGCCGCGGCGCGCAGCACCTGCGCGCCCGTCATGTCGGTGACGGTCAGCACGGCGTGCTGGACCGCCCAGCCGTCGCGTGTGCGGACCTGCGCTCTCAGTCCCGCAGCTCCCGCGCCCGTCGAAGTCATTGCCTCTCCCGTTTGTTGCTGGTGGGTGCCCCGTGCTCGCCGGCTCCCCGCGCCCGGCCGGAGCCGGGAGCGGGGGAGGGCCGGTAGCCCGGGGGGCGGGCTCCGGTCGGCGGCGTGCAGGCCGTCCCCTGCCTGTGCGCAGCGCCGCCGCCCGGAGCCCTCGGGTCCGGTCCGGGGCGCGTCTCCGCTCAACACGCGCCCCGGTCCGGGGCTTTCAGTGGCAGGGGCGTCGTCCGCTCGATGCGCAACCGACCACGGCCCCTGCCCGGACTCACTCCCTCGTACCCGCACCTCCGGGGTGTGCGAGCTCGACGTCGTAGCCGTCGACTCCCCCGGCCCCGACCGTCAGCCCGGTGGCGACGGGCGGGTAGCCGCTCGCGATGACCGTGTAGTCGCCGGCGTCCAGGTCGGTGAAGGCGTAGGCGCCGTCCTCCCCGGTCGTCGAGGTGGCCACGACATTGCCCGCCGCGTCCACCAGCGTGACCCGCGCGTCCGGCAGCGGCCGGGCGCCGCCCGGTCCGCCGGCCCGCACGATGCCCTCGACCCGCGCCCCGGACAGCAGCTCGATCTCGATCCGGGTGGTGCCCTGGCCGCCGACCTCGACCGGCAGGGCGGCCGGGCGGTGGTTCGCGGCGTTCACCGCGACGGTGAAGGTCCCGGGCGCCAGGTCGCCGAAGGCGAAGTGGCCCTCGGCGCCGGTCGTTCCGGTGGCCAGCACCTCGCCGCGGACGTCGGTGACGACGACCATCGCGCCGTCGACCGGCGCGCCGGTGGCCGCGCTGCGGACCTGCCCGCCGAGGCCGCTGGTGCCGCTGAGCAGGATGTCGTAGCCGTAGGGCTGGTCGCCGACGACGACCGTGGACGCCTGCGGCTGGTGGCCGTCGGCCGCGGCGATCAGCACGTACGAGCCGGCGCCGGGGGCGTCGAGCAGGTACGAGCCGTTGGCCTGGGCGACCGCTCGGCCCAGCTGACGCCCGCCGAGCGAGATCAGCGTCACCGCGGAGCGCGGCACGGGGTGGCCCTCCGCGTTGCGGACGAAGCCGTGGATCGCGGACCCGGCCGGGGTGGCGTCACCGCCGCCCGCCGAGGCGTACGCCGCCAGCGGCCGGGTGGCCGTCGCCGCGGCCGGCTGCGCCCAGGAGGGCGTGTGCGCGTCGTCGTCGGTGGCCACCGACGGGGCGCCCACCAGTGCGGGCTCCAGCTCCTCGACCGCCGCGGCGGCGGCGAGGTCCGGGACGACGGCGTCCGCCGCCGGGGCGGCCGCGGTGTCCGCGCCCTGTGAGCTCTGGGACAGTCCGCCACGCGTCTTCAACGCGACCTCCTTGATGAACAGGGTGAAGAGGAAGGCGAGCAGCGCGCAGGGCGCCGCATAGAGGAACACATCGCCGACACCGTGACCGTAGGCGCTCTCCATGACGGTGCGCAGCGGCGCCGGGAGGGCGTCCAGGTCGGGGATGCCGCCGCCGCTGTTGCCGGCGCCGTGGGCGGCGGCCTTGGCGGCCTTCGGGCCGAGCTCGGCCAGCCCGTCCTTGACGTAGTGGGTGACGCGGTTGGCGAGCACCGCACCGAGGGCCGAGACGCCCACCGCACCGCCGAGGGACCGGAAGAAGGTCACGACGGACGAGGCGGAGCCGAGGTCCTCGGGGGCCACCTGGTTCTGCGTGGCGAGCACCAGGTTCTGCATCATCATGCCGATGCCCAGGCCCATCAGGGCCATGAAGATCGCGATGTGCCAGTACTCGGTGTCGTAGCGGATGGTGCCCAGCAGGCCGAGACCCGCGGTCACCAGCACACCGCCGGAGACCAGCCACGCCTTCCACCTGCCGGTCTTGGTGATGATCTGGCCCGAGACGGTCGACGAGATGAACAGGCCGCCGATCATCGGGATGGTCATCACGCCGGACATCGTCGGCGACTTGCCGCGCGCCAGCTGGAAGTACTGGCTGAAGAAGACGGTGCCGGAGAACATCGCGACACCGACGAACAGCGAGGCCACCGACGCCAGGGTGATCGTCTTGTTGCGGAACAGCCGCAACGGGATGATCGGCTCCTTGGCCCGGGTCTCGACGAAGACGAAGACCGCGCCGAGCACGACCGCGCCGCCGACCATCGCGGCGGTCTGCCACGACATCCAGTCGTACTTGTCACCGGCCAGCGTCACCCACACCAGCAGCAGCGAGACCGCCGCGCTGATGAAGAAGGCGCCCGCCCAGTCGACCTTGACGCCCTCGCGCTTGACGACGGGCAGCTTCAGGGTCTTCTGCAGCACGATCAGCGCGATGATCGCGAACGGCACGCCGACGTAGAAGCACCAGCGCCAGCCGAGCCAGTCGGTGTCGGTGATGACGCCGCCCAGCAGCGGGCCGCCGACGGTGGCGACGGCGAAGGTGGCGCC
Source organism: Streptomyces angustmyceticus (assembly GCF_019933235.1). Lineage (NCBI taxonomy): Bacteria > Bacillati > Actinomycetota > Actinomycetes > Kitasatosporales > Streptomycetaceae > Streptomyces > Streptomyces angustmyceticus. Next base: position 3,816,972 of record NZ_CP082945.1, on the reverse strand, counting down.
GAGGTAGCCGCTGTACCGGCCGCGCTCGCGCGGCGAGATCATCGCGGCCATCACGATCTGGGCCAGGGCGGACAGACCGCCCACGCCTATGCCCTGCACCACGCGGCAGGCGATCAGCATCCCGGTGTTCTGCGACAGACCGGCGACGACCGATCCCGCCACATAGATGATCAGCGCGAACTGCACCAGCAGCTTCTTGCTGAAGAGGTCCGAGAGCTTGCCCCACAGCGGGGTGGTCGCGGTCATCGCCAGCAGCGAGGCGGTGACGACCCAGGTGTAGGCGCTCTGCCCGCCGTCGAGGTCGTGGATGATCTCGGGCAGCGCGTTGGAGACGATCGTCGACGACAGGATGGCGACGAACATGCCGAGCAGCAGCCCGGACAGCGCCTCCATGATCTGACGGTGCGTCATAGGGGCTCCGTCGGAGGCGTGGTGTCCGCCTCCGTGCCTGGCGTGGCCGCCCCGCACACCGGCTGGTGTGGTCGTAGCCATGTAGTTCCTTTTCATCCTGCGGGTGTACGGGTGGTGGAGTCGTGATGCGCCCGGGTGCGGCAGTCGCCGAAGCTCGTACGGAGCCTGGCGAGCAGTTCGACGAGGTGTCCGACGTCGGCGTCGGACCAGTCGTTCAAGTACCGGGCCAGCGTGGCGGTGTAGCGCTCGGCGAGCTCCTCCAGGAGCGCGGTGCCGCTCGGTGTCAGGCGCAGCAGCCGCGACCGCTTGTCCACCGGATCGGGCTTGCGCTCGATCCACCCGCGCTCGGCGGCGTGGGCGACATGCCGGCTGGTCACCGACATGTCGATGGCGAGCAGCTCGGCGAGCTGGCTCATCCGCATCTCGCCGTGCCGGTCGAGGAGGGTGAGCACCCCGGCCGAGGCCGGTGGGCACTCCTGGGGCAGCATCCGCCCCATCTCGCGCTTGACGGCACCGATGGCGCTGAGTTGCCTGGCCAGCTCCTCGTACTGACTGTGGGCGGCCACGGGTTCCTCCACGCATCCATCGCACATCGCATCAACATCTTTTGTTGCTTTGGGCAACCATAAACAAGGTTGGTTGCTGAAGGCAAACGAATCGTCCAGGCTTGAAGTAAAGGGAACGGAAAGTCTGTGTCGGCAATTGGTCAATCGGGGTGACGTGGCGCGCAAAGGTGCAGGTCGGAGGCCAGGTGGCGGCTCCCGGCCGATACCGGTCGGTAGCGGGACACCCCCAGACGACCCGGCCGCACCCCCGCCCACGCCCCGTACCCGGCCCGACCCCGCTCCGTAGGCGGCTTCCCGGGCGTCCCGTACGCGCCCCAGGGGTGCCGCCCGGCGCCCGGTTCGCTAGGGTCCTTGCCCATGGCGACCAACCCGCAGAACCAGGCCGGCGGCAACTACGACCCGGCCGGCAGCACGCAGATGTTCCGGGCCTTCGTGGACGAGGGCGGCACCCCGCAGGCCGGCAGCCGCCGCGCCCCCGCCCCGCAGCAGTCCGCCGGCCCCCGGGTGGGCGTCATCATCGGCGTGATCGTCGCGATCCTGGTCGTCGCGGGCGCCGCCTGGCTCGCGCTGGCGTAACGCCTCCCGCGCAGTCGACTTCCCGCATGAGGGGCCCGGCACGGCTGTGCCGGGCCTTTGGCCTGTCCGCCACCGGTCACGTCTCACGCCCGACCGGACCCGCTCTCCGTGGCGCCGCCGTGCGCCGGAGCAACTCCCGGGCGGGTTCGAGGGGTTGCGGCCTGCGGGCGCCAGTCCCCGGGCCGCCGCGGCAGTGGTCAGGGGCGTCCAGCAGACTGGGGACCGGCTGGTGGGAGCCCTTGAACCGCGGTTTCGGAAAGCGGGGGATAGACACGTGTTGAACGAGACGGTGTTCCGGAGCGAGGACGTACCCGCGGCGGACCGGTTCGACTACTGGACCGAGATGCTGGGCCGTGCCCACGCCCCCATGGAGCTGCGCAGCGATTACGCCGACGACTTCCGGGGCTCCCAGCGGGTACTGGACCTCGGCGCCGTCACCGCGTGGCGCGCCGTCTTCCAGCCGGTGGTCTTCCGGCGCACACCGAAGCTGATCCGGCAGTCCGACCCCGAGACCTACCACCTCTGCCTCGTCGTCCGCGGGGCCGGGTCCTGCGTGTGGCGGCACCGGGAGACCCGGTACGGGCCGGACGACCTCTTCATCAACTCCTCCACCCTGCCGAACGACGTCCACAGCAGCGGGGACCCGGTCACGACCGTGGCGCTGGAGGTCCCCAAGGCCCTGGTGCCGCTGCCGCGCGATCTGACCCGCCGGATCGTCGGGGTGCCCGTGTCGACCCGGGAAGGCATGGGCGCCCTCCTGGCCCGGTTCCTCACCCAGCTGACCACGGACACGGCCGCCTACCGGCCCTCCGACGGCCCCCGGCTGGGCACGGTCCTGACCGAACTGGTCGGCGCGCTCTTCGCCCACACGCTCGAAGCCGGCCGCTGCCTCCCCCCGGAGACCCACCGGCGGACCCTCATCCTGCGCATCCAGGCGTTCATCCGGGAGAACCTGCACGACCCGCACCTCACCCCGAGCGCGATCGCCGCGGCGCACCACCTCTCCGCCGGCTATCTGCACCGGCTCTTCCGGGACGAGGACGCCACGGTCGCCGAGTGGATCCGCCGCCGGCGCCTGGAGGCGGCCCGCCGCGACCTCGCCGACCCGGCGCTCCGCGCCACCCCGATCCAGACCATCGCCGCCCGCTGGGGATTCCCCCGCGCCACCGACTTCAGCCGCGCCCATCGCGCCGCCTACGGCACCACGCCCAAGGAACACCGGCACCAGGCGCTCCACGGCCACGAGTGAACTCATTGCCAACACAGTTGTGCACGCTCAGCTCACAACTCACCAGCCACATCCGACATCATGGATGAGCCGCCGGACGGTCCCTGAGGGCTGTCCCGGAATCCCTGGCGGATGCACGACGCCGGCTGCGGCACCCGCCCGTCGCAGGCCGGCGGGTGCCCCGCACCGCCGACGCCGTGCGCTGATCCACCAGGGATTACGGGACAGCCCTCAGGGACCCGACACCCCGAGTCTCAGGGCCCGGACACCCCGAGGCGTTCGCCGGCGCGATGGGCCTCGGCCAGTACGCCGCCGAGGTTCTCGTACCGCAGCCGCCCGTCCCGCTTGACCGCCCGCCCCGCCACCAGCACCGTGTCGACGTTCCCGGGGTGTGCGGCGGTCACCACCGCGCCGATCGGATCGTGGGTCGCCGGGGCGAGGTTGAGGGCATCGGCACGCAGCAGGACGAGGTCGGCGCGCTTGCCGACGCCCAGCGAGCCCACCTCGTCGCCCAGGCCGAGGGCCGTGGCCCCCTCCGCGGTGGCCATCCGCAGCACGTCGGCCGCCGTGACCGCGGACTCCTCCGTGTCGGCGTCGAAGTGACTGCTCATCAACGCGGCGCGCATCTGCGAGAACATGTCGCCCGCCGCCGAGGTCACCGCGTCCGCGCCCAGCCCCGTGGTGACGCCCGCCCGGCGCAGCCGGCCCGCCATCGGCGCGCCGAACCGCATCGACGCCTCGATCGCCGGTGTGATCGCCACGGCCCCGCCGGACTCGGCGATCAGCCGCAGCTCGGAGTCCGGCAGCGAGTTCCCGTGGACGTACAGGGTGCCGGCCGTGAGCAGCCCCTGTTCCCGCAGGGCGGCGATCGGCCGCTCGGCCACCGGCCCGGCGCTCACATGGACCGCGACGGGCAGCCCCAGCTCGCGGGCGAGCAGCCAGTCCTCCCGCACCGCCTCCGGCGCCGTGAAGGACGGGCCGACCGGGGCCAGGGCCATCGTGACCAGCGCGTCGCGCGAGGTGAAGTGGGTGGTGCGGGCCTTGCGCACCCAGTCGGCCTGCCGGGCGGTCTCGTCGAAGACGGGGTAGCCGTAGCCGAAGACGGCCCGGATGCCCGCTTCCCGCAGCGCCTCGACGGCGGCCGCGGTGTGCTCCGGCGAGTACTGGACGTGGGAGAAGTCCTGGACGGTGGTGACCCCCGCGTCCAGGCACTCCAGCGCCCCCAGGAGGTTGCCGGTGTACACGTCGGCGGGCGTGAAGCGGCCGGCCAGGTCACCGAGGATCCGGCTGAAGTAGCCGTCGAGGCTCGCGTCGACCGCGGCGGACCGCAGGACTCCCTGCCACAGGTGCCGGTGGGCGTCTACGAAGCCGGGCAGCACGATCATCGTGCGGGCGTCGATCACCTCCAGGCCGGCGCCGGTGTCGTCGAGCGGCAGGTCGCGGCCCACGGCGGCGATCCGGTCGCCCTCGACGAGGACATCGGTGTGCGGGTGGACGACGGGGTGGGGGGCGGTGTCGATGACCAGACCGCCGCGCAGCAGCAGGCGCGGGGCGGGGCGGTGCTCGATACCCATGGCGCATCACCTTCCACACGTTCGGAAGAAAGCTTTATAGAAAGCTATCATGGTGGTGATCTATCCTGCCGAGGTGACCGCGGCATCCGGACCAGTCCCCGACCCCGTCGATGCGCTGCTGAGCGCCTGGCGCAGCGAGCTGCCGGATGTGCTCCGCCCGACCACCGAGCTGTCGAAGCGGATAGCGCAGCTCGCCGCGGCCCTGGACGCGGCCACCCGCGGCGTGCTCCCCGAGCTCGGTCTGACCGTCGCCGAGTTCGACATCCTCGTCGCCCTGCGCAGGTCCGGTGAGCCGTACCGGATGAAGCCGAACGAGCTGGTCCGCGTCCTCCTGCTGTCCTCCGGCGGCCTGAGCAACGTCGTCAACCACCTCGCCGGCCGCGGACTCGTGGTCCGTGAACCCGCACCGGACGACGGCCGCAGCACCATGATCCGGCTGACCCCGGACGGGGTGCGCACCGCCGAGTGCGCCGTCCGCGCCCACGCCGACGCCCATGAAGCGGTCTTCGCCCAGGCGTCGCCCGCCGCCGTGCAGGCGGCCGCCCGTGCGCTGCGCGAGGTGGGCGTCCAGCGCCGCTCGGTGCCCCGGCCCCTACGGGCGGGACGGAACCGCAGCCGGTCCTGAGGTGCGCCGGCGGCCCCGGCCCGCACCGGTCGCGCGGGGGCCGGGGGCCGCCTGTCAGGGCCGCGGCCCGGGACGCTCGGCCTACACCTGGTCGGCCGCCGCCTGGAGGGCGGCGATGTCGATCTTCTTCATGCCGAGCATGGCCTTCATGGCGCGGGCCGCCCGCTCCTGGTCCGGGTCGTTCAGCAGCTCTGTCATGCCGCCGGGCGCGACCTGCCAGGACAGGCCGTACTTGTCCTTCAGCCAGCCACAGGGGCCCTCCTCGCCGCCCTCGGAGAGCTTGGTCCAGTAGTAGTCGATCTCGTCCTGGTCGGCGCAGACGACCATCAGGGAGATCGCCTCGTCGAAGGTGAACTGGGGCCCGCCGTTGATCGCGGTGTACTCCTGGCCGTCGAGCGCGAACTCGACCGTCAGCACGGTCCCCGCAGGGCGCGGACCTGCCTCGTTGTAGTAGGTGACGTTCTTGATCTCCGAGTTCGGGAACACCGAGCAGTAGAACTCCGCGGCTTCCTTGCCCTGGGTGTCGAACCACAGGTTGGGGGTGATCTGGGGCATGGTCATCTCCTGGGACGGGGCGCGGCCGGCGGCTGCGTCTGTGCCTCTTCAGACCGTGCCACCGGTCGGAACTCATCGCCTTCCGGGACGTTCTCCGCGGTCGCCGGATCGGTCCTCTTCCGGGTGTCGCCTTCCGGCCGTCCTCCCGCCCGTCCTCCGGCTCGCTCTCACGCTGTCCGGCTCGCCCCGGGCCTCGTCCTCCAGGGGTGAGTTTCAGCCACTCACGGGCCCGGTCGGGACGGTCGGGACCAGCCCCTCACTTCCAGGTGAAGGTCACGTCCTTGGTGTCGAGGTGCATGCCCAGCGGCACCCGCCAGCTGTCCACACACACCCGCCAGGTGCCGGTCCGCTTCTTGCCCACGGCGAGCGGCAGCGGAAGGTCGTGGGTGGAGGTGCGGGTGGCCCAGTCGACGCCGAGGGAGCCGATGATGTGGGTGCCGAAGGTGACGGTGCCGGCGGTGACGGGCCGGCCGCCGCTGTTGAGGAAGTCGAGAGAGACCTTCTGGCACCAGCGGACATCGGTATCGGCGAGCGCCGGCTTGCCTATCAGGAGGCCGCGGGGGGCGCCCGGACCGGCCGGGATGGTGGGGGAGGGCGGTTCGGGGGCGTGGGAGCCGTGCGGCGGGGCGGAACCTCCGGGATGCGTGGGGGAGTTGGGCGCACTCGGCGAGGCCGGGGGCGTGGCGCCGCCGTGACCGTGGCCGGTGTGCGCTCCGGCGGACGGCGCGGAGGTCGCGCGCGGGGCGCCGGACGCGCCGGGCCCGCCGGGATCACCCGCGCCGGCGGCCTCGTCCCCCTTGCCGGCCCCGGTGGCGGAACCCGCTCCGGAGGGGTCGGCCTGCGCACCGCCGCCGTCGCCGGGCCCCTCGCTCCTGCCGTCCCCGCCACCGCCCCCGCGGCCGCCGGCGCCGTCCAGCGGCGTCAGCTCGACGCCGCCCTCCGGCGGTACGCCCCGGGACGGCGCACGTCCATCGGCGGGGCCTGCCGCGCCCACCGCGACATACCCCTCGTCGGCCGCGCTGCCGCAGCCGGCCAGCAGGGAACCCAGACACAGCACGGCCGCAGAGGCGGCGGCCACGGTCGTCGTCCGTCGCATCGGGCCAGTGTTGCTGACGGCGTGTCAGGTGTACAGGGCCGGGACGCGCAGCCGAGGACTGTCCGGATCGCACCTCCCACGCGGCCGAAAGCCGGCCCCTGCAGGCCCGCACCAAGTCCCGGCTCGCAAGGCCACGTTCAGGCCCTCTGGAGGTCGTCGCAGCCGAAAGGTGGTCATGGGGGCGGCGAAGAAGCCACCCGGGAAGGAGAAAGCCGGGAAGATCGCGGCAAAGGCGACGACGGAGACGGCCGCACGTGCGGCGGCCCACCCACGCCACGGCCCCACGAACGGATCGCCCGCACGAGGAGCACGAACGCGGCGTCCGATTGACGCGCACCCACGGGCCACATGAAGGAGCCGCCCGAAGAGGACATTTGGCCTAGGCCGCAAGAAGAACGCCGCCTCACCGACGGGGCATGAAGGGCCCGGATGGCCAACGCCGCAGGAAGGACAGCGGGCCGACGGCAACGCGCGAACCACGGCGCGCGAACAGTGACGCCCGAACGGCAGCGACACCCGAACAACAACGACGCCCGAATCACCACGCGCGAACGGGGCCGTACGGCCTGGCCGTACGACCGGAACACACAGCTGCGGGGCGGGCGCCCTCCGCGCCGCGCCCCCGCACCCCTCTCCGCGTCCTTGCAGCTGTCCGCCGAGCGGCACGGAGCGCTTGCGGCCCCTCGGCGGACCGTTCCTCAGTCGGAGATGAGGCCCTCGCGCAGCTGCGCCAGGGTGCGGGTGAGCAGGCGGGAGACGTGCATCTGGGAGATGCCGACCTCCTCGCCGATCTGGGACTGCGTCATGTTGGCGAAGAAGCGCAGCATGATGATCTGGCGCTCGCGGGCCGGGAGTTTGGCCAGCAGGGGCTTGAGGGACTCGCGGTACTCCACGCCCTCCAGGGCGCTGTCCTCGTAGCCCAGGCGGTCCGCGAGGGAGCCCTCGCCGCCGTCGTCCTCGGGGGACGGGGAGTCGAGCGAGGAGGCGGTGTACGCGTTGCCGACGGCCAGGCCGTCGACGACGTCCTCCTCCGACACCCCCAGGCACAGGGCCAGTTCGGGGACGGTGGGGGAGCGGTCCAGCTTCTGGGAGAGCTCGTCGCTGGCCTTGGTGAGGGCGAGCCGGAGCTCCTGGAGCCGGCGCGGGACGCGGACCGACCACGACGTGTCGCGGAAGAAGCGCTTGATCTCACCGACCACGGTGGGCATCGCGAACGTCGGGAATTCCACGCCGCGTTCGCAGTCGAAACGGTCGATCGCCTTGATCAAACCGATCGTGCCGACCTGGACGATGTCCTCCATCGGCTCGTTGCGGCTGCGGAAGCGGGCCGCCGCGTAGCGCACCAGAGGGAGGTTCAGTTCGATGAGCGTGTCACGGACGTACGTACGTTCCGCGCAGTCCTTGTCGAGCGAGGCCAGCCGCAGGAACAGGGAGCGGGAGAGCGTGCGGGTGTTGATGGCGTCGTCGTCATGCACGTGTGGTGCGGGCGCGGGAATCGCGGGAAGCACCTTCGAGCTGCCCAGTTCTACGGACATGCCACCCCCTTGAGGTCGCGGTCGGGTCGCTGCGGCGTCCTCGGACCGGGGCGGACCGAGGAGTGATTCCTCCACCTGAATACCGGAGGCGGCGCTACGGCAAACGCGGTTCCTGCAGAATGTCACATGTCGGCAACACGCTGTAGCGCCTTGTCGACATATCTGTGCAGGATCGGGTCGCTCGTCCCGGCTACGCGTCGATCCTGTTTGCGGATCGCAGTCGGGCGAAGCTCCGCGACAGTAGCCGCGACACATGCATCTGCGACACCCCCAGCTCCGCACTGATCTGTGACTGCGTCAGATTGCTGTAGTAACGCAGCAGAAGGATCCGCTGCTCGCGCTCGGGCAGCTGGACCAGGAGGTGCCGTACGAGGTCGCGGTGCTCGACGCCGGCCAGCTCCGGGTCCTCGTAGCCGAGGCGGTCGAGCAGGCCGGGCAGGCCGTCGCCCTCCTGGGCGGCCTCCAGAGAGGTGGCGTGATACGAGCGGCCCGCCTCCAGGCAGGCCAGCACCTCGTCCTCGCCGATCTTCAGCCGCTCGGCGATCTCGGCGGTGGTGGGGGAGCGGCCGTGCAGCACCGTCAGGTCCTCCGTCGCGCCGTTGACCTGCACCCACAGCTCGTGGAGGCGGCGCGGTACATGGACCGTGCGGACATTGTCTCGAAAGTAGCGTTTGATCTCGCCGACGACGGTGGGCATGGCGAAGGTGGGGAACTGGACGCCCCGGTCCGGGTCGAACCGGTCGATCGCGTTGATCAGGCCGATGGTGCCGACCTGGATGACGTCCTCCATCGGCTCATTGCGGCTGCGGAAGCGGGCCGCGGCGTAGCGGACCAGTGGCAGGTTGGCTTCGATGAGTGCGGCACGGACCCGGGTGTGTTCGGGGGTGCCGGGTTCGAGGTCCGTCAACTCCGCGAACAGCACCTGCGTGAGCGCCCGCGTGTCCGCGCTACGGCTCTCGCGGGATGGAGCCTTGGGCGCAGTACGGGCCGTCACGGTCACGCCACCCTTCACAGTGCATGTATCCGGCAAAAGCGGTCATAGCATCACAAGACATGTGCACTGTGTGCAAGCACCCCATAACGCCGTGTTGAACAGAGAGTTGGGGCGGGTGCGGGCCGGCCGGGGAGCCGGTGGGCGGCGGTGGGCGCCCGGGGGTACGGCGAAGCCCCCCGGCCGCGGCGGACGGGGGGCTCGGCGGAGCGGTGGGCGGCGGTGCCGCGGCTCAGAATTCGTAGTCGGCGATCACCCAGGTGGCGAATTCGCGCCACTGGGCGGCGGCGGCCTGGTGGGCCGGGTGCTCGAGGTAGCGCTTGAGGGCGTCCGTGTCGGCCACGGCGGAGTTGACGGCGAAGTCGTAGGCGATCGGGCGGTCGGTGATGTTCCAGGCGCACTCCCAGAACGACAGCTCCGGAATCTCGCCCTCCAGCGCCTGGAAGGCGCGGACGCCGGCCCGCACCCGCTCCTCGTCGCGGGAGACACCTTCATTGAGCTTGAACAGGACCAGGTGGCGGATCACTGGGGCCTCCGTGCGGCGGACGGGGCGCAGCCGGTCGGTGGGCCGGCTGGCCGGGGCTGGGGCGCCGGCCGATCGCGGGCCGGTCCGTTCCCCGGGCGGCTCGGGTGCCGCCGGCCGGGCCGGGCGGTCCCTACTTGATCAGCTGCGTCATGAACTCGCCGACGCCCTGCGCGGCGGACGAGATGCCCTCGAAGCCTATCTGGACCATCTCGGCGGCCCGCTGAGGGGAGGTGATGATCGTGTACAGCACGAAGACGATGATCATGTACAACGCGATCTTCTTCGCCTGCGCCATCAGTCCCGATCTCCCCTACGCAGTCCCCTACGGCAGTGCCTGCACTTCCCGGTTGCAGTCGGGCGAGTGTAACCACACGTGTTCGATCACGGGAGTCGTGCCCGCGCGTCCGCTGTGACCGCCCGTCGGCCGCGCCCCGCGATCCCGTGCTGATCCAGGCTTTATGGACCAAAGACCCGCCAAAGCGGGTCCTTTACCTGCCTGTTGGGACAGAACGCCCAGGCATCATGAACGAGGTGGCCCGCTGGATCTGGCAGGAATCCACGGGCCCAGCGGTCAGGGCCTCACTGCGGGGTCCGCGCCGTGTCCGCCCTCGCGGCGGCGGCGCGGACCGGGAGGTCCGGTCCGTATCGGCGGGAGTGGGGTCATCCCCCGACGCCGCTCCCGACCGGCGGAAGCCCCGCCGCCGCGCCGTGCCTGGATTCCACGGGGGGTCCCAGGACACGGCCGGCGGCGGGGCTCCGTCGTGCGCGACCGCCCCGGTGCGCCGCACCCGGCCGCGGCGGCCGCACGAAATCCCGGCCGGTCTCCGCGCGCAGCCCCCGGTGCCCGCACCCGCGCCCCGGCAACCACCCGCCCCGCGTCTGCAACCACGGGGAAGGTCCACCGCGTCTCCCACCTCGTACGACCCCTGCGACCGCGGTGCCCGAACGCTGTGCGGCCCGGAGTGCGGCTCGTGCCGGCCACGCGGCATGCATCATGTACGCGTCACAACGAAGCGGCGGTGTGCCGCGTCGCGGCATGCGGCCGCGGGGGACGACGAGAGGAACACAGGCGCCAACGATGAAGATCGACTGGGACCGGCGTACCTGCGCGCGCCGCGGGCACATCACCTACCTCCCGCACGAGGAGCACCTCAGGGACAAGCTGCGCGCGGACACCGCTCTCGGCGAGGCCTGGCGCTGCCTGCGCTGCGGCGACTTCGCCCTCGGCACCCCGCACGGCTCGGGCCCGGCCGCCGACGCGCCGCTGGTCCCGCGCGGCAAGGTCCTGCGCGACCTGTTCGTCCTGCGGTTCCTGGCCGTCGAGCGAGCGGTGCGCGGTGTGTTCATCGTGCTGGCCGCGCTCGGCGTATGGCAGTTCAGCAACCGCAAGGACGCGGTCCGCCGGTTCTTCGACGAGTACGTCGCCGTGCTCCGCCCGGTGGCCCGGCACTTCCACTACGACCTGGACCACTCGCCGGTCGTCGGCACCATCCAGAAGACCTTCGGCTACCGCCACTCCACCCTGCTGCTGGTGGCCGCGCTGCTCCTGGCGTACGCCCTGGTGGAGATCGTCGAGGGCGTCGGCCTGTGGCGCGCCAAGCGGTGGGCGGAGTATCTGACGGTGGTGGCGACGGCGGCCTTCCTGCCGCTGGAGATCTACGAGCTGACCGAGAAGGTCAGCTGGCTCAAGATCGCCACGCTGGTGATCAACATCCTCGCGGTGCTCTACATCGCGCTCACCAAGCGGCTCTTCGGGCTGCGCGGCGGCCGCGAGGCCTTCGACGAGGAGCGGCACAGTGCCTCTCTTCTGGAGGTCGAGACCTCGGCCGGAGTGCCCGCCACCGCCCATAATGGCTGAACGCTCGATCCAAGGGGGAAGCGAAGGATGCCCATGAACTCCGTACCGCGCGAGTCCGATTCGTCGTCCGCGGCCGCCCGGCCCGCCCGGGGTGCGACCAGGTCCCCGCTGGCGCGGCGCCGGCCGGCCGTCGTGCTGGCGCTGCTGGTCGGCCTGCTGGCCGCGGCCGTCGCCCCGGCCACGGCCGCGAGCCGCGGCGCGGTGGACGGTGCCCGCGTGGCGGCCGCCGCGAGCGCCCCGAGCCGGAGCGCCGACGCCTCCCGGCTCGCCGCCGCCCCGGCGCAGGCCGCCGGCTACCGCCACCACAGCGCGCACCACTCGGCCCCGCTCAAGACGGTCTTCACATCCAAGAAGTCCAAGACGTCGAAGTGGAAGTCGAAGGCGAAGAAGAAGGGCGGCTTCTTCAAGAAGCTCGGCATCTTCCTGATCGTGCTCTTCGTCCTCTTCCTCGTCGTCGTGATCCTGGTGATCTGGCTGATCGTGCGCTTCTTCCGCCGCGCGGCACGGAACCGCCGCAACGCCTGAACGCACCCACGGCCGTCCAGGCCGCCGCGGCGCGTCCGTTTCCACGGGCGCGCCGCTTTTGCGATCCGGCTCCCGCGCGGGCGGCAACAAAGCGAAGTCCCCGGGGAATTGGCGCGGCCCGCCGCCGGGCGACGACGCCGGACAGCGGGCCGACTACGGCATCGATCGCGTCACGTGCCGCTCAGGCGACCCAGCAGCGTTTTGAGCGTCAGCCGAAGAGACCGGTTCTTCTGCTTGCGGATGCGGGCCTGCTCCTGGGCCGGGTCACCTGAACGCCATGCGCCGGCGGCCGTCGGTGCCGGACCCGCGCGCGGCGGGCGCCCCGCCCCGACGAGTTCCCCGCCCCGCGGACGACGGGACCCGCGGCGGACGACCGCGACCCCGCACACGACGAGGGCCCCGATCCGTAAAGATCGGGGCCCTCGTCCTCTGAGCGGTAGCGGTGGGATTTGAACCCACGGAGGAGTTGCCCCCTCACGCGCTTTCGAGGCGCGCTCCTTCGGCCGCTCGGACACGCTACCGAGAGAGATCCTAGCCCACGGGTGGCCGTGCGCCGAAATCGGATTCCGGGAAGGGGCCGGCGCGGGGCCGGACCGCAGGTCAGCGGTCCCGGAAGAAGTCGGTCAGCAGGGCCGCGCAGTCGGCTTCCAGGACGCCGGTGACGACTTCGGGACGGTGGTTGAGACGTCGGTCACGGACCACGTCCCACAGGGAGCCGGCCGCGCCGGCCTTGGCGTCGCGGGCACCGTAGACGACGCGGTCGACGCGGGAGAGCACGATCGCGCCGGCGCACATCGTGCACGGCTCCAGGGTGACGACGAGCGTGCAGTCCGTCAGCCGCCACTCGCCCGGCCGCCGCCCGGCGCCCGCCGCGGCGGCGCCTCCCGCCGGCTCCGGCCGGGCGGAGCGCGGGAGCGCGGCCTCCTCGCGCAGGGTCCGGGCCGCCGCCCGCAGCGCGAGGATCTCGGCGTGGGCGGTCGGATCGCCGGTGGCCTCGCGCGCGTTGCGGCCGGTGCCGAGGACCGTGCCGTCCGCGGACAGCACGACGGCGCCCACCGGGACGTCACCGGTCCCGGGGGCTCGGGCGGCCTCGTCCAGCGCCTGCCGCATCGGCGCGATCCAGGGATCGCGCAGCGGGTCGGGCGCGGGGGAGGGGTGAGAGGCGGATGGGGGGACGGTCATGTCCCCAGTGTCGGGGACGCGACCGGGGGCGGGGCCCGGGCCCCGAGGACGGGGACCCCGGCCCGGCCGGCTCAGCGCACGGCTTCGAGGACCTCCGTGCAGCCCAGCGAGTCGGCGATGGTGCCCAGCGCATCGCCGTCCAGGGCCAGCAGTTCCTTCTCGCTGACTCCCAGGTCGGCCAGCAGGGCGGCATCGCCGAGCGGGCCGTGCGGCGGGCCGTCGGAGCCGTTCACCGACTCCAGGGGGTCGTTGTCGTCCACGTTGTCGTCGGGTTCGGGTTCGGGTTCGCCGTCCTCCGTGCCGTCCAGGTCGAGGCTGTCGAGGTCGTCGGCCGCGTCGTCCTCATCGCGGCCGAGCAGCTCGTCGGTCAGCATCGCGCCGTACGAGCTTTTGGCGGCGGCGGCGGCGTTGGAGAGGAAGACCCGTGGGTCGTCCTCGCCGTCCACCCGGACGACGCCGAACCAGGCGTCCTCCTGCTCGATGAAGGCCACCACCGTGTCGTCGTCGACCGCCGCCTCTCGGGCCAGATCGGCCAGATCGGTCAGCGTCTCCACATCGTCGAGCTCCGTATCGCTCGCTTCCCACCCGTCTTCGGTGCGCGCGAGCAGTGCGGCGAAGTACACCGTGACTCTCCCACTGGTCATAGGCGTGCCGGGCCGGGCGGGGCGGCGCTGCACGCCGTTGGTCCCGCCCCCTTCGGAATCGTGGCAGAAACAACGCGTTCGCGCGGGGTCTTCGGCGCTGCGTCGTGCGGAGGTTGTGAGAGATGTCGCTCACGTGCCGCAGCGCGGGCGGTAGTGCGACGGTGGTTCGCTCTCAGCGGAACAGGCTCCGCTACCAGCGGAATGTGCGCATCCGCAGGGCCTGGCGCATCCGTTCGGCGCGTGCGCGGCGCGGCTGGACGCGGTCGCGCAGCTCCTTGGCCTCGTGCAGTTCCCGCAGAAATTGTGCCCGCCGGCGTCGGCGCGCCGCCGCCGCCCCGGCGTCCGGGGCGGCGTGGTCGCCGCCGGGGAGGGCGTCGTTCGTGTCGTCGGTCCGCTTGCGGTCGGGCACGCGCACACCACCTCGGGCGGGTTCTTCGCCCGGGGGCAGGACGGCCGATCGGGCGTACGTGCCCACTTTCCCTCCTTTCGGCGGTTTGATGCCGACTCCACCCCGCCGGGGTGCGCGGGCGCAGGGTTCCGACGGGCGGGCGCCGGGGCCTTCCGGCTCGGTTACTGTCGATGTCATGCGGATCCACGTCGTCGACCACCCGCTGGTGGCGCACAAACTCACCACACTGCGCGACAAGCGCACCGACTCCCCCACCTTCCGGCGGCTCGCCGACGAGCTGGTGACCCTGCTCGCCTACGAGGCCACCCGTGATGTGCGCACCGAGCAGGTCGAGATCGAGACCCCCGTGACGGCCACCACCGGTGTGCGGCTCTCGCACCCGCGGCCCCTGGTCGTGCCGATCCTGCGGGCCGGTCTGGGCATGCTGGACGGCATGGTGCGGCTGCTGCCCACCGCCGAGGTCGGCTTCATGGGCATGGTGCGCAACGAGGAGACGTACGAGGCGCACACCTACGCCACGCGGATGCCCGACGACCTCTCGGGCCGTCAGGTCTACGTCGTCGACCCGATGCTCGCCACGGGCGGCACGCTGGTCGCGGCGATCCGTGAGCTGATCAAGCGCGGTGCGGACGACGTCACCGCGATCTGCCTGCTGGCCGCGCCGGAGGGTGTCGAGGTCATGGAGAAGGAGCTGGCCGGCACGCCGGTGACGGTGGTCACCGCGGCGGTCGACGAGCGGCTGAACGACGACCGCTACATCGTGCCGGGCCTCGGCGACGCGGGGGACCGGATGTACGGCACGGCCGGCTGAACGCGCCCCGCCCGATCATGGTCCGGGCCCCGCACCACGCGGTGGTGCGGGGCCCGTTCGCATGCGGTCAGCACTTGGCGGCGGGGGCCGGGGACGGGTGCGTCAGCAGGGCCAGCGACTTCGCGGCGTTCTGCTGAGGGGTCAGGTCCTTGAAGGCGTCGCCGATGATCAGGTCGAGGTCGGTGCCCTTGCGGCCGTCGGTCTTCTGCTGGGCGCCGGCGAGCTGGGTGGCCAGCACCTTCAGCGGGGCGTCGGACGCCTGGGGGCCGAGGAGTATCCCCGCGTCCTTGACCTTCTTGTCGTAGGCGGCGGGGGCGTTGCCCACCTTGCCGATCTTGAAGCCGCGCTTCTGCAGTTCGTCGGCGGTGCGCTTGGCGAGGCCGGAGCGCGGCGTCGCGTTGAAGACATTGACGGTCAGGGCGCCGGGCGCGGGCATCTTCTGCGCGGCGGCCCCGGCCTGCGCCGCCTCCGCCTTGCCGCCGTCCCGGCAGTGCTGTTCGCCCTGGGAGGCGGCCCGGGCGCTGCTGGTGCGGCCGCCGAAGACGTCGATGAGCTGCAGGGTCCCCCAGGCGGCCAGGCCGAGGACGCAGGCCGTGGCGACGACGGTGAGGACGATCCGGCGGCGGTGGCGGGGACGGCGCATCCGCGGATACCTGTCGCCCGTGATGCGGTACTTCTTACCGCCCATTCCTGGGGGCGTCAGCATGCTCATGGGCGCAGCGTAGTGCGGGAGGCGGGCCGTGCCTACTAGATGATCAACGCGTCGTGCGAGACCCAACCCAAAAGGGCCAATTCGGGCAGGATGGGCGGGGTGCCGCCGAGCGGTAAGGGGGACTTTCGGCCAGTTGGGCCGGGGTGTGTGTCTGCGACCGAGGGGCCGTGCGTCAGCCCAGTTCGAGCACGCGGGCGTGCAGCACCTGGCGCTGCTGGAGCGCCGCGCGCACCGCGCGGTGCAGCCCGTCCTCCAGATAGAGGTCGCCCTCCCACTTCACGACGTGCGCGAAGAGGTCGCCGTAGAACGTGGAGTCCTCGGCGAGCAGCGTTTCGAGATCGAGCTGCTGCTTGGTCGTCACCAACTGGTCGAGGCGTACCGGGCGCGGGGCGACGTCCGCCCACTGGCGGGTGCTCTCCCGGCCGTGGTCCGGGTACGGCCGACCGTTTCCGATGCGCTTGAAGATCACACGGAAAGCCTACCGGGCGAGCGGCACCGGGCGCAGCCATGCCGCAGCGACGCAAAAGGATCATTGACGGCAAACATGGATCATTGGGGAGGGGTGGCCCACGGGATATGGCCGGATGCGACCCGAACGGGCTACCGCGCGGCGTGTCCCGGACGGGCGGCGCTCCCCGTCGCCGCGGCCCCGCGGCGGGCGGTCACCACTGCCGGGCGGCCACCGAACTGGGCTGCCAGTGCGTGACCGTGGCGGTGCGCGGGTCGATGCGGACGGGGGCGCGGCCGTCCAGGCCGACCTGGGTGGGGGTGGCGCGGGCGGCCAGCGCGACGCCGAACTGGGAGATCCGCCGGCCCCGGTGGCCCCGGCCGTCCGGCCCGCCCGCGGAGGTGATGATCATGGCGTACGCGGTGTCGCCGGGCGCCAGGGAGACCACGGTGAGCGGCCGGCTCGCCCGGATCACGGGGAGCGGGGGCCGCCGGCCGTCGCCGAACCGCAGCAGGGGGTAGGGCTGGGCGGCGAAGTCGCAGGTCCGGCCGGAGGAGTTGGTGACCTTCAGCAGCATGCGGCGGTCCCGGTGCGGCAGGGCGCCGGCGTGGAATCTCAGCATCTCGGGGGCGCAGGCGACCCGGCCGCCGGGGGCCGGGGGGCCGGCGTCGTCGGTGGCCGGGGAAGGGGCGGGCGAGACGGCCGAGAGGGGGCTGTCGGCCTTGCCGCCGGGGGTGTCGTGGCAGGCGGTGGTCAACGTCAGCGCGGCGGCGGCGAGGGCGGTCGCGGTGACGGCCCGGCTGGTGGTGGTGATCGGCATCGGGAGCTCCCCCGGGACGGCGGCGTGTACACGACCTTCGGCGCGGGTGCTGGTGATCCGCTAACGCCCGGCTAACGCGGGGCGCTGGTTTCGGCCCTTCGTGCGCGGCGAGCGGCGGGCCGCCGGGGACGCGGGGGGCCGCGGGCGACCCGGTGCGGGCCGGTCCGGCGGGGGCTTGTCCGGCGCGGGCCCGTCCGGCGGGGGCTCGTACGGTGCGGACCCGTCCGGTGCGTGGTCACCCTCCCGACGGGGACGGGGTGCTGCCCCTGCCGCCGGGGGCGGAGCGCGCGCCGGTGGGGTCGGCCGACGGGGTGCCGGCGGGCGGCAGGGTGGTCGAGGGGGGAGCGCCGGACGGCCGGTCCGTCGGCCGCGGGGTGGGGCTGCCGGCGCCGGGGGTGTGCGACGGCGGGGCCGACGGCGCGCCGGGCGTCACCGAGCCGGTGGGGCGGGCCGTGCGGTGCGGGCCGTCCGAGGGGGCGCTCGGCGACGGTGCGGGGCCGGGGTCCGTACGGTGCGGGGACGGGGCGGGGACGACGGGGCGCGGCGGGGTGGCGGGTGCGGGCCGGCGGTCCGGCGGGGTGCCGGGGGCCGTCGCCGCATAGCCGATCGCGACGGCGGCGGCCGCGGCGGCCGCCGCCAGCGGCAGGCCGAAACGGCGCGGCCACAGGTGCCGCACACCGGGCAGCCGGGTGCGCCGGAGGTGCGGTCCGGGGGGTGCGGCGGGCCGCAGATCCCGGACGGCGATGCTCTCGGCGCGCGCCGCGAGGGCCCGGCGCAGCCGGTCCTCCACGGGGCGTCCGGCGCCGCCGGGGCCCGTGCCGCCGTCGGGTCCGCCGCCGGCGCGACCGGTGTCCGTGCCGGGGCCGTTCATGACCGCTCCTCCAAGATCTTCTCCAGCGCGTTCAGTGCGCGGCTGGCGATCGACTTCACCGCGCCGCGGCTGATGCCCAGCGTCGTCGCGATCTGTGCCTCCGTCAGCTCGCCCCAGTAGCGCAGGACGAGCACCTCCCGGCGGCGGGCGGTCAGCCCGCTCAGCGCGGCGAACACCTCCCGGTGCTCCTCGTCCAGCACGATCCGCTCCTCGGCGGACGGGGCGTCCGCCTCGTACGGCGGGGTGTACTCGCGTGCGGTCCGCCGGCGCCGCAGCACCGAGCGGGCGGCGTTGACGACCGCGGTGCGCAGGTAGGCGAGCGCGTTGTCGACCTCGCCGAGCTGTTCGCCGTGCCGCTTGTAGAGCGCGGCGAACGCGTCCTGGACGACGTCCTCGGCGGTGGCGCGGTCGTCGACGAGCAGGACGGCCAGCCGGACCATGTTCAGCCGGTGGGCGTGGTAGAGCTCGCTGATCGTCGGCCGCGGCTCGGGGGGAGCGGGGGCGCCGCCGGCCGGTGGTCCGGCGCCCGCCGGAAGGCCGTACGCCACCGGCCGGGGCGGGTGGCCGGTGCGCGGGGTTTCGCGGCGGGCGGCCGCCGGACGGGCGGTGCGCAGCAGCCGCCGCCACAGGGCAGGCCGGAGCCCCGGCAGGGCGAACCGTACCGGGGCGTGCTGCGGGCCGGCGGAGAACTCCATCGATACCTCGGGGTGGGGCCGCGCCGGTGGCTCAGTCGCGCCGGCGGCGGGCCGCGTAGACGGCGCCGCCGCCCACCGCGATCAGGGCCGCGGCGCCGGCGCCGAGCGCCACGGTGGCCGTGGAGGAGGCGCCGGTGCGGGCGAGTTCCTTGTTGCTGTCCGCGCCCTTGGCCGGGGCCGGGCGGGGCGTCGCCGGGGGGCCGCCGTCGCCGCGGGTGCCGGGCGAGGTGGGCGGGGCGCTGGGCGGGGCCGTGGCGTCGGAGGGCTGCGGCCCCGGGTGGGTGGGCGAGGCGCTGGGGGTGCTGGGCGCGCTGGGCCGGGGGACGGCCGACGGGGGAGCGCTGCTGGCCTGCGTGGGGGAGGGCCGGGGGCCGCCCTCGGCGTGCGCGGTGCCGGCGGCGGACAGCCCGGTCAGGGCGAGCGCCGCGACCAGGCCGGCGGCGGCCGCGCCGCGCGATCGGGGGGCGTACGGCCGGAGACCGGCGGAGGTGCGGGAGGTACGGGTGGACTTCACGGTCGGCTGCTCCACGTTCTTCGACGGGCGGCGCCGGATGGCGCCCTCACCCGTCACGACGTGCGGAGCGGCCGGGGGTTGCCGGGCGGTGCGGAAAATCTTCCGCGCCGTCCGCGGGCCGGGGAACGCGGGCCGTGGGCCGCGGGTTCGTCTGCGGGCGGCCGGCGCGCGGCAGCCGGGAGCCAGGCCGCCGCCGCTCAGCCCTTCGGGTCGATCAGGCCGAGCCGGTACGCCTTCACCAGGCGGCGCGGCACCTGGTGGACGGTGCCGTCGACGGTGACGGGCACCAGCTGGGGCGCGGTGGCCTTCCACTGGGCGCGGCGGTGGCGGGTGTTGCTGCGGGAGAGCTTGCGCTTGGGCACGGCCATGGGGTGGGGCCTCCTTCGGGGGCGGCGGGCGGACCGGAGCGGAGCGGTTCACCGGGGGTGGGCACCGTCGGAGGCTATATGAAAATGGATACCGTTTCCAATTAATCGGGAGCTGCCTGGTCACGGCAGGCGAACGCCCGGGCCGGCCCGGGGGGAGGCCGGCCCGGGCGCGGGCTTCCGCGCCCGTCACCGGGCGCGGAAGCGGTCGCCGACCGGAGTCGTGGACCAGAGGGCCGGATCGCCGGCCGGAGGGGTCAGATCGTCGAGGTGTCGATCACGAAGCGGTAGCGGACGTCGCTCGCCAGCACCCGCTCGTACGCCTCGTTGATCTGCTTCGCGCTGATCACCTCGATGTCCGCGGCCAGCCCGTGCTCACCGCAGAAGTCGAGCATCTCCTGCGTCTCGGGGATGCCGCCGATCATCGAGCCGGCGATCGAGCGGCGCCGCGGGATCAGCGCGAACGGCGCGACCGGCAGCGGGTTCTCCGGGGCGCCGACCTGGACCAGGGTGCCGTCGGTGCGCAGCAGCCCGAGGTAGGCGCCCAGGTCCAGGTTGGCGGAGACGGTGTTGACGATCAGGTCGAAGGTGCCGGCCAGCGCCTCGAACGTGGCCGGGTCGGAGGTCGCGTGGTAGTGGTCCGCGCCCAGCCGCAGGCCGTCGTCCTTCTTGCGGAGCGACTGGCTCAGCACGGTGACCTCGGCGCCCATCGCGTGCGCGATCTTCACGCCCATGTGGCCGAGGCCGCCCAGGCCGACGATGGCGACCTTCTTGCCGGGGCCGGCCTGCCAGTGGGCGAGCGGCGAGTAGAGGGTGATGCCGGCGCACAGCAGCGGGGCGGCCGCGTCCAGCGGGATGCTCTCGGGGATGCGCAGGGCGTAGTTCTCGTCGACGACGAGGTGGGTGGAGTAGCCGCCGTGGGTGGTCTCGCCGTCCCGGCCGGTGGCGTTGTACGTACCGACGTTGCCGAGCTCGCCGGTGCAGTACTGCTGCAGGCCGGCCCGGCAGTTCTCGCACTCCCGGCAGGAGTCGACGAAGCAGCCGACGCCGACCCGGTCGCCCGCCCGGTAGCGGGTGACCTCGGCGCCCACCTCGGCGACCACACCGGCGATCTCATGGCCGGGGACGATCGGGAAGGCCCCGCCGTCGCCCCACTCGGCGCGCACGGTGTGGATGTCGGAGTGGCAGATGCCGGCGTACTTGATGTCGATCAGGATGTCGTGGGCACCCAGCTCGCGGCGCGGAATCGTGATCCGCTCCAGCGGTGCTTTCGGGGCGGGTGCGGCGTACGCGAAGACAGAGGTGTGGGTCATGCCACCGAGAATGCGGCGTTCCGCTTGGCGTAACCAGTGCACTCTTGAACGTATGCATGGCGTGCCTACTACTGACGGAACCACCCTGAGGCCCGGTCCGGGGCCGCGGACCGCGGTCATGGACCAGCGAACGGAGTTGAGCGAGTTCCTGCGCTCCCGGCGGGCCCGGCTGCGGCCGCGGGACGTCGGGCTGCCGGAGTACGGCGGGCGGCGCCGGGTGCCGGGGCTGCGCCGGGAGGAGCTCGCGCAGCTCGCCGGGGTGAGCGTGGCGTACTACATCCGCCTCGAACAGGGCCGCGGCCGCAACGTCTCGTCCGCGGTGCTGGACGCCATCGCCACCGCGCTGCGGCTGACCTCCGCCGAGCGCGATCACCTCATGCACCTCGCCCGCCCGGTCTCCCGCCGGCTGCGCCCGGTGGCCCGGCCGCAGCGGGTGCGCCCCGCGCTGCAGCAGCTGATCGACACGATGGAGAACGTCCCCGCCTACGTCATCGGGCGGCGCCTGGACATCATCGGCTGGAACCGGCTCGCCCGCGCCCTGCTCGGGGACTTCGCGGCGCTGCCGCCCGAGCACCGCAATCTGGCCTGGCAGGTCTTCCTGGACCCGTCGGCCCGCGCGCTCTACGAGGACTGGGACGCCAAGGCCGCCGACGTGGTCGGCTATCTGCGGCGCGACGCGGGCCGCAATCCGCACGACCCGGACATGGCGTCGCTGATCGGCGAACTCTCGCTGGGGAGCCCGGAGTTCCGGCGGCTGTGGGCCGCCCATGACGTGCAGGACAAGGGGTTCGGCGGCAAGGTCCTGCACCATCCGCTGGCCGGGCGGCTGGTCCTGGCGTACGAGACGCTGACCCTGCCCGCCGACCCCGACCAGCAGGTGATCACCTACCACGCCGAGCCGGGGTCGCCGTCGGCCGCCGCCCTACGGCTGCTGGCGTCGGGTCAGGAGAAGACCACCGAGCGGACCTTGAGCTGCTCCGAGGCGTGACCGCCGTTCGGCCGGAGGATGAAGAAGTCGCCCGTGCAGTTGGGGCCGGTGAAGACCGTGGCCACGGACGAGGAGTAGTTCTTCGGGGTGTGGGCGGGCTGGACGGACGGGTCGGCCACCTCGGGGAGGGAGAGGCACGCCCGGCTCGGCGGGTCGGCGAGCAGGCCCACGTGCGGGGTGCCGGTCGAGTCGCTGTAGACGTAGGTGAAGGGGCCGGTGGCGGCGGCGGCCGGGGCGGTGGGCAGGGACAGGGCGAGCGCGAGGGCGCCGGCGGCGGTGGCGACGGTGTGGCGAAGACGCATGAGATGTTCCCTTTCATTCCGTTTACATGCGGAATGTGTGTTGCCCCGTCGTGCGTCCGGTGATGTCCGCATCACACGAAGGAGTTCGATCTTTAGCTGGTGTTCGGGCGGCCCGGCGTGAGGGGCGTCCGGGGCGTCGCCGGGCGCCGCGCCGCCCTACGGGTGCGCCCGGTTCCGCTCCCGCAGCACGCCGGCGATCCGCTCGCACCAGTCGCGGGTCTCCCGTTCGAAGCCGAGGCCGCGCAGGCAGGTCAGATAGGGGCCGAGCCGGGCGCCGCGGGCCAGGAACTCCGCCTCGTCCAGGCCGCCGCGCAGCCGCGCCAGCAGCTGGGTGAAGACCTCGGCCTTGGCGGCGGCGACCCGCGCCCGCTCCTCCAGCTGCTCGATCACCGGCGCGGCGTCGATCCGGTCCACGGCCTGCACCTTGACCAGCAGGTCGTCGCGGATGAAGGAGGGTTTGGACGCGGCCGCGGCGAACCGCTCCAGCTCGGCCAGGCCCTCGTCGGTCACCTGGAAGAGCCGCTTGTTGGGCCGGGTCTCCTGGATCACCTGGCGGCCGGAGATCAGCCCCGCCGCCTCCAGCCTGGCCAGCTCCGCGTAGAGCTGCTGCGGCAGCGCGTGCCAGAAGTTGGCGACGCCGGCGTCGAACGCCTTGGCCAGTTGATAGCCGCTGTACTCGCCGTCCAGCAGTGCCGCCAGCACCGCGTGCTTGAGCGCCATGCCCCTGACACCCCTTCCCATACTCAAGAATATGACTAATCATAGTCGCGACTAAGAGGGAGAGCGGGGCCGGGCCGCGGCCCGGCCGAGGCGAGGAGGACGTGGCATGGCGACGACGGCGGACCGCTTCCGGGCGGCGGTGGAGGCGGCGGATCTCGGTGCGGTGGAGGAACTGTTCACCGAGGACGTGCGCCTGTACAGCCCGGTGAAGTTCACGCCCTTCGAGGGGCGGCCGATGGTGCTCGGGCTCTTCGGGGTGCTGCTGCGCACGTTCGAGGACTTCCGTTACGTCGGCGAACTCGCGGGCAGCGCCCAGACGGCGGCGGGCCCGGAGGGCGGCGCCGCCGACTCGACGGTCCTGGTCTTCCGGGCCACCGTGAACGGCAGGCAGATCCACGGCATCGACCTGCTGCAGTTCGACGAGGCGGGCCGGATCAAGGAGTTCACGGTGATGGTGCGGCCGCAGTCCGCGGTGCAGGCCCTGGGAGAGGCGGTGCTGGCGGGGCTGGTCGAGGACGGGCTGGCGCCCCGGCCGTAGGGGCGCGCGACGGCCGGCCGACCGTCGGGGGCGGCGGTTGCCGCCCCGGGTCAGGCTTCCAGGAGCCGCTGGAGGGCCGGTGCGTAGAGGTCGGCGAGGCGTTCGGGCGGGGCCCCGGCGGCGGCGCCGTCGCGGTGGATGCTGAGGGTGGCGCCCAGGCCGATCAGCTGGGCGGCGACCAGCTCGGCCCGCAGGGCTGCGTCGGGGCCGGTGAGCAGGGCGGCGAGCCGGCCGGTGATCTGCTCCTGGAACCGGTCGCGCAGCAGCGAGCGTTCGTCGCTGATGCCCAGCGAGAAGACGACGCGCAGCAGCGGATCGCCCTGCTGGGCGCGCCGCCGGCCGACGAGGGTGCGCACCATGTGCCGGCCGAGTTCCGGCAGGGGGGCGCCGAACAGCGCGTCGGCCGCCGGGCCGAAGTCGGCCACGGCGGCGAAGAGCTGCTCCTTGCTGCCGAACCGCTTGACGATCAGCGAGGCGCTCACCCCCGCGTCGGCCGCGATGCCGCGCAGCGTGACCTCGGCGTACGGGCGCAGCGCGAAGGCCCGCCGGGCGGCGCGCAGGATCGCGGTGCGGCCGGTGCCGGGGTCGGCCGGGGCGACCGGGTCCCTCGCGGCATCGGGGGCCGGGCCCGGCCCCGTCGCGGCGTCGGGAGCGGGCTGCGGGTTCGTACCGGTGCCGGCCTCGGCCTGTGCGGTCATGCGTCCTCCTGGGTGAGCACCGTCCGTGCCCGGGGGGCCGGCCGGCGGTCCGGTCCGACCGTACCGGCCGCCGGTTCGGCGCGGCGGCCCGGCAGGCACAGGGTGACGGCGAGGGCCAGCAGCGCGGCGGCGCCCGCGATCAGGAAGACCAGCAGATACGCCTGCAGGGTCGGGGCGGTCCGGCCGCCCGCGCGGAAGGTGACATTGGTCAGCACGGCGGCGACCGTCGCGCTGCAGAACGCCTGCCCCACCGAACGCATCAGGGTGTTCAGGCCGTTGGCCGCCCCCGTCTCGCCGGCCGGCACCGCGCGCATCACCAGCGCGGGCAGCGCGGAGTAGCCGATCGCGGTGCCGGAGGCCACCACCGTCGCACCGGCGATGATCATCCAGAGCTGGTGGCCGGTGACGTACCGGACCCCGTACCCCACGGCCATCAGCCCGGCGGCCAGCGTCAGGGTGACCTTCGGCCCGTACTTCGCCGAGATCCGTGCGGACACCGGCGACAGCGCCACCATCGACAGCCCGCCCGGCAGCAGGCACAGCCCGCTGACCACGAGGGACGCCCCCAGCCCGTATCCGGTGCTGCGCGGCTCCTGCACCATTTGCGCGGTGGCCAGCGAGTTGGCGTAGAAGGCGAAGCCGATCAGCAGCGCGGCGAGGTTCGTCAGCAGCACCGCGGGCCGGGCCGAGACCCGCAGATCGACCATCGGCGACGCGCACCGCAGCTCGTAGCGCCCCCACACCAGGGCCGTCAGCACGGCCGCGGCCAGCAGCCCGAGGGTCGGCGCCGAGGTCCAGCCCCAGCCGGCGCCCTGGGTCACCGCGAGCAGCAGGCAGCTCAGGGCGACGGTCAGGCCGAGCGTGCCCAGGACGTCGAAGCGGCCGCGCGAGCGCAGCGGCGATTCCGGCACACAGCCGAGGACCAGCGCGATGTCCAGCAGGCCGAGGGCCGCCGAGACCCAGAACATGGTGTGCCAGTCGGAGTGCTCGATGACCAGGGCGGCGATCGGCAGCCCGACCGCGGCGCCGATGCCCAGGGTGGAGCTCATCAGCGCGACGGAGGACAGCACCCGGGCGGGCGGCAGCTCGTCGCGCATGATGCTGATGCCCAGCGGCACCACCGCGAGCGCCGCGCCCTGCAGGGCACGCCCCGCGATGAGCACTCCGATCTGCGCGCTGACGGCGCACAGCACGGACCCGAGCACCAGCACGCCGAGGGAGGCCAGCAGCACCCGGCGCTTGCCGTACATGTCGCCGACCCTGCCGAGGACGGGGGTGCAGATCGCGCCGGTGAGCAGGGTGACGGTGACCAGCCAGCTCGCGGCCGCCGGGGAGGCGCCGGTGAGGCGGGGGATGTGCGGCAGCAGCGGTACGACGAGGGTCTGCATGACGGCCACGACGACACCGCAGAAGGCGAGGACGCCGACGAGTGCGCGGGGGTGGACGGCGTCGGCGGGGCGGTCGGCCGCCACGGGCTCGGGCATCGCTGCGGGCATGGCTCTCCGTAGGGGCGCGGCGGAACGGCGGGGTGCACAGGCGTTCACCCCAGGGTAAACGCCTGTGCACCCCTGTCGGGGCCGTATGCCGCGGCGGGGAGGGCGAGGCCGGGGCCGGGGCCGGGGCCGGGCTGCGCCGCGGTCGGGCCGGCCCGGCCCCGCTCCGCCCGCCCCTAGACCCGCTCCACCCGCTCCACCTGCTCCACCGAGATCGCCGCGGCCGGGCAGATGGCCACCGCCTCATGGACCGCGTCATGGAGCCCGGCGGGCGGTTCGGCGTCGAGGAGGACGACGATGCCGTCCTCCTCGCGCTGGTCGAACACCTCCGGCGCGGAGAGCACACAGCTCCCGGCGCCGCAGCACTTCTCCTGGTCAACGTGTACGCGCATGGTTCTCCCCGGGACGGGACGCCCGGCCGCCGAGGGCCGGGCGCGGACGGACGGAATCGGGACAGCGGAACGGGCCGGAGGGGTTCCGGCGGCGGAAGGGGCCGGTCACCACGCGACCGGCAGGGCGTGCACCCCGTAGATCCCCATGTCGTGACGGAACGGGACGTCCTCGAAGGGGATGTCGAGCCGCAGGCCGGGCAGCCGGCGCAGCAGCGTCTCGACGGCGATCTGCAGTTCCACCCGGGCGAGCGGCTGGCCCAGGCACTGGTGGACGCCGAAGCCGAAGGCGACATGGCGGCGGGCGTCGCGCCCGACGTCGAGGGCGTCGCCGCCGGGGAAGACGTCCTCGTCGCGGTTGGCGGAGTTGAGGGTGCACAGCACGCCCTCGCCGGCGCGGATGGTGCGGCCGCCGAGGGTGACGTCCTCGGTGGCGACCCGCGGGAGACCGTTGTGGACGATCGTCAGGTAGCGCAGCAGCTCCTCGACCGCCCCCTTGATCAACGAGGGTTCGGCGCGCAGCCGCTCCAGCTGGGCGGGGTTGCGCAGCAGGGCGAGGGTGGACAGCGCGGTCATGTTGGCGGTGGTCTCGTGGCCCGCGATCAGCAACAGCCGCCCCATGGAGGAGACTTCCTCGTCGTCGAGCTCGCCGCGGGCGACCAGCCGGCTGACGATGCCGTCGTCCGGCTCGCGCCGCTTGGCCTCTGCGAGCCCGCACAGGTAGTGGTGCAGGTCGTCCTGGGCGGTGCGCACCTCCTCGGGCGTCGAGCGGAGGCTGAGCAGGAGCCGGCTGCGCTCCTGGAAGAACGCGTGGTCGTCGTAGGGGACGCCGAGCAGCAGACAGATCACCAGGGACGGCAGCGGCAGCGCGAATTCGGCCACCAGGTCCGCCGCGTCGCGCCCCGCGGTCATCCGGTCGAGCAGGTCGTCGGCGAGGCGCTGCACCTCGGGGCGCATCGCCTCCACCTTCTTCACCATGAAGTCGGCGGTGAGCATCCGGCGCAGCCGGGCGTGCTCGGGGTCGTCCTGGCGGATGAAGGTCGGTTTGGAGGTGGCGAGTACCCGCCCGCCGGCGGTGAGGAAGGGGAAGCCGGGGCGGGCCGCCTCGGCGCTGAACCGCGGGTCGCCGAGCACCGCCCGTACGTCCTCGTGGCGCGTCACCAGCCAGCAGGTGGAGCCGTCCCACAGGGTGGCCCGGGTGACCGGCTCCTCCCGGCGGGCCCGTTCGACGCCGGGGGCGGGATCGAAGGGGCAGCCGGCGGCCCGCGCGGCCGGGACGGCGAGGGGGGTGAGGTCGTCGGCCGGGCCGGTGCCGCGCTCCGCCTCGGTGCGTTCTGCAGTCGTCATACGGCTGGTCCTTCCACGATCGGGACACGGCACTGCCGTGGCGAACGGTGCGGGTGGCGCCTTTCCTCGACGAACTCTGCGCACGCGGCAACCCCTTCGGCGGCCGGCGTGACCAACGGGATCACGGGCACCGGGGGCCGGTTGCCGCAGCCGGCCGGTGGTACGGCCCGGAGCGAGCTAGTTACCTAACTTAAGCAACTAAGTGGACGCTAACGCACCGGGAACGGGGGAGGGAAGGGGTGATCACGAGGGACCCGAGGTTGGCTCAAACCGAGCGTGCGCACGCCCCCGGACCGGCGGGCGGGAGCCGGGATCCCGGCTCCCCCGCTGCCGCTAAAGTGCCTGCATGCCGGACCCCGCGAGAGACCAGGACCCCACCGCCGCACTGCAAAGAGTGCTGGCCACGCTGTCCTATCTGCTCACCCGATCCCGGGCGCACGAACGCCAGGCGGCCGAGGCGGGCGTCACCGCGGCACGCTCCGACCTCTGGCTGCTGATGGCGCTGGAGGACAGCGGGGGCGTCAGCAGGGTCGGCGATCTGGCCGCCCTGCTGATGGTCGAGCCGCCCCATGTCACCCGCCAGATCGGGCAGTTGGAGTCCCAGGACCTGGTCGAGCGGACCCCGGACACCCTCGACCGCCGCGCCCGGCAGGTGGCGATCACCCCGCACGGCAAGGCCGTCCTGGGCCGCCTCCAGCGCACCAGCCAGGCCGGACTCCACGACGCCCTCGCCGGCTTCGACGACGCCGACATCGCCACCACCGTCGCCGTGCTCAACCACCTGGTGGCGCACGCCCGCCGCAAGCACACCGCCGAGGAGCGGCCGCGGGGGCGCGGAATGTGAGCGGGGCGGGGCGCCCCGTGCGCCCCGCCCCGACCCGTCCCGTCCGGTGCCGCCGCTACTCGATCTCGACCCGGCCGCTGTGGCCCTGCCCGCCGGCGCCGGAGCCGCCGCCGTTCTTGGCGGCCGTGCCGTCCTGCCCCTCGGGGGCGCCGAGGTTGCGGCGGACCGAGTCGAGGATGGTCAGGCCCTGGCCGACCAGGCCCGCGGCGATCTCGCCCAGGCCGTCGGTGCCGTTGAGGACGTTGACGTTGGCGTTGGCCAGGCCCGCGGAGGCCTCCTTGACGATCTGCGGGAGCTGGTCGATCAGCATCCGGTCCAGCGCCACCCGGTCGTGCGACGCGGCGGCCTCGGCCTGGATCTTCATCCGCTCGGCCTCGGCCATGGCCAGCAGCCGGATGCGCTCGGCCTCCGCCTCGGCGGGCTTGACGACCTCGGCCACCAGCTCCTGCTGGCGCAGCTGGGCCGCCCGCTCGGCGAGTTCGGTCTGCGCGGCGAGCACCTCCTGCTGCGCATGGGCCTGGGCGAGCGGGCCCGCCTGGGCGGCGCGGGCCTGGGCCCGGTCCACCTCGGCGGAGTACTCGGCCTGGACCACGGCGGTCTGCCGGGAGTACTCGGCCTGGTTGCGCGCGGCCTCCTGCTGCGCCTCCACCGAGGCCTGGGTGGCCTGGGCCTGGGCGATCTGCGCCTGCCGCTGGATGGCCGCCTTGTGCGGGGCGGACATCGCCTCGATGTAGCCGGTCTCGCCGTCGTCGATCGACTGGATCTGCAGCGAGTCGACGATCAGGCCGATCTTCGCCATCTCGGTCTTGGAGGTCTCCAGGACCTCGGTGGCGAGCTTCTGCCGCTCGGTGACGATCTCCTCGACCGTCATCGAGCCGATGATGGACCGCAGATGACCGGCGAAGATCCGGCCGGTCAGCACCGACATCTGGTCCTGGTCGGACAGGAACCGCTGACCGGCGTTGACCACGCTCTCGGTGTCGTTGCCGACCTTGAAGGCGATGACGGCGCGCACCGTCAGCGCGATGCCCTGCCGGGTCACGCAGGTCTCGGCGACCTCCGCCTCGCACATCGCCAGCGTCAGAAAACGGACCTTGCGGAAGACCGGCAGCACGAACTTGCCGTGCCCGGTGACCACACGGAACGGCGCGCCCCCCTGTCCACGCCTGCCTCCCGAGATCAGCATGGCTTGATCGGGGGCAGGAACGCGGTAACCGAACATGCTTCGACTCCTCAACCGGCGTCGCCGGCATTGCCGGACAACGCGTCCAACGGATCGGCCCACTCCATGACGTCGACCTGACGACTGCCACGCGACTCGATCACGAGCACGGTCGCCCCTACCGGAAGGGGCTCGGCGGACCAGGCGAGGAAGGCCTCGCTACCGCCTCTGATCCGTACCAGGACCTCACCGGGACCGGCAGCCCCACGCGTGCCGATCAGCAGCACTCCCGTACAGCCGATCACGGCATCGTCCTGTGCCATCTGCGGCTGCCTCCCCCGTTACGTTCCTGGAAAATCGACCATAGCGCTCCCGAACCCGGCGGCCTATGGGGGGTTGGCGGCGAGTTGGGAACCGGACCGCGGCGGTCGATTTCCCGTGTGGAGAGCCGCGGACGCGGTGGGGCGTTCCCTGCCGCGGGCGCGGTGGGAGGGGACGTGCGTCAGGCGGCGCCGGCGGGGTCCGGCAGGCGGGGCAGCAGCGCCGAGATCGCGGCGGCCAGGGCGGTGTTGAGGAGCAGCGCGGCCGCGAACGCGTGCCCGTAGGCGCGAACGTCGTGGTGGGCCGCCCCGCCGAGCGCGCCGTAGTAGAGGATGCCGACGAGGGCCACCCCGAGCGCCCCGCCGATCTGCTGGCCGGTGGAGAGCACCCCCGAGGCCATGCCCACGTCCTGCGGGCCGACGGTGGCGAGCACCGCGCCGAGCAGCGGGGTGACCAGCAGACCGTTGCCCGCGCCCACCAGGAGCAGCGTCGGCACCAGCTCCCAGGCCGTCAACGAGGCCCCGGCGCCCAGGGCCAGTGCGATGCTGCCGAGGAAGCCCACGGCCCCGGTCAGGGCGCCGAGCCGCAGCACCCGGCGGCCGTACCGGGCGAGCCGGCCGGCGAGCAGGCTGGTGGCGAAGAAGGCGACGGCGAACGGCGTGTAGACGAGGCCGGCGCCGAGCGCGTCCAGCCCCAGCCCGTCCTGCAGCGTCAGCGACAGCACGAGGAACAGGGAGTTGATGCCCGCGTAGGTGAGGACGACCAGGCTCAT
This sequence comes from Streptomyces angustmyceticus, assembly GCF_019933235.1. NCBI lineage: Bacteria > Bacillati > Actinomycetota > Actinomycetes > Kitasatosporales > Streptomycetaceae > Streptomyces > Streptomyces angustmyceticus. The sequence continues at coordinate 3,786,548 of NZ_CP082945.1, read as the reverse complement.
CCCGACCGCGAAGGGCCGCTCGCCCAGCAGCCCCAGCCGGACGAGCGGGGCGCCGCCCGCGGCCGCCGCCCGCCGCTCCACCAGGCAGAACACCGCGAACGCCGGGACGCAGGCGGCCAGGCCGAGCCAGGTCCACAGCGGCCAGCCGTACGCGCGGCCCTCGACCAGCGGCACCACGAGCAGGAAGAGCGCCACGGTCAGCGCCGCCGCACCGGGCAGATCCAGCCGCCGGGCCCCCGCCGCCCGCGTCTCCGGCAGGAACCGCCCGGCGAGCAGCAGCGTCACCACACCGACGGGCACATTGACCCAGAACACCGGCCGCCACGAGGAGCCGAACAGGTCGGCGGAGATCAGTACGCCCCCGACCACCTGCCCGGACATCGTGGCCATGCCGATGACCGCCCCGAGCGCACCGAACGCCCTCGGGCGCCGGGCGGCCGGGACCAGCACCTGGATCACCGCGAACACCTGCGGGAACATCGCGGCCGCGCCGAGGCCCTGGACCAGCCGCGCGGCGATCAGAGAGCCGGCGCCGGGCGCCAGCGCACAGCCCACGGACGCCAGGGTGAACAGCGCCATCCCGGCCATGAACAGCCGCTTGCGGCCGTAGCGGTCACCGAGCCGGGCGCCGGTGATCAGGGCGAGCGCGTAGCTGAGCTGGTAGCCCGCCAGGACGAGCTGGACGTCGGCGGCGGAGGCGTGCAGATCGGCCTGGACGGCGGGGGCGGCGACCAGCACGATGAACGTGTCGAGCACCGCCATGAACGCCCCGACCAGCACGAGGGACAGGGCGCGCCACGGCCCTGTGGTGTCCGTCGGGCCGTCCTGCGCGGGGGCCGCCGCGGTGGCGTGCGAGGGTGGGGTCTGCGTCATGCGGTAAGGGTCGGTCGGCCCCGGCCGGACATACAGAGACCGATTATGCTGGTGTCCTCACCACCCCCAACGGCCCCTGGCCGCACCGCGATCCGTGCCGCGTCCGGATGCGCGCGGCGGTCATGGCGGCCGGCCCTCCGCGGCCCGCGGCGAACGGGAGCATCCATGGCCGACCTGCAACAGCGGCGGAGCCTCGCGGAGTTCCTGCGCGCGCGGCGCGAGCGCCTCACCCCCCGGGAGGCGGGCATCCTCCCGGGCCCGCGACGGCGCACCCCGGGGCTGCGGCGCGAAGAGGTCGCCCAGCTCTCCGGGGTCAGCGTGACCTGGTACACCTGGCTGGAGCAGGCGCGCGACATCACCGTCAGCCGCCAGGTCCTGCGGAGCCTGGCGCGGGCCCTGATGCTCAGTCCGGCCGAGCGCCGGCACCTGTTCGCGCTGGCCGGGGTGCCGCTGCCGGAGCGGGCGCCGGGCCGCGGTCCGGGCCCCGCCCTGCAGCGGCTGGTGGACGCGCTGGAGCCGCACCCCGCGTACCTCCTCGACGCCAACTGGGACCTGGTGGGCTGGAACCGCGCCGAGGCCGGGCTGATCGGCGACCCCGGGGAGCTGGAGCCCGCCGAACGCAACCTGCTGTGGATGGTGTTCACCGATCCGGCCATCCGCGCACTGCTGGTCGACTGGGAGGGACAGGCCCGGGATCTGGTCGGCCAGTTCCGGGCCGATGCCCGGCAGCGCCCCGGGGACGCCCGCTACGAGGAGCTCACCGGCGGGCTGCGGGAGCTGAGCGCGGAGTTCCGGACCTGGTGGGAGGCGCATGACATCGCGGAACTCGGCACCACCCGCCGGGAGTTCAGCCATCCCGGGGTGGGGCGGCTGACCTTCGACTACGTGAAGCTGGCGGCGCTGGACGCCCCCGGCATCAAGCTGTTCGCGTGCATGCCGGCCGACTCCGCGACGCGGGAGAAGCTGCCCGCGCTGGGTGAGTGGGCGGCGCGCACGGCGGACGGCAGCCCCGCGGCGCCCGCGGAGGCCGGAGCACCCCGGGCGTCCCGGGAAGCGGACGCCGCCGGTCCGGGCACCGGGTGGACCGGCCCATGAGCGGATGGCCGGCCACCGGGCGGGGGATCAGGGCTCGATGACGTCCGCGTGGGCGCTGGACGGCGACAGGATGGCCGACGGCGTGACCGCGCCGGCGAAGCTGACGTCATAGCCGTGGTTGAGCAGGATGAGCGTCAGCGTGAGCGTCTCGTTCACCCGCGCGACGCCCTGGGCGTCGGTGTTGGCGATGCCCAGGACGTTGCTGCCGGCCTTGAACAGGATCGGCTGGCCCGGCACCGGAAGGCCGGTGACCTGGTCGGTCAGCGTGGCCGTGAGGAACGGGAAGTACACGTGCGGCGGGAACAGCTTCGTCAGCGCCGGGGTCGCGGTCAGCGAGGTGGCGTGGACGGGGACGATGTAGGTGAAGCCGCCCACCACGGTGGTGCTCCCGCCGGGGGTGGTGACGGTGACGTCCGCGGGACCGGCCGCTCCGGGCGGAGTGGTCGCGGTGAGCTGCGTTCCGGTGGCGTTGACCGTCACGCCGGTCGCGGGGTTGCCGCCGATGTCGACGCTCGCCCCGGTCAGGTTGGTGCCGGTGATCGTCACCACCGTGCCGCCCGTGATGGGCCCCTGGTTGGGGGTGATGCTGCTGATCGTCGGGTCGAACTGGATGACGCTGACGCTGGCCCCGGCGATGTTGGTGACGTAGACCTTGTTGTTCGGCGCGACCACCAGGGCGATCGGCTGGCTGCCGACGGCGATCGGGGCGCCGATGGTGGTGTTGGTGGTGGTGTCGATCACCGACACGTTGTTCGACCCGCGGTTGGCCGTGTAGGCGTTGCCGTCGGGGCCGACCGTGATGCCCCACGGGTTGGTGCCGACGGGGATCGTGGTGAGGATCGTGTCCGCGGTGGTGTCGACCACGGACACGTTGTTCGCCCCGATGTTGGCGACGTAGGCGTTGCCGTTGGGGCCGATCGCCACGAAGTTCGGCTGGTTGAAGCCGGCGATCGTGGTGACGACCAGGTTGGTGGCGGTGTCGATCACCGTCACGTTGTTCGCGTTCCGGTTGGCGACGTACGCCTTGCCGTTGGGGGCGACCGCGATCCCGACCGGGCCGCTGCCGGTGGGGATGGCCGCGCCGACGACGGTGTTGGTGGTGGTGTCGATCTCCTGCACGCTGTTCGCCCCGAAGCGGCTGACGTAGACGTTGCCGCTGGGGACGACCGCCGCCGCGGCGGGGCCGCCGCTGAGGGGGATGGTGGCGATGACGGTGCTGGTGGCGGTGTCGATCACCGTCACGTTGTTCGAGATGTTGTTGGGGACGTAGGCGCTGCCGTTGGGGGCGACGGTCAGCCAGGCCGGCGTGGTGCCGGTGGGGATGGCGGCGCCGATGACGGTGTCCGTGGCGGTGTCGATGGTGAACACATTGCTCGACCCGGAGTTGGCGACGTAGAGGTCGCCGTTGGGGATGAACGCCAGCCCGACAGGGTTGGTGCCGACGGGGATCGACGTGACCGCCAGGAAGGTGTGCGGCGCCGCCGCGGACCGGCTCGCGGTCCCCTCGGCGGCCGGCCGTGCCTGGCCGGGGAGGGCGGCGGTGCCCAGCAGTTCCTGCTGCGGCGACAGAAGATTCGTGCTCATGTGGACCCCTTCTGCGGGGGCCGTCCAGAGATCCCGCTCCGGGGCGTCACAACTACAGACCCACAGGTCACAGCAACACCATGGGCTGCCCATCCCCGAGGAGGGATGGGCAGCCCATTGGTTCGGTGGGTCCATACGTTCCCGCTCCGCGCACGGGCGAAACGCGGCACCCGCCCCGCGGACCGGGCCCCGGACGGCCCCGGGCCTGCCCTCAGCGGAACGGCAGCGGGTGCCCCCGCTCCTCCTCCGGGCGGGGGCCGGTGATGCGCCGTTCGTCCCCGGTGATCGCGACATCGTGGATGCCGGCCTCCCGGCGCCGCATCAGCCCTTCCTCGTCGAACTCCCACAGTTCGTTGCCGTAGCTGCGCCACCACTGGCCGGTCGCGTCGTGGCACTCGTACTGGAAGCGCACCGCGATGCGGTTGCCGCTGTAGGACCACAGCTCCTTGCGCAGCGCGTAGTCCAGCTCCCGGGCCCACTTCCGGCGCAGGAACGCGACGATCTCCTCGCGGCCGGTGAGGAAGGTGTCGCGATTGCGCCAGACGGAGTCCTCGGTGTAGGCGAGGGCGACCCGTTCGGGGTCGCGGGTGTTCCAGGCGTCCTCGGCCGCCTGCACCTTCTGCCGTGCGCTGTGCTCGTCGAACGGGGGGAAAGGCGGGCGTGCGGCCATGGCGGGCTCCCTCTTCCACGATCGGAGAACGGTCGTTCTCGCTTGGTCGGCTAGTGTAGAGAACGACCGTTCTCCCGCAAGGCCCCGGAAGCGCCATGGACCTCGACGAAGCCCGCACGCGGATACTCGACGCCGCGGAGACGCTGTTCTACGAGCGCGGCATCCAGTCCGTCGGGATGGATGAACTCCGTGGCGCGGCGGGGGTGTCGCTCAAGCGGCTGTACCAGTGCTTCCCCGCGAAGCGGGATCTCGTCGAGGCGTATCTGCGGCGCCGGGACGGCCGTTGGCGCGCGGCGCTCGCGGAGTACGTCGACGCGCACACCGACGATCCCGCCGCCCGGCCGCTCGCGGTCTTCGACTGGCTGGGCGACTGGTTCGCGGAGCCGGGGTTCCGCGGCTGCGCCTTCGCGAATGCCTACGGGGAGCTGGGGGCGGCCTCGGACGGGGTCGGGCGGGTCGCGCGGGACCACAAGAGCGCGCTGCTGGCGTATGTGACCGGGCTGGTGCGGGCCGCGGGGGCGGATCAACCGGAACTGCTGGGGCGCCAGTTGGTGCTGCTGATCGACGGCGCGATCGCGGGGGCCGCGCTCCGGGGCGGGGCCGCCGCCCCGGAGGCCCGTGCGGCGGCCGCCGTCCTCATGGCGTCGCCGGCGGGCGGCGCGGCCGGGGCGGCGGAGTGCGGGCCGCCGGTCCGGGGGCCGGCGGCGCCAGGCGCCAACATGGCGTAATGGCACGCGAGTTCGAATAATCGACTAAGATCAACTACGTGATCGCGGTCCCCGCCACGCCCCATTCGTGGCGGGGCCGTCATGTCTTGTGCCGGCCCGCCGAGGAGAGGACTCCCCCCACCACATGACCCGTTCGAAGCTGCTCCGCGCGCTGACCGTCGCCGGGACGGTCGCACTGAGCGCCGTCGCCACCACCCCGGCCGCGCACGCCGCCGCGTCCTCCTGCACCCACGACTGGTCGGGGCCGCAGATCTGCATCTCCGCCGACGGACAGAACGGGACGGCCAACCCCGGCCACGTCACCGCGTCCTGGACCAACCCGCCCAAGAGCCGGAAGAGCGCGACCGTCTACCTCTACCAGCCGGACGGCTACTCCTACTCCTTCAAGGCGAAGCGGTCCGGCGGCAAGATCGTCGGCCACACCGCCCCGGGCATCCAGTCCTCCGGGAACCTCTGCGTGCGGTTCAAGGGCAGCTCGCACAAGGCGTGCATCGACATCCGCGACCGCAACGGCTCCTTCTAGGGGCGTCGTCCGGACGCGGAGCGGCCGCGGCTCGCACGAGCCGCGGCCGCTCCCCGCGCGCCGGACGGGAGCCGGGGTGTGCCGGGTCAGCCCAGCGCCCGCTCCAGGCTCCCCAGCGCCGCGTCCAGTTCCTCGCCGGTGATGGTCAGCGGCGGGGCGAGCCGGATCGTGGAGCCGTGGGTGTCCTTGACCAGGACGCCCTCCTTCAGCAGGCGTTCGCTGATCTCCCGGCCGGTGCCGAGCGCGGGGTCGATGTCGACGCCCGCCCACAGGCCGCGGGCGCGGAAGCCGGTCACGCCCTTGCCGGTCAGCGCGGCCAGGCCGCCGCGCAGCCGCTCGCCCAGCTCGGCGGCGCGGCGCTGGAACTCCCCGGTGGCCAGCAGCTCGACGACGGCCGAACCCACCGCGGCCGCCAGGGGGTTGCCGCCGAACGTCGAACCGTGCTGGCCCGGACCCAGGACACCGAGCACCTCGCGGCGGGCGACCACCGCGGAGACCGGCACGATGCCGCCGCCGAGCGCCTTGCCCAGGAGCAGCACGTCCGGCACGACGGACTCGTGCTCGACGGCCAGGGTGGTGCCGGTGCGGCCCAGCCCGGACTGGATCTCGTCGGCGATGAACAGGCACCCGGCCCGCCGGGTCAGGTCGCGTACCCCGGCGAGGTAGCCGTCGTCGGGGATGAGGACGCCCGCCTCGCCCTGGATGGGCTCGATCAGCACCGCGGCCGTCGTCTCGTCCACGGCCGCTTCGAGCGCGGCGAGGTCGTTGTAGGGGACGGTGCGGAAGCCGGGGGCGAAGGGGCCGAAGCCGGCGCGGGCGGTGTCGTCGTCGGAGAAGCCGACGATGGTCGTCGTCCGGCCGTGGAAGTTGCCGCCGGCCACCACGATCGTCGCCCGGTCCGCGGGGACGCCCTTGACGTCGTACGCCCACTTGCGCGCGACCTTGATGCCGCTCTCCACCGCCTCGGCGCCGGTGTTCATCGGCAGGACCATGTCCTGGCCGGTCAGCTCGGCCAGGCCCTCGGCGAAGCCGGCGAGGCGGTCGTTGTGGAAGGCGCGGGAGGTGAGGGTCAGCTGGTCGAGCTGGCGGTGCGCGGCCTCGATCAGGGCCGGGTGGCGATGGCCGAAGTTGAGTGCGGAGTAGCCGGCCAGCATGTCGAGGTAGCGGCGCCCCTCGACGTCCTCGACCCAGACGCCCTCGGCGCGCGCGACCACCACGGGCAGCGGGTGGTAGTTGTGCGCGAGGACCGGGCCCTCGGCCTGGATCAGCTCCGCGGACGAGCGGGGGGCGTGCACGCGGGCGGTACGGGCGGGAGCGGTCATGAGCGAATCTCCTGGGTGCAGCACTTGATGCCGCCGCCGGCCTTGTGGAACTCCGAGAGGTCGACGGGGACGGGGACATAGCCGTGCGCGGCGAGCCGGTCGATCAGGCCGGTGGCCTGCGGCGCGACGAAGACGTGGCGGCCGTCGGAGACGGAGTTGAGGCCGAAGGCCATGGCGTCGTCGCGGGTGGCGAGCAACGCCTCCGGGAACAGCCGCCGCAGCACCTCGCGGCTGCCGGTCGAGAACGCCCCGGGGTAGTACGCGATGTTCGCCTCGCCCGTCTCCGGCGTCTCCTCCAGGACGAACAGCGCGGTGTCCAGGTGGTAGAAGTACGGGTCCACCAACTGCAGGCCGATGGTCGGGACGCCGAAGAACTCCTGCACCTCGCGGTGCGCGGCCGGCGTGGTGCGAAAGCCGGTGCCCGCCAGGATGTAGCGGCCGGCCGGCACGAGGTCGCCCTCGCCCTCGCACAGCGACTCGGGCCGGTAGACGTCGTACCCGGCGGCCTTGAACCAGGTCTCGTACTCCGTGGACTCCGGCCGGCGCTGCGGCGCGTGGAAGGACGAGCCGAAGACCCGGCCGCCCACGACGAGCGCGGAGTTCGCCGCGAACACCATGTCGGGCAGCGTGGCCACCGGGGGCACGGTCTCGACCGTGTGGCCGTGGGCGCGGTAGGCGTCCATCAGCGTCGTCCACTGGCGCCCCGCGAGGGCGGTGTCCACCGGTGCGTCCGCGCTCATCCACGGATTGATCGCATAACGCACGTCGAAGTGTCTGGGCTCGCAGACCAGATAGCGCCGGGGGCGCGCGGTACGGCTCATCGGCGGAGGATCCCTTCGCTTCTCACGGGACGTACGGGGCGACCGGCTGTCACGGACGGTCACCCGTGGTCCTTCCACGGTAAGGAGCGACGGTTTTGGGCGACAAGCGGCGAATGCTGCTCAATGGCGCAGGAATGCTGCGTCGTGAGCACCACTCGCGCGGGATTCGTGCGTTCGAGGGCCCTCTCCGGCCCCTCAGGAGGCGGTGCCGCCGGGGGAGGGGCGGGCGCCCGTGGGGCGGCCGGCGTCCGAGGACTGGGTGGCGCCCGCCTCCGGGCTGTCCGGCAGGAGGTGGGAGAGCACCATGAAGCTGATCGTCTTGCGGATGAACGGCTCGGTCCTGATCCGTTCGAGCACCTCCTCGAAGTGCTCGACATCGGTCGCCCGGACGTGCAGCAGTGCGTCGGCGCCCCCGGTCACGGTCATCGCCGCGGCGATCTCCGGGTGGTTGCGCACCACCTCCGCCAGCCTCCGGGGCGGCGCCGCGCTGTCGCAGTACACCTCGACATACGCCTCGGTCAGCCAGCCCAGGGCGGCCGGCCGGACGGTCGCGGTGAACCCCGTGATCACGTTGTTCTCGCGCATCCGGTCCACCCGCCGCTTCACCGCGGTGGACGACAGCCCGACCGCGGCGCCGATCTCCGCGAAGCTCGCCCGGCCGTTGTCGATCAACGCCGCAACGATCTTGCGGTCGAGGTCGTCGAAGGGCGCGGCCTTGTGGGTCACTGGGCCTCCCGATGCTTCCCGGTCCATCCCGGTCCGTCGTGTCGCGGTCGCCTCACGGTAGCGAGGGCGGGCGGGTGGCGGAGAGGGGCCGACCGGGTGCGGCGCGGCCGGCCCGCGCGGCTCCGGACGGCAGGGCCTACGCCGGCCGGGGCGGCTCCACCCGGTGCAGGCCGGCCCGGCGGACGACCTCGGGGCCCAGCTCCGCGGCCCGGGAGACCAGCGCGGGGCCGTCCCAGTCCAGGGGCCGGCCGCACCACAGGCGGAGCCGGCCGCCCACGACGACCGCGGTGATCTGGTCGCGGTGCGCGAGGCGGACGAGTTCCCAGCGCAGGTCGTAGGAGGGCGTGAGCTCGGGGACATCGAGGTCCACGACGAGGAAGTCGGCGGCCTTGCCGACCGCGATCTCGCCGGTCACCGAGCCCAGGCCGACCGCGTCGGCGCTGTGCGCGGTGGCGTGCTCCAGCCACATCCGGCCGGCGCCGCACGAGGAGTCGCCCGCGGCGACGCTCTTCAACGAGCGTTCCACCGACGCCAGATGCTCGTTCACATGGATCTGCAGCACCGCGCCGGCCTCGGCACACAGGTCGGCGGTCCGCTTGATGACCTCGCCGGGCGCGTCCTCGGGGACGGCGATCGCCAGCGAGGGGTGGACCAGCGGATGGCCGTCCCACCGCCCCAGGTGCGCCTGCCCGTCCGCGCCGTGCGAGACGATCTCGGACAGGACGCAGCGCAGGCCGGCCTCCTCGGTGGCCCGCGCCACCACCCCGACGTCCACGGGGGCGCGGGTCCCGGCGTCGGCGACCGTCGTGAAGCCGCCGCGCAGGGCCTCCAGCGCGGCCAGCTTCGCCGAGACATAGGCGCTCTCCTCGTCCAGCGCGTGCTCCAGCGGCTCCCAGACGGTCTTGAAGATCTCCGACGGCCGGCCGAAGGACCGCGCCTTGCCGAAGCTCTGGGTCAGGTGGTGGTGCGCGTCCACGAAGCCGGGCATGAGCAGGTGGCCGTCCAGGCGCACCGGGTGGAGGTCGCGGTGCGCGGCGATGAGCTGCCGGGCCGGGCCGATCGCGCGGAACGTGCCGTCACGGACCAGGACGGCCCGGTCCCGTACCGGCCCGTCCGGCAACAGGAGCACCTCCGGGACGAGCAAGTGCGCGCCGCCGTGGAACTGTTCGGGCCGCACCGCGCCCTTGCCGTGCGGACCGCCGGCCGCGGCCGCCTCCCCGCCGCCCAGGCCCGCCGCGCCCAGGAGCCCGCCCGCACCGGTCAGGCCCATGCCGACCAGCAGACCCCGCCGGCGCACCGTGCCGCTTACCGGGGCCGGTTGCTCCGGGGACGGGTCCGGTTGCGGTTGCGGTTCCGGATTCAGCCCCGGACTCGGCTCCCGGTCCGGCCGTTCGCCCGGGGGGATGCCGTCGCCGCCGGTGCCCCGCTCCTGCCGCTGGTTCGCCAACCCGCTCGCCTGCTTCCCGTACGTCCGTGCTCCGTTATGGGTGTCCGTTCGCCGCCTGTCCCCGGGGTGGCCCGACCTTAGGGCCGCGCCAGAACTGGAACAAGGGTTCCGGCATGCGGGATTTGCTGCGGCTGCGGCCAAGGTGGCGGAAGTCCCGCGGAGAGCCGGCCCACTCCTGGTCACGGCATCCGGCAGGGGCCTACGAAGTGGCGTAACCTCGCCGGAATCCGGGCCGGAGCCGGGCGCGTGGGCCCACGGCCCCCGCCGGGACCCGCATGGGATCCTGGACTGTCATGGATCTGCCGGACGGACGGTGGACGGACGTGCGGCGATGACGAGGGTGCCCCGATGAGACTCTGCTTCCTGGTGGAGGAGCAGTACCGCCACGACGGCATGCCGCTGGACGTGATCCGCCAACTCGACGCCTGGGGACACCAGGTGGACGTGCGCTGGCCCGGCCGCTCGCTGATATCCCTGTCCGACGCGATACGGGCGGGCAGCCACGATGCCTGGGTCCTCAAGACCGTCTCCGGCGGTCCGGGCCTGACCCTGCTGGAGGCCGCGGCGACCGCCGGGCTGACCACGGTCAACGACGTCCGGGCGATCCGCGGGGTGCGCGACAAGGCGCTCGCCGCGGTGATCGCCCGCGGTGCGGGGCTGCCCGTCCCCGTCACGTATGCGGCGGCCCGGCCCGAGGAGTTCGCGGCGATACCCGAGGCGGAGTTCCCGATCGTGGTCAAGCCCGCGGACGGCAGCTCAGGGCGCGCCGTCCGGCTGGTGGCGACCCCGGACCGGCTGCGGGACCCCGCCGGGCCGGCCGGCGCCGGGGCCCCGGGAGCGCCGGACGGCGGGCTGCTCATCGCCCAGCCCTATGTGCCCAACTCCGGTACGGACCTGAAGGTGTACAGCGTCGCCGGTGAGCTGTACGCGACCGAGCGGTGCTCGCCGCTGCACCCCGCGCACGCCGTACGCGAACGCCAGGTGCCGCTCACCCCCGAGATCGCCCGGATCGCCGCCGACATCGGCACCGTCTTCGGCCTCGACCTCTACGGGGTCGACATCCTGCTCGGCCCCGACGGCCCGGTGGCGGTCGACATCAACGACTTCCCGAGCTTCCGTCAGGTGCCGGACGCCGTGGCCCGGGTGTCCGCCGCCATCGTGGACCTCGCCCGTAACGGGGCGTCGGGCGCGGGGGCGGGGGCGGCGGCCGACCCGGCGACAGGGGCTCGGCCGGCGGCCGGGCAGCCGGCGGCGATCCCCGGGGCGGCCGCGACCGCTGCCCCCACGGCAGCCTCCTCCGCACCCCCGTTCACCGCCCCTCCCGCCCCGCCGGCGCCTCCCGCCCCGCGCGCCGGCCGGCCCGCCGCCTCGATAGGCGGGGGCCGATGAGGATCGGGCTGGTCACCGCGGACCCCGGGCATCCGCTGCTGGCCCGGGTCACCGAGCTGCTGATGCCGGCGCACCGGGTCGAGTGGCTCGACCCGGGCGGCGAGCTGCCGGACCCCGGCGCCTCCCCGCTCGCCGACGTCTACCTCCTCAAGGCGCGCACGCCCCGGGCGCTGGCGCTGGCCGCACGCCTGGAGGAGCACGGCGCCCCGGTGCTCAACTCCGCGGCGGCGACCGCGCGGTGCCAGGACCGCGTCGAGATGGCCGAGGTGGCCCGCGCGGCGGGGCTGCCGTTCGCCGCCACCACCGCGGTGGACACGCTCGGCCGGCTGGCCGCGGCCGGGGAGCCGGCCGCCCCGCTGGTGATCAAGAGCCGGTTCAGCCGCCGCCATGACCTGGTGGCCCGCGCCGACAGCGCCGCCCGCCTGCGCGAACTGGCCGCCGACTGGCCCGACGAGCCGGTGGTGGCCCAGGAGTTCACCGCGAACAGCGGGTGGGACCACAAGCTGTGGGTGGTCGACGGGCGGCTCTTCGCCGGGCTGCGCCGCTCGGAGCTGGCCCCGGACGGCCGCGGGCCGACGCTGCCGCTGCCGGTCGGTGAGCTGCCCGCGAGCTGGACCGGCGCCGCGCTCCGGGCCGGCGAGGTCTTCGGCCTGGACGTCTACGGCGTGGACGTCCTCGACGCCGGCGGCGGCGCGCCGCTGATCGTGGACATCAACGCCTTCCCCGGCATCCGCGGCCAGGCCGGCGCCCCGGAGGCCCTCGCGGAACTCGCCCTGCGTACGGGGGAGCGCGGCCGGACGACCGCCCCGGGGGAAGAGCCCACGGCCGACCCGGGGGTTGGTCGGACTGACACCCCGGAGGAGCGCCCGACCGCGACCGCGACCGCGACCGCGGGCGAGCGAACGACGACCACCCCGGGCGAAAGAAAGCTGCCAGAAGTCAGCCGCAAATAGGCCCTGTTCGAAGCGGTCCGGACCGAAGGGGCGCGGAGGCGGAAGCTCGTCCTCCACAAGGTCTAAGCCGCCGACCGCCGGGGTAGCGCTGCCCCCGTCCAGGGGGGCGTGGATCGGCACGTCCTCCTTCCGCAGCAGGGGAAGAGGCCGGCACCGGTGACGCAGCAGCCATTCGAATTGCCCACCTTCTACACGCCCCATCCGGCGCGGCTGAACCCGCACCTGGAGGCGGCCCGTACGCACTCCACGGCATGGGCGCGCCGGATGGGAATGCTGGAGGGCTCGGGCATCTGGGAGGAGAAGGACCTCGCGGCGCACGACTACGCCCTGCTGTGCGCCTACACCCATCCGGACTGCGACGCGGACGCGCTCTCACTGGTGACCGACTGGTACGTCTGGGTCTTCTTCTTCGACGACCACTTCCTGGAGAAGTTCAAGCGGACGCTCGACCGCAAGGGCGGCAAGGCGTACCTCGACCGGCTGCCCGCCTTCATGCCGATGGACCCCGCCGCGCCCGTCCCCGAGCCGGCCAACCCCGTCGAGGCGGGGCTCGCAGACCTGTGGGCCCGCACGGTGCCGCACATGTCGGCCGACTGGCGGAGGCGGTTCGCCGAGAGCACCGAGCACCTGCTCAACGAGTCGCTGTGGGAACTGTCCAACATCAACATCCACCGGGTGCCCAACCCCGTCGAGTACATCGAGATGCGCCGCAAGGTCGGCGGCGCGCCCTGGTCGGCGGGCCTGGTGGAGTACGCGGCCGGCGCGGAGGTGCCCGCGGCCGTCGCAGGCTCCCGCCCGCTGCGGGTCCTGCGGGACACCTTCTCCGACGCGGTGCACCTGCGCAACGACCTGTTCTCCTACCAGCGGGAGACGGAGGAGGAGGGCGAGCTGAGCAACGGCGTGCTGGTGCTGGAGACCTTCCTGGACTGCCCCACCCAGGAGGCCGCCGACGCCGTCAACGACCTGATCACCTCCCGGCTGCAGCAGTTCGAGAACACCGTGGTCACCGAACTCCCCGCGCTCTTCCTGGACAAGGGCCTGGACCCGAAGTCCTGCGCGGACGTGCTGGCGTACGCCAAGGGGCTCCAGGACTGGCAGTCCGGCGGCCATGAATGGCACCTGCGCTCCAGCCGCTACATGAACGGCGGCGGGTCCGCGGCCGGCGGCGCGCAGCCCTGGTCGCCCTTCGCCGCCGGCGGACTCGGCACCTCGGCCGCGGACCTGAGGACCGCGCTGACCACGGCCGGCGCGCTCCGCCTGCGCGGCGCCACCCATGTGCCGCACCAGAAGGTCGGCCCCTCCCGCATCCCCGACCTCTCCCTGCCGTTCCCCACCACCCTCAGCCCGCATCTGGAAGGCGCCCGCCACCGGGTCGTCGCCTGGGCGCGCCGGATGGGCTTCTTCGGCCCGCAGCCCGGCGTGCCGCTCTCCGACGTCTGGGACGAGCCCGCGATGGTCCGCTACGACCTGGCGCTGTGCGCGGCCGGCCTCCACCCGGACGCCACCGCGGAGCAACTGGACCTGGAGGCCGCCTGGCTGGCCTGGGGCACCTACGCCGACGACTACTACCCCCAGGTCTTCGGCCGGACCCGCGACCTCGCCGCGGCCAAGGCGTGCACCGCGCGGCTGTCGGCCTGTATGCCCCTCGACCTCGCGGCCGCCGTGCCGGAGCCGGTCAACGCGATGGAACGCGGCCTGGCCGACCTGTGGGCGCGGACCGTGGGACCGATGACCCCCGAGGCGCGCGGGGCGTTCCGCGAGGCCGTCGACACCATGACGGCCGGCTGGCTCTGGGAGCTCGACAACCAGGCCCTGAACCGCATCCCCGACCCGGTCGACTACATCGAGATGCGCCGCGCGACCTTCGGCTCCGACCTCACCATGAGCCTGAGCCGCCTCGACCACGGCCGGCGGATCCCGCCGGAGGTGTACCGCACCGGAACCCTGCGCGCCCTGCAGAACGCCGCGGCCGACTACGCCTGCCTGCTGAACGACGTCTTCTCCTACCAGAAGGAGATCGAGTACGAGGGCGAGGTCCACAACGGCATCCTGGTCGTCCAGAACTTCTTCGACTGCGACTACCCGACCGCGCTGCACATCGTCCATGACCTCATGACCTCGCGCCTGGAGGAGTTCCAGCACGTCGCCGCCCACGAACTCCCGGTCGTCTGCGACGACTTCGAGCTGGGGCCGGAGGCCCGCGAGGCGCTCGACGACCATGTCCGCGAGCTGCGGAACTGGCTCGCCGGCATCCTCACCTGGCACCGCGACTGCCTGCGCTACACCGAGCCCGAACTGCGTCACCCGGCCGGCTCCCCGGGGTGGCCGGGCACGCCGACCGGACTGGGGACGTCGGCGGCGCATCTCTTCCGGTCGTCGGTCGCGGTCGCGGGGACGGGTACGGGGGCGGGCTGAGCGCGGGTACGGGACGGGGGCCGGGGCGGGCCGGGCGGGCCGGACCGCCGCTCCGTCGGCTGGGCGGCGTCCGGGCCCCGGAAAGAGGCTGACGTGCCGCCACCACCGCGCCACCGGAACGGTACTGACCGCCCGTCGGTGTCCGGTCGCCCCGCCTTCCCGCTGCCCCGCCTTCCCGCCGCCCCGCCGTCCCCCGAACAGCGGTCTCGGACCCCGCAGAGCCTCCTGCGGGGTCCTGCTGGCTGGTGAATATCCCGTCTGGTGTGAATAGTCCGATATGTCGCCGGGAACCCCACATGGCGAAATCCCGCACGGGGTGTGACCGAGGGCTGGACCGCCGCCCATGCTGACGAGGAGTTCCGACTGTGCGACGCATGATCGCTTTGCTGGGCACCGTGGCCATCACCGGGGCGTCCGCCGCGTTCGGGCCGACCGACGCGGAGGCCGTCTCCGGCGTGATCACGTACCACATCCGGCAGGGCAACCGGATGTACCGGATCGAGGACCCCGGCGACGACCACTGCTACGGCGTGGGCGAGGGGTACGGCGAGGTGGACAACGACACCCCCACCGACCTCGTCCTCTACAACGGCCGCGACTGCACCGGCTCGGTGGTGACCACCGTGCGCGCCGGCTCCCGGGGCAACGCACGCTTCGGAAGCCTGCGCCTGAGCGCGAACGGCCCCCGCTACCCCCAGCCGGACGACCGCGACGAGCCGGCACTCTCGAACAACCCGGACGACCGCGACGGGCCCGCGCGCTCGGACGACCGGGACGACCGCTACGACGGGGACGACCCGGCGCGTTCGGACAACCGCGATGACCGTTACGACGGGGACGACCCGGCGCGTTCGGACAACCGTGATGACCGGTACGGGGACGACCCGGGGCGTTCGGACGACCGTGATGACAGGTACGGGGACGACCCGGGGCGTTCGGACGACCGTGATGACAGGTACGGGGACGACCCCGGGCGCTCGGACGACCGGGACGACCAGGGCGACCGCGGCGACCAGGCAGGCTCGGACAACCAGGAGGAGCCGGAGGGCCGGGAGTTCCCGGACGGTCCCGGTAACTCGGACAGCGTCGATCAGCCGTCGAATGCGGAGCGGCCGGCTCACTCCGACCGGCTGACGAAGTCCGAGCGGCCCCAGGGGCCGGAGCGCCTGTCGAAGCCGGAGCGCCCCGCGGACCCGGTGAACGCGGCGGACCCGGTGAACGCGCCGGGCGCGGCGTACGGGGCGCATCCGGTGCACACCGTTCGCCCGGTGAGCCCCATGAAGACCGCGCATCCGAGGCGTCCGGTGCACTCCGCGCACTCCGCGCACGCGGCCCACCCGGTGAAAACCGCGCATCGGAAGCACCCGGGGCACCCGGCGAGCCGCCTGAACACCGGGCATCCGACGTACCCGGCGTACCGCCTGAACCTCGCGGACCGGCTGCGTCCCGGGAGCCCGGGCAGCCCCCTGCGCCTGGGAGCCGGCGGCTGAGGTTTCCCCTCGGGCGCATCACCGCGCCGCAGCGCATGCCCGCGAGCCGGGCGGCGGGCGGCCGGTGATGCGCCCGACGGCGTTTGTGGCCGGCTCTCAGCGCGGCGGCATCAGCCCGGAGAGCGTCGCCTCCACGAGGCCGCGGGCGTACGACGCGTCCATCGGGCCCGGCCGGAAGACCAGCCGGTAGATCATGGGGGCGACGATGTGGTCCATCACGATGTCGGCGTCCGGCACCTGCTCGCCGCGGTCGGCGGCGCGGGCGAGGATGACGTCCACCTGCTCGGCGGCGTAGGCCGAGCACTGGCCCGCATGGCTGCCGTCCGGATCGCCGGCCAGTGCGTCGCGGAGGTAGGCCCGCCCCGGGGGCGAGGCCATCTCCTCCAGGAACTGTTCCGCCCAGGTCTCCAGGTCCGTGCGCAGCGCGCCGTGGTCGGCGGGCGGCGCCTCCGGGCGGAGGCGTTCGACGGCCACGTCGGACAGCAGCTCCTGGAGGTCTCCCCACCGGCGGTAGATGGTCGACGGCGTGACGCCGGCGCGCGCGGCCACCAGGGGCACCGTCAGCGCCGCACGGCCCTGCTCCGCTTCGAGTGCGCGCACGGCTGCGTGCACCGATTCCTGGACGCGGGCACTACGCCCCCCGGGGCGGGTCATCTGCCTGGGGCTCATGGCTCCACTTTAAGGGCTCCTGACGGGTGACGCAGCCATAAACGCGAACTGTTTGCGTTAGTGCGCGAGTCAGGTTACTGTGGCGTAACGCAATTATTTTGCTTTTGGCTCGTGGGAGGACAGCTCATGCATGCCGTCAGTGACGCGGCCCCCGCTTGGGCGGTCGGCGACATCACCGTCCGCCGGATCGACGAGGTGGCGCTCCCCACGCAGACCGGCCGATGGCTGCTGCCCGACGCGACCTCGGACGTGGTGGCCCAATCCCCGTGGCTGCGGCCGGACTTCGCCGACCCCGCGGGCGCCCTCCGCCTGGTCACGCACAGCTTCGCGCTGGAGGCGGGGGGTCTGCGCATCGTCGTCGACACCGGAATCGGCAACGACAAGCCCCGGGAGAACCCCGCCTGGGACCACATGAACAGCGACTACCTCCAGCGCCTGACGGCGGCCGGCTTCGCCCCCGAGACGGTGGACCTGGTCCTCCTCACTCACCTGCACACCGACCACGTCGGCTGGAACACCCGCTCCGACCAGGGCGAATGGATCCCCACCTTCCCCCGTGCCCGCTATCTGACGGCCCGCGCGGAGTGGGACCACTGGGCCGGCGTGGAGCTGGACGCGGCCCGCCGCCAGATGTTCCGGGA
Source organism: Streptomyces angustmyceticus (assembly GCF_019933235.1). Taxonomy (NCBI): domain Bacteria; kingdom Bacillati; phylum Actinomycetota; class Actinomycetes; order Kitasatosporales; family Streptomycetaceae; genus Streptomyces; species Streptomyces angustmyceticus. The sequence continues at coordinate 3,769,202 of NZ_CP082945.1, read as the reverse complement.
CTCCGTCCACCCGGTCCGCGACGCCGGTCTGCTCGACCTGGTCGACGTGCCCGCCGAGGGCGCCACGGTCGCCCCCGGCGTCCGTCTGCTGCCCACCCCGGGGCATACGCCGGGCCAGATCGCCGTGGAGCTGCGCAGCGCCGGGCAGGCGGCCCTGATCACCGGCGACTGCGTCCATCACCCGGTCCAGCTCTCCCACCCCGCCATATCCAGCTGTGTGGACGCCGACCCCGCGCAGGCCGCACGCACCCGCCGCGCCCTGCTCGCCGCGCTCGCCGGCACCGACACCCTGCTGCTCGGCAGCCACTTCCCGCCCCCCACCGCGGGCCGGGTCGTCACCGACGGCGACGCCTACCGCCTCGCGACCGTCGCCCCGGACCGCCCGTGACCCGGTGGGGCGCGGGGACCGGTGGGTCGTGGGCCCCGCCGACGCCGGGCGTCAACTCGGGCCGCACGCCTGCGACGTGCTGTCTGCCGGCGACCTGACGGCGGGGGCGGCGTGACCGCTGGGCGGTAAACGCGGCGGAGAGTCACCACCTGCCACTCTCCGCCACGTTTAAAAAGATTATTGGCTTATGTCTGAATTTTCACGCATTTGCCCTTGTTGGAGACAGGTGACCGTCGTAGCTTGGGAGTTGTCGAGCCGGTAACGGTCCGACAACGAGGCAAGAACAACGAGGAGGCGAAAATGAGCTTCCGCAAGGTCTTCCCCAGAAGGCGCAATCGCGACCACGACGACTGGTACGACCACGACCGCAACCGCCGCAGGCGCCGCAGGAGGTTCTACCGCGGGCGCGGCTACAGGTTCGGCTACCGCTACTGACGCACACCTCCGAGTTCGAGGCTGGCTCGCGGACGCCGCGGGTCCGCCTCGCGTTTTAGGGGGCGGTGCCACACGGTCCCGCTCGACCACCCACCAGCGACGAGATGACGTAGCGATATGAACCTGCGCAGCTCACGCCGGCGCGGAGAGCGCCCTGAAGCGTCGCCTCGACGAGGCGAGGAAGCATCGCCCGTTGGACAGGGTTCGCCCCTGCCGCACGATGCCGGCGACAGTTCCCCCGACTCCTCCGATTCCCCCGACCCCCTCGAACCTCCCGGTCCCCTCGCATCCCACGATCCTCTCGACCCACCCGATCCGGTGGGCGATCCACCCGATCCCGCGGTCGGCGTGCGCTCCCGGTGGGCGCGGGGCTCGCCGCCGCCGGACGCCGCCATGGACCGCGTGTTCCGCGAACTCGTCGCGGACACCTCGATCCGTACCAGGCGGGTGGGGTTCAAGGAGGCGGTGCGGCGTTTCTGGCCGCTGACCCGCGGCGACCGGCGATGGATCCTGCTCGTCATCCTGAGCGCCATCCTCGCCGCGTTCGCGGAAACGGTCGCGATCCTGCTCTTCGCCCAACTCACCGACAACGCCCTGCAGAAGGGCTCGATCAGCGCCTTCTGGCAACCCGCCGGGCTGTGGCTCACCGTGGCCGTGGCCGGCGCGATCGTCGGATACCTGGGCAACTCGCTGGCCGCCTGGACGGCGGAACGCTTCGTGATGCGGCTACGAGCCCGCGTCTTCGCCCATCTCCAGACGCTGCCGCCGCACTTCTTCCAGCGCAACCGCCGCGGTGACCTGGTCGAGCGGCTCACCGGCGACGTCGACGCCATCGAACAACTCGTGGTCTCCGGCCTCGTCCAGGCGGCCACGGCCCTGTTCGGCGTCATCTTCTACGCCGGAGCCGCGCTCCTGCTGCGCTGGGACCTGGCACTCGCCACCTTCGCCCTGGCCCCGCTGTTCCTGGTCGCCACCACCCGCTTCACCCGCCGGGTCAAGGAGGTCTCCCGCCGGGAGCGCTCGGCGGACGGCGCCATCACCTCGGTCGTCGAGGAGGGCCTGGTCAATGTCGTCCTCACCCAGGCATACAACCGGCAGCGGGACGAACAGGAGCGGCTGCAGCGCGAGGCCCGCAAGTGGCTGCGGGCGTCGGTGACCAGCGCCCGCATCAACGAGCTGTACGGACAGCTGGTCGAGGTCCTCGAAACGCTCTGCGTCCTGGCGATCATCGGCCTGGGCGTGTGGGAGATCTCCTCGGGACGGATGACCCTCGGGCAGCTCCTGGCCTTCGCCGCGTTCGTCGGCTACCTCTACCCGCCGATCCGCGACCTCGGCCAGCTCGGACTGACGGTCACCCAGGCGACCGCCGGTGCCGAACGCCTGCTGGAGATCCTCGACGCCCCGCCCGCCGTCACCGACCCCGCCCCCGCAACCGTCGTCCCGGCCCCGAACCGCGCCGTCGGCGCCGTGGAGGTGTGCCGGGTCGGCTTCAGCTATCCGGGCGGCAAGCAGGAGGTGCTCCACGACTTCTCGTGCACCGCCGTGCCCGGGGAGCTGGTGGTCATCACCGGCCCCAGCGGCGCGGGCAAGTCCACCCTGGCGGCCCTGCTGCTGAGGTTCTACGACCCCGACAGCGGCAGCGTGCGGCTGGACGGCATCCCCGTGAACCGGATGCCGCTGGCCCGGCTCCGCCGCAACATCACCCTGCTGCCCCAGGACACCCTCGTCCTGCACGACACCGTGGCGGAGAACATCGCCTGCGGACGCGACGACGTGACCCACGCCGACGTCGTCGACGCGGCCCGGGCCGCCGACGCCGACGAGTTCATCTCCGCCCTCCCCGACGGCTACGACACCGTCATCGCGCCGGGCACCTCCCGGCTCTCCGGCGGCCAGCTCCAGCGCGTCGCGATCGCCCGCGCCATGCTGCGCAACGCCCCCGTGCTCATCCTCGACGAGCCCACCACCGGCCTGGACACCCTGGCCACCCAACGCATCCTCGACCCGCTGCGGCGCCTGGCCGAAGGCCGCACCACCCTGGTGATCACCCACGACCTGGACCTCGCCACGGACGCCGACCGCATCCTGGTCCTGGACGAGGGGCGCCTGGTGGAATCGGGCCGCCACGACGAACTCCTCGCCCGCGGTGGCCTGTACGCCACCCTCTTCCACGCCCACCCACCGCCCGGCAACGGCTCCGCCCACCCCCTCGCCCGCCCGTCGGGCAGCAGTCACTGACGGCAACCGGCACCGGGGTCCGCGGTCGCGGGGCGGACCCCGGCGCCGGAGGCCCGTCCCCGCTCACTCGCGGTAGACATAGCGACACGCAAGGCGCATACCGCCCTTGCCCGCTCCCCGGGCCCAAGATGGTCCCGTGATCCAGGAGCACGCGTGACCAGGCCGGCCGCAGCGGGGAGCAACAGCGCCACCGGAGCCCACCACCTCCACCGGGCGGTGGGCTTCTGGGGGCTGATGTTCATCTCCCTGGGGTCGATCATCGGCTCCGGCTGGCTGCTCGGCGCCCTGACCACCGCCGTCATCGCCGGCCCGGCCTCGCTGGTCTCCTGGGTGCTGGCGTCGACGATGCTCGCCGTGCTCGCCCTCGCCCACGCCGAACTCGGCGCCACCTACCCGATCGCGGGCGGCACCGCCCGCTTCCCCTTCTTCGCCTTCGGCCCGCTGGTCGGCTTCACCGCGGGCTGGATGTCCTGGCTGCGGTCGGTCCTGATCTCACCGATCGAGGTCGAGGCCACCCTCTCCTACATGGACCGCATCGGCTGGGTCCACGACCGGGTGCGCGTCCTGCACCCGAACGGCACCCTCACCGGCGCCGGACTGGTGATCGCCAGCGTCTTCATGCTGATCTTCACGATCATCAACGTGCTCGGCGTGCGCCTGCTGTCCGGGATCAACTCGGTGACCGCGGTGGTGAAGACGGCCGTACCGCTGCTGACCGTGGTGGTCCTGATGACCCTGGCCTTCCACGGCTCGAACTTCACCGCGGGCGGCGGCTTCGCCCCGCACGGGGCGCACGGCGTCTTCGCGGCCCTGCCCGCCGGCGTGGTGTTCGCGCTGCTCGGCTTCGAGCAGGCCATCCAGCTGGCCGGTGAGGCGCGCGACCCGCAGCGCGACATCTCCCGCGCGGTGATCGTGGCCATGGCGGTCGGCACCGCGCTCTACCTCCTGCTGCAGATCGCCTTCATCGGCGCCCTGGACCCCGACGCCCTGACCCGCAGCTGGGACAACCCGGTGGGGGAGGGCAACTTCGGCCCCTACGCCACCCTCGCCACGGCCGTCGGGGCCGGCTGGCTGGCGACCATCCTCTACGTCGACGCCGTCATCTCCCCGGCGGGCACCGGCCTGGTCTACATGGCCGGTGCCGCGCGGCTGTCCTACGCCATGGGACGCGAGCGGGTCCTGCCCCGGCCCCTCACCCAGGTCGGCCGCAGCCGGGTTCCCGTCGTCTCGATCCTCCTCGCCTTCGTGGTCGGCGAGATCGCGTTCCTGCCGTTCCCCAGCTGGCAGGCGCTGGTGGGCGTGGTCACCTCGGCGGCGGCCGTGATGTACGCCTTCGCCCCCGTGGCGCTGCACGCCCTGCGCGTCCAGGACGGCGGCCGGAACCGCCCCTACCGGCTGCCCGCCGGCCCGGTGCTGGCGCCCGCCGGCTTCGTCTTCGCCAACCTGATCTTCTACTGGTCCGGCTACGAGGCGGACTGGAAGCTCGGCATCGCCGCCCTGCTCGGCTTCCTCGTCCTCGCGCTCACCCGCCGCGGCATCCCGGCGGCCGAACGCAGCGGCCTGCGCGCCAGATCGGCCCTCTGGGTGTGGCCCTGGCTCGGCGGCATGATCCTCATCGGCCGCTTCGGCCGCTACGGCGGCACCCGCGCGCTCCCCGACTGGTGGGACCTGGTCATCGTGATCGTCTTCAGCCTCGCCGTGCACTACACCGCCGTACGCCTGGCCATGCCCCCCGAGGACGTGGACGCCGCCGTACAACACGAGGAGGAGGGCGAGTCGGTCCCGCCGGCTCCCGGCACGGCGCGATGACGACTCGGGGCTGACAGGGCGTCATCGGCATGGTGGCGATGCCGCGGATGAAGAACTCCTCCTCGTTCGGATGGGGGGATTCGTTCGCTCAGGGTGAGTGCTGATGGCACCTCACTTCGCGAACGGGATTCCGCCCCACCTGCTGATGTGGCAGCGCGTACGCACGTACGCCGTGCCACCGTCCATGATCGAGACCGCGACCGCACGGCGTGCGGCCGGCGACTGGGCGGGGGCCTGCGCCGCCGCCCGGATCGACGTCGATCTCGATCTGCGCGCCGTGCGCGACCGCCACGGCACCGACCTCGTCACCCGCCTCCGCGCCGATCTGCGCCGGCTGGCGCCGGACCTGCTGCGCTGGCACATGCCCCGGGTCGCCCCCGATGGGCGGCTGCGGCCCGGCCTCACCCTCTCGCTGGCCCGTTACCGGAACGCCGGCGGCGCGCCCCTGCACCTGGTGGTGCGGACACCGCCGGCCTGGGCGGACGCCGGCCAGCGGATGTCCCTGGCCCTGTGGGAGGGATCCGGGAACGATGTCCCCGGCCACCCACGCACCCACCGCCACCTGCCTCCACACCCCCATCCGCACCCCGACCGGCGCTTCCGGCTCGACCTGCACCGGCATCTCTGGGACGCCGCGCGAAGCGGTGAACTGGCGCGGCGGTGCGGGGCGGTCGGGACGATGTCCACGGCCTCGCCCGCGTCATCCGCCTTGCCCGAGTCGCCCGGGGTGCCCGCTTCGGCCGCCTCGTCCGCGTCGTCCGACCGGCCGGAGCTGTCCCCTCTGCCGCATCTGCCCACCGGCCACGAATCCCCGTGGGCGGTGATGCGGTGGGCCGCCGAGGCGGAGTTGCTGCTGCGGGCCGAGGGGCGTGCGCGCGGGCCCTTCACCCTTCGGCTCGGTGCGCGCAGCCGTACGGTGCTCGAACTCGCCGCCCCCGACGACAGTCATGCCCCGACGCTCCGGCCGCTGCGGGAGGCGCTGCCGCCGCAGCAGGTCGCGGCGCTTCCGGTGCTGCCGGAGGCGGCGGCCCGGACCCTGCCGGATCTGGCGCTGGTACGGGCCGGGCTGGTGCCGGTCGGGCGGCTGCACCCGCTCGTCGCCGCGGCACTGGCGGGCACCGGCCCGGCCACGGTGCCAGGACCCGCCCCCGAGCCCGGCGATCCGCACCGCGTGGAGTGCCGGGGCGAGGTCCACCGGATCGCGCCCCGGGACGGGGTGCTGACGGCGGTCGATCACGACCCGGCCCAACTGCGCCGGGAGGAGCTGCTGGTGGCGCTCGGCGGGCCGGCGCTGCCCTGCCTTCACGTCCTTCTCTTCCCGTCCATTCCTTCCCGCACGACGCACGACGCACGACGCACGGCGCACGGCGCACGACGCACGGCGCACGAGCACGACGCATGAGCACGACGCGTGACGCACCACGTTCGGTCGGCCCGCGCTGTATTCCGTGCTTCCAGGCCGCGCCACGCAACTGCCGGCCCGTACGACGCATCCCGCGCCGTACGCCCTCACGACCTCCGGGACGGGCCGCCCCGTCCCCCTGACCCCTCCCAGGTGAGATGCCCATGACCACCCGCACCCTCCAGCCGACACCGACCCAGCAGAGCCTGACGACGACCACCGGCACCCCCTCGCCCACCCTCACCTCCACCCCCGCCCCCACCGCCGCACCCGGCCCCCACACCCCCCTGGCCCTCGCCGACGACCTCCTGGCCCGCCTGCGGACGACCACCACCGAGCCGCGCCCCGATGAGCAGTTGGCGGCGCTCACCCTGGCCGTCGCGGCCGACCTGCCCGTGCTGCTCTGGGGCGAGCCCGGCATCGGCAAGACCGCGGCCCTGACGCAGCTCGCCGCCTCCCTCGACCTGCCGCTGACGACCGTGATCGCCAGCGTCCACGAGCCGTCCGACTTCTCCGGGCTGCCCATCGTCGGGGACGACCCGGCGGCGCAGGGGGTGCCGATGGCGCCGCCGCAGTGGGCCGTGGAGCTCGTACGGGCCGGGCGGGGGCTGCTCTTCCTCGACGAGCTGTCCACCGCCACCCCGGCCGTCCAGGCCGCGCTGCTGCGGGTCGTCCTGGAGCGGAAGGTGGGCGCGCTGCAACTGCCCGCGGGGGTGCGGATCGTGGCCGCCGCCAATCCGCGCGCGTCGGCCGCGGACGGCTGGGAGCTGAGCCCGCCGCTGGCCAACCGGTTCGTGCATCTGTACTGGGCGCACGACCGGGAGGTGGTGGTGCGCGGCCTGGGCGGCGTCTGGCCCCGGGCGGAGCTGCCCGCACTGGTGCCGGAGCGGCTGCCCGAGGCGGTGGCCTTCGCCCGGCGCGCGGTCTGCGGCTTCCTGGAGGCCCGGCCGACGCTGATCCACCGGCTGCCGACCACCGAGACGCGGCGCGGCGGCGCCTGGCCCTCGCCCCGGAGCTGGGAGGCCGCACTGACCCTCCTGGCCTTCGGCACGGCGGCCGCCGTCTCCCGGGAGGTGCTCGCGCTGGTGGTGCGGGGCGCGGTGGGGGACGGGCCGGGGCTCGAACTCCTCGCCCATCTGGACCGGATGGACCTGCCGGACCCGGAGTCGCTGCTGGCCGACCCGGCCGCCGCCGAGCTGCCGGCGCGCGGCGATCTGCGACAGGCGGCTCTGGAGGCGGTGGTGGCCGCCGTAGGGGCACGGCCGGAGCGCGAGCGGTGGGAGGCGGGCTGGGCGGTGCTGGTCCGCGCGCTGGAGACCGGCCCGCCGGACCTGCTGGTCGCCCCGGCGACGGTGCTGGCCGGGCTGCGGCGCGACGACTGGGAGGTGCCGGAGACGATGGAACGGCTGGCCGGGGTGGTCGATCTCGCACGGCGTGCGGACCGGTCGGTGGCGCGGGCCGCGGCGGCCGGCGCCGGGCGTACGCCGGGGGAGTGCCGATGACGGGCGCCGCGAAACGCCCGGGGGCGCCCCCGCTGCCGCGCCCGCTGCCCCGGCCCGCGCCGCCGCGCCCGGTCCGGGCCACCGTGCCGGAGCCGCCGTCCGACCCCGGCGGACCTGCCCACCGGGCGGGACTCCCGTTGGACACGGAGAAGTTGCCGGCCGCCCGGCTGCACGCGGTCAAGGTCCGCCCCTACCTGGCCGCCGCACTCTTCGCACTGCACGTGGTGGAGGACCGGTCGGTGCCGACGATGGCGGTGGACGCGCACTGGCGCTGCTACGTCTCCCCGGCCTTCGTCGCGCGCACCCCGGTGGAGGAACTGGCGGGCGTCTGGGTGCACGAGGTCTCCCACCTGCTGAGGGACCATCACGGGCGGGGCGAACGGTATGCGCGCGAGCACGAGGAGCACGCACCGGGCGGGCGAAGCGCGACGGCGACCCCCGGGGCCGAGGGCCGGGAGAGGCTGCGCCGCAACATCGCCGCCGACTTCGAGATCAACGACGACATCTACGGTGACGGCCTGCCCCGGCCCGCCGGGGCGGTGCTGCCGTCGCTGCTGGGGCTGCCCGACGGGCTGCTGATGGAGGAGTACCTGCGGACCGCGTCGATGTCCGGGCTCGCCGCGGACCTGTCCTGGCTCGACTGCGGCAGCGGCGCCGACGGAGCGGACCGGCCGTGGGAGCTGGGGCCCGACGGGGCACACGGGCTGAGCAGGCAGCAGCGGGACGCGGTCCGCTTCCGGGTCGCGGAGGGGATCAAGGGCCGGCCGGGCGACGCGCCGGAGGGGTGGCGCCGCTGGGCGGACGAGGCGTTCCATCCCCCGCAGCCCTGGCGGCAGTTGCTGGGCGCGGCGATCCGCTCGGCGGCCGGCGGGCCGGGGGCGGGTGAGGACCACAGCTACCGGCGCCCCTCCCGGCGCTCGGCCGCCGTCCCCGGAGTCCTGCTGCCGAGCCTGCGCCGTACGCCGCCCCGGGTCTGCGTCGTGATCGACACCTCCGGGTCGGTGAGCGACGCCGAACTGGGCAGCGCGCTGCTGGAAGTGGCGGCGATCTCCCGGGTGGTGGCCGGGCGCCACGACCTGGTCTCGGTGATCTCCTGCGACGCGGCGGCCGGGGTCGCCGTCCCGCTCTGCCGCGCCGAGCACATCGAACTGACCGGCGGCGGAGGCACGGACCTGCGCTCCGGCTTCGCCCGCGCCCTCCGCTCCCGCCCCCGCCCCGACGTCCTCGTCGCCCTCACGGACGGCCAGACCCCCTGGCCCTCCGCCCCACCCCCCTGCCGCACCGTCGTCGGCCTCTTCCCCCGCCCCACCCCCGCAACCCACGAGAAAAACCCCGACTACACCCCGGACACCCCACCCCCGTGGGCACACGTGGTCACCATCGGCTGAGAAACCCGGCGGCCCGTCACGGCCCCTCGGTGCCCTGACGGGCCGCCGTACCGGAAGCGCGGGCGGCCGCGACCCCGCGGGCGGCACGCAGGACGACCCCCAGCCCCGCATCTCCAGCACAAACCCCTGCGAGGCATACGCGGCCGGCACCGCGGCGACGTCGCCGCAGCGGCCAGCAGCGTCGTCATCAGCCGGCTCAGCGCCCCGTCGGGCAGCAGCCGAGGCACCGCCACGATCAGCCAGATGCCGCCGGCCGCCCCCAGCACGAGCGAGGGCACCAGCATCCAGCGGAACGAACCCAGCGCCCCGCTGACCAGGACGAGCAGCGCGGCGACCGGAATCAGCAGCGCGACCCGCATCGGACCGGCCCGCCGCCGGGGCTCACGCGTCCGGATGCTGCGCGGCGTACGCACCACCGGCCCGTCGGGCCGGTGCCGCCCCGTTGGCGTGACCCCCTGCACGTCGGTCGCCGGTTTCCTCACTCCGGCCACTGCCACGCTTGTTCGGGGAAGCCTTCGATGATGGCGGTGACGGTTTCGGCGAGGGACAGGAGATCCTCGTAGGTTCTGCGTCCGTACGTCCACCCGATCATGCGGTCCCCTTCGATGCGCCACCCCAACCGGGCTTTGTGCATGAGCTGTTCCACGGCGTGCGTGCTGATGAGCGCCGCGAAGTCGGGATCGTCGGCGCAGTAACGGACCAGATGGGTACCGAGGCCGGGCAGATCCCTGCCGCGGCCCGTGACGCGGTTGAGCGCGGAAATCTTCTCCACCCGCGACGACGCCAGCCGGCGGCTCGTCAAAGCGGTGGCCGGGAGAACGCGCGGCAGGGGGAGAACGACCACGGAATAGGTCCATGCGACATTGGCCTTGCCGCTGCGCTGCCATGCGAGGAGATGGAACAGGCTCACCTCGCGCCCCCGGAAGCTGCCCTGGAGCAGATGGCGAAGAGCAAGTCCGTCGGGGCCCAGGCTGAACGGATAGCCGCGACGGTCGAAGGTATCGAGGTAGTCCCGGCCCTGCTTGCGGTACGTCCAGGCCGGGTCGTCCCGGAAGCGCTTGATGCTTTTGCGGACTTCGAACACGGTTGATCAATCGTCCGGTGTGGTTTCCGTGTTGAGCTCATTGAAGGTGCCGTAGACGAGGCCGTCGGCGGAGATCTGCTGAAAGGCGGGGAAATGGGCCGGCCCGCCATCACGGTGCTTTCCGCTGACGGACTCGTAGGCCTTGTCCCCCGCGTGGTTTGCCGCACCGCCGACGGCTCCGCCGGCACCGCTGAACAACATGTCCCGCGCCACGTCCTTGTCCTCGCCCTCGAAGTAGATTTCTCCCTCGTCCGCCGCGGCCTGCCCGGCAGCACCGCCCACCCCCTCCACGGCCATCCTGCCGAGCAGGTTCTTACTGCCCAGCCCCTCTCCGATGGCCTTGCCGGGAGCCCAATCCGCTCCGTGCTCCCCGGAACTGCGGGCCAAGTCCTCGACTTTCCCTCCGGCCTTTCCCGCTCCTGTGGCGATGCCCGTGCCCACGAAGGAGGCGATGGCGGCGTCCTGGAGGTCCTGACCCCAGGTGATCTCCTGCCCGGTGAGGGCCTGGCCGCCCACGTTGCCGATGAAGTTGGCGCCGGTCCCCTTCCCGAATTCGATGGTGAACTTGAGCAGCCTGTTCGCCTCCATCGACTTCTTCACCGCCTCGATCGTCTTGGCAGCCCTGATCAGGAGCTGCCCGAGCCGGGTGATCTCACCGGTCGCCTCGGCGATCTCCGCCTCGGCCGCACCCGCCGCGATGGCGTCGGAGAATCCCGCGGTCAGCACCGTCAGGCCGATGCCGATCGCCACCGTCGCGGCGATCTCCTCGACCACACGGTGGACCTCGTCGTTCGCCTTCTGGATCGCATCAGCGGTGGTATCCAGCTGACGGGCCACGGTTTCGAACTGCGGCAGCGCCTTCTCGACCTGGCTCCGGGTGTGATTCCAGTGCGCGTGGAACGCGTCGGCCGCGGCGCCGGTCCAGTTGTCCCCGAGCCGGGTGACCTCGTGATCCTGGGCCTCGACCGTGCTCTTCAGATCGTGCGCCACGTGCCGCCACGCCTCGGCACAGGCCCGCAGGACGGACGGATCCCCACCAGGGTTGAAAAGATCGAAGCTCTTCTCGATCTTCGGCTGCTGCTCCTGCCGCTGGCCGGTCATGTCACTTCCCCCCGAACCGCTGTGCCTGCTCGGCGTCGGATCGCTGGTAGCCGGCCACGGTGTGCCGCAGGCCCGCGGCGTAGTGCTTCAGCCCGGCACTCACCTGCCGCAGGGACGTCACCGCGTGGCGGGTCATCTCGACGTACTGGGAGAGCACCTCGGTGGATTCGGACATCACTCCGAAGGCGTCGTCCACGTTCTCCGCACGGGAGGCGAAGGTGCTGATGCGGTCGTCCAAGCGGTCGGAAGACGAGACGAAGTCCTTGGCCAGGGCTGTGACCGGCTCGGGACGTATCGAAAAGTGCTCGTGCGGCATGGCGGTCCCCCTTGGTGAAGCCCTACGTGATCAACGCGCCCGGCCAAAGTAGGCAGCCATCGCCGCAGATTGTGTTCGCCGGGCACCCATTTGACGGCCCATTGACGCAATCCGAAGACCCGGCGGACGAGTTCATGGGGTTGCCCGGAGCCGCCGTCCTCCCTGCCGGCGGGAACGGAGGCGCACCGTCACCGAGTCCGGGCGAGGCGCTCGGGCTGCACCGGGAAGGCGTTGATCTTGATTCGGCATGCGTCCGGATCCAAGAACCGGATTCGCCCCCTGCGGGCGTCCGGGACGGGCGGCTGGATGACGCTCGTCACACAGCGGGGGCCGTGCTCTGTTCGTCGGCGTTCCGGGCGGCGCGGCCGACGTGATCATGGAGCCGGAGCCGGAGCCGGAGCCGGTGGAGCGGCGCAGACGCGCGCTCGGTAGGTGCACATCACGGGGCCGACGCTCGGAAAGGCCGCGCAGCAGAACGGGGGCGTGCTCCGGGCGCCTCCCGAGGCCGACCGAGGCGAGAACCGAGAAGGCCAGCGGAGCCGGAGAACCGCGAAGGGCCCCACCGCAAGCGGTGGGGCCCTTCGACGTTGTGCCCGGTGAGGCACTGGCGGAGGATACGAGATTCGAACTCGTGAGGGGTTGCCCCCAACACGCTTTCCAAGCGTGCGCCCTAGGCCACTAGGCGAATCCTCCGCCGCAAACAATACAAGACGTTGGGGAGTGCTCGCGACCATGATCGAGGGGAGGGGGTCGGAGGGGGAGGGAAGTGGGTCGGGGCGAGGGTCCGGGTCGTTTCCGGGGCGGGGGATCCGCTACTGTGGTGCGCAGCCCCTCACGTGGCGCTATCTGACTGAACTCCCCCAGGGCCGGAAGGCAGCAAGGGTAGGTCGGCTCTGGCGGGTGCGTGGGGGGCGCTTGCGTTTGCGGGGCCGGTCGGTTGTCAGTGCGGCCCGATATCGTCGTATGCGTGTCGTCCCTTGCGCTGTACCGCCGCTACCGGCCCGAGACCTTCGCCGAGGTCATCGGGCAAGAGCACGTGACCGATCCGCTGCAGCAGGCATTGCGGAACAACCGGGTCAACCACGCCTATTTGTTCAGTGGGCCGCGAGGCTGCGGCAAGACGACCAGTGCGCGGATCCTGGCGCGCTGCCTCAACTGTGAGGAAGGTCCCACCCCCACGCCCTGCGGAACGTGCCAGTCGTGCCTGGACCTGGCCAGGAACGGGCGGGGCTCGATCGACGTGATCGAGATCGACGCGGCGTCGCACGGTGGCGTGGACGACGCCCGTGAGCTGCGGGAGAAGGCATTCTTCGGGCCGGCCAGCAGCCGCTACAAGATCTACATCATCGACGAGGCGCACATGGTGACCTCGGCGGGCTTCAACGCCCTGCTGAAGGTCGTCGAGGAGCCGCCGGAGCATCTGAAGTTCATCTTCGCGACGACCGAGCCCGAGAAGGTCATCGGGACGATCCGGTCGCGTACGCACCACTACCCGTTCCGGCTGGTGCCCCCGGGGACGCTGCGGGACTACCTGGCCGAGGTGTGCGGGCGGGAGGAGAGCCCGGTCGAGGACGGGGTGCTGCCGCTGGTGGTGCGCGCCGGCGCCGGGTCGGTGCGTGACTCGATGTCCGTGATGGACCAGCTGCTCGCCGGCGCCGGTGCGGACGGTGTGACGTATGCCATGGCGACGGCGCTGCTGGGGTACACCGACGGGTCGCTGCTGGACTCGATCGTGGAGGCGTTCGCGGCGGGGGACGGCGCGGCGGCCTTCGAGGTCGTGGACCGCGTCATCGAGGGCGGCAACGACCCGCGGCGCTTCGTCGCGGACCTGCTGGAGCGGCTGCGGGACCTGGTGATCCTGGCGGCCGTGCCCGAGGCCGGGGAGAAGGGGCTGATCGACGCCCCGGCGGATGTCGTGGAGCGGATGTCGGCGCAGGCGTCCGTCTTCGGGGCGGCGGAGCTGAGCCGGGCCGCCGATCTGGTCAACACGGGCCTGACGGAGATGCGCGGGGCGACCTCGCCGCGGCTGCAGCTGGAGCTGATCTGTGCGCGGGTGCTGCTGCCCGCGGCGTACGACGATGAGCGGTCGGTGCAGGCGCGGCTCGACCGGCTGGAGCGCGGCGCGGGTGCGGCGCTGCTGGGCGGCGGGGCCGGCGGCGGCGCGGAGCCCGGGGCCGGGGCGCCGGTGGTGGCGTCCGGTGGCGGGCCCGCGGCCGGATACGTACCGGGGCCGGAGGCCCATCCGGCGATGCCGGCCGCCGGACCCTCCGGGCCGGCGGCGGCGCGTGCCGCGGTGCGGGGCGCGGCGGGCGGCGGTGCGGGCGGTGGCGCGGGGGCCCCTGGCGCCTCGGCGCCCGTTGCCCAGGCGCCCGTTGCCCCGGCTCCCGCCCAGGCCGCGCCGGCCGCCGGTGCCGGGGCGCCCGGCGGGCCGGTGGCCGCGCCCGGCGGTGAGCAGCAGCAGGGCGGCGGTGCGGCGGCGCAGGGCGGTCCGGTGCAGGGCGGTCCGGCGCAGGCTCCGCAGGCCGCGGCGCCGGGCGGGGGGCAGGCCGCGCCCGCGCGGCCGGGAGCCTGGCCCGGGAGCACGGGCCGGGGCAACGGCGCCGGCGGCGGAGGCGCCGCGGGCGGCAACGGCCCCGGCGCCGGACGGCAGCCCGGTGGCTGGCCCACGGCCGTGGCGCCGGGCCAGGGCGGCCAGGCGCCGCAGGGCGGGGAGCCCGCTCCGGCGCCCGCGCCCCCGTCCGCGCCCGCACCGGCGGCCGGTCCGTCCGCGCCCGTGGCCCAGCAGCCGCAGGCCGGGGCGGCCCCGGGGGCGGCACAGGGCGCCGCCCAGGTGCGGCAGATGTGGCCGGACATCCTGGACGCGGTGAAGGCCCGCCGGCGCTTCACCTGGATCCTGCTGAGCCAGAACGCCCAGGTCTCCGGCTTCGACGGCACGACGTTGCAGATCGGCTTCCCCAATGCCGGTGCCCGCGACAGCTTCGCCAACGGCGGGAGCGAGGACGTCCTCAAGGACGTGCTGGCCGAGCGGTTCCAGGTGCAGTGGCGGGTCGAGGCGATCGTCGATCCGTCGGGCGGCGCCAACCCGCCGGCCGGCGGCGCGCCCCGTAGCGGCGGTGGCGGCTTCGGCGGCGGGGGCGGTGGCTTCGGCGGCGGGACGCCCGCCGCGCCGCAGCAGGGCGGGCCGCAGTCCCCGTCCCAGCAGAGTGGCCCGTCGGCGTCCTCGTCGTCCGGGGGCTCGTACGGACAGGGCGCCGGCGGATCCGGAGCCTCCGGCGGCGGTGGCGGCCAGGGCGCGCGGATGGCGCGGGAGGCCGTCGCCCCGTCGGCGTCCGCGGGCGGCGGCCCGTCAGGGCCCGCGGCCGAGGCGGCCTACGCCCCGCCCGAGCCCCCGCCGATGTCGATCGAGTACGACATGCCGGCCGAGGACGACCCCGACCTCGTCGACTCCGCGCTCAGCGGCCACGACCTGATCGTGCGCGAGCTCGGCGCGACGGTGATCGAGGAGTTCAACAACGAGTAGCGGGCGCCTCGACACCGCGTAGGCGGCGCGTCGGCCGGGCCGTGAGAGGGGCGGAACGGTAAGCGCGCGTACACCGGACGTACACCCGTGCTCCTCCCTCCGGCGTAGGGCGCCGGGCCGGTGAAACACGTAGGCTCGGGCTACCGCACCAATCGTTGTCGTATGGCAGGAGTCACGTCGTGATCCCCGGTGGTCAGCCCAATATGCAGCAGCTGCTCCAGCAGGCCCAGAAGATGCAGCAGGACCTCGCGGCCGCCCAGCAGGAGCTGGCGGAGACGCCCGTCGAGGGTTCCGCGGGCGGCGGTCTGGTCAAGGCGACGGTGACCGGCTCCGGTGAGCTCCAGAGCCTGGTCATCGACCCCAAGGCGGTGGACACCGACTCGGCGGAGGAGACCGCCGAGACGATCGCCGACCTCGTGCTGGCGGCGGTCCGGGACGCCAACGCCAGTGCCCAGCAGCTCCAGCAGCAGAAGCTCGGCCCGCTCGCCCAGGGTCTGGGCGGTGGCGGAATCCCGGGTCTCCCCTTCTGAGGAGTAGCCAACTAGCGTACGCACCACGGCAGAAGAGAAAGAAGACGTTCCGTGTACGAAGGCGTGGTCCAGGACCTGATCGACGAGTTGGGCAGACTGCCCGGCGTCGGTCCCAAGAGCGCGCAGCGGATCGCCTTTCACATTCTTCAGGCCGAGCCGACCGATGTCCGCCGGCTCGCGAACGCGCTGATGGAGGTCAAGGCGAAGGTCCGGTTCTGCGGCACCTGCGGCAATGTGGCGCAGGAGGAGCAGTGCCGGGTCTGCCTGGATCCGAGGCGTGATCCGGCGGTCATCTGCGTCGTGGAGGAGCCCAAGGACGTCGTGGCGATCGAGCGGACGCGTGAGTTCCGCGGCCGCTACCACGTCCTCGGCGGGGCGATCAGTCCGATCGAGGGCGTGGGCCCGGACGACCTGCGGATCAGGGAACTGCTGGCCAGGCTCGCGGACGGCACCGTCACCGAGCTGATTTTGGCCACCGACCCGAATCTCGAGGGCGAGGCCACGGCCACGTATCTGGCGCGCATGATCAAACCCATGGGCCTGAAGGTGACGCGACTGGCGAGCGGTCTGCCGGTCGGCGGCGATCTGGAGTACGCGGACGAGGTCACGCTCGGGCGGGCCTTCGAAGGGAGGAGACTTCTCGATGTCTGATGCCACGCTGCACAACGCGACCCAGGACCCGGACGACTTCGCCGTATCGATCTCCGACTCGGTCGAGAGTTTCATCGTCGCGGTGACCGAGGTCGCCAAGGGCGACGAGCCGGACAGCGCGGTTCCCTTCCTGCTGCTGGAGATCTCCCAGCTGCTGCTCACCGGCGGCCGCCTGGGCGCCCACGAGGACTTCGTCCCCGACGAGCGGTACGAGCCCGACACCGGCCCGGAGCCGGACGTCGACGAGCTCCGCGAGCGCTTCGCGAACCTGCTCGACCCGGTGGACGTCTACTCCGAGGTCTTCGACCCGTACGTACCGCGCAGCGAGCCGGTCGCCAGCCGCATCTCCGACGACCTGGCCGACATCATCACCGACCTGCGGCACGGACTGGCGCACTACCGGGCGGGCCGGGTCAGCGAGGCCCTGTGGTGGTGGCAGTTCTCCTACCTGTCCAACTGGGGCCCGACCGCCTCGGCCGCCCTGCGCGCGTTGCAGTCGCTGGTCGCCCACGTCCGCCTCGACCAGCCGCTCGTCGAGCTGGACGGCCTGGACACCGACAGCGGCGTCACCGGCGACGAGGACCGCCTCGCCGAGGAGGCCGGCCGGGTCATGGCGGCGGAGATCGCCGCGCCCCTGGGGCTGCGCCGGGTGTGAGCGGCGGGCCGGCCGCGGTGCGCCGTGGGCCGTCCGCTTCGTGGGCCCGGACGCTGCTGCCCGAACCGCTGCCGCGGGGCGTGTGACCGTATCTGTGCGCCGCCCTCGCCGGGTGTGCTCGTCCGCGTGCTGCCACGTGCCGCGATGCGCTCGTCCGCGCGCTGACGGCCCCTGTGACGCGCCCCTCGCGCGCCGTCATCCCGCGCGACGCGACGCACCCGCGCCGTCCGCCCCGTGGGCCTCTCGCCGCGCCCGGACCTTGTGACCTGGGTTACGTTTTCGTGTGTACCGCCCAGGAGCGGGCATGTGCTCGCCGGGCAGGCGCAACGGTGCGCCTTGTGGAACCGCCTCGGGACGTGAAACCCACGGGACAGGTGATCATGGTGAGAACCCGTGATCAACCAGTGAGTCTCACGTCTCACGATGTGGTATCAGCAGGGCGGACTCCGCTTGCTCGTTAGACTGAGCCGACCGCAGTACCCCCATTTCCGGGGGTCCGGGAGGAAACTCCCGAAGAGACAGTTGCGAGGAGCGCACGTGGGCCTTGTCGTGCAGAAGTACGGCGGCTCATCCGTTGCGGATGCCGAGGGCATCAAGCGCGTTGCCAAGCGAGTCGTCGAAGCCAAGAAGAACGGCAACCAGGTTGTCGTGGTGGTTTCGGCGATGGGCGACACGACGGACGAGCTGATCGATCTCGCGCAGGAAGTGTCCCCGATCCCGTCGGGGCGCGAGTTCGACATGCTGCTGACCGCCGGAGAGCGGATCTCCATGGCCCTGCTGGCGATGGCGATCAAAAACCTCGGCCATGAGGCGCAGTCCTTCACGGGCAGCCAGGCCGGCGTCATCACGGATTCCGTGCACAACAAGGCACGGATCATCGACGTCACGCCGGGCCGCATCAAGACCTCCGTCGACGAGGGCAACATCGCCATCGTCGCCGGATTCCAGGGCGTGTCCCAGGACAAGAAGGACATCACGACGCTGGGGCGCGGTGGGTCGGACACGACCGCCGTCGCGCTGGCGGCGGCCCTGGACGCCGACGTCTGTGAGATCTACACCGATGTGGACGGTGTCTTCACCGCCGACCCCCGGGTCGTGAAGAAGGCCCGGAAGATCGACTGGATCTCCTTCGAGGACATGCTGGAGCTGGCCAGCTCCGGATCCAAGGTGCTGCTGCACCGTTGCGTCGAGTACGCACGCCGTTACAACATCCCGATCCACGTCCGCTCCTCGTTCTCGGGGCTGAAGGGCACGTGGGTCAGCAACGAACCGCAAGGGGACCAGCCGATGGAGCAGGCAATCATCTCGGGCGTCGCACATGACACCTCCGAGGCGAAGGTCACGGTCGTCGGAGTCCCGGACAAGCCGGGCGAGGCCGCGCGCATCTTCCGTGCGATCGCGGACTCCGAGGTCAACATCGACATGGTCGTGCAGAACGTGTCCGCCGCGTCGACCGGTCTGACCGACATCTCCTTCACGCTGCCCAAGGCCGAGGGCCGCAAGGCCGTCGCGGCCCTGGAGCGGACCCGTACCGCGGTCGGCTTCGACTCGCTGCGCTACGACGACCAGATCGCCAAGATCTCGCTGGTCGGCGCGGGCATGAAGACCAACCCGGGTGTCACGGCGACGTTCTTCGAGGCGCTGTCGAACGCCGGCGTGAACATCGAGCTCATCTCGACCTCCGAGATCCGCATCTCGGTCGTCACCCGCGCCGACGACGTCAACGAGGCCGTGCGCGCCGTGCACACCGCCTTCGGTCTCGACACCGACAGCGACGAGGCCGTGGTCTATGGAGGCACCGGCCGATGATTCCGGCCGAGGCGGGCCGTCCGTCCCTCGCTGACACGGCGTGGGCGGACGCCCGTACGGCCGCCAAGCCGCATCTCGCCGTCGTCGGCGCCACCGGCGCCGTCGGCTCGGTCCTGCTCGGCATCCTGTCCGAGCGGGCCGACATCTGGGGCGAGATCCGGCTGATCGCCTCTCCCCGCTCGGCCGGCCGCAAGCTGACCGTGCGGGGCGAGCAGGTCGAGGTCGTCGCGCTGAGCGAGGAGGCCTTCGACGGCATCGACGTCGCGATGTTCGACGTCCCCGACGAGGTCTCCGCGCAGTGGGCGCCGGTCGCGGTGTCCAAGGGCGCGGTGGTCGTGGACAACTCCGGCGCGTTCCGGATGGACCCGGACGTGCCGCTCGTCGTGCCCGAGATCAACGCGCACACCGCGCGGGTGCGCCCGCGCGGCATCATCGCCAACCCGAACTGCACGACGCTCTCGATGATCGTCGCGCTGGGTGCGCTGCACGCCGAGTACGGCGTGAGCGAGCTGATCGTCTCCTCGTACCAGGCCGTCTCCGGGACGGGGAAGGCCGGCGTCGACACCCTGCGCGCGCAGCTGTCCGCGGTGTCCGGCACGGAGCTGGGGTGCGCGCCCGGTGACGTGCGGCGGGCCGTCGGGGACACGCTGGGCCCCTTCCCGGCGCCGATCGCCCTCAACGTCGTGCCCTGGGCCGGCTCGCTCCAGGAGGACGGCTGGTCCTCCGAGGAACTCAAGATCCGCAACGAGTCCCGCAAGATCCTCGGGATGCCGGACCTGCCGGTCACCGCGACCTGTGTACGGGTGCCGGTGATCACCACGCACTCCCTGACCGTGCACGCCCGGTTCGAGAACGAGGTCACGGTCGCCGGCGCGCACGAGATCCTCGCCGCCGCCCCCGGCGTCGTCCTCACTGACGACCCGGCCGAGGGGGAGTACCCGACCCCCGCCGATGTCGTCGGCACGGATCCCACCTGGGTCGGACGGGTGCGGCGCTCGCTGGACGACCCGCGGGCGCTGGAGTTCTTCGTGTGCGGGGACAACCTGCGCAAGGGAGCGGCCCTGAACACGGCACAGGTGGGGGAGCTGGTGGCGGGGGAACTCCGGGGGTAGCGGGCGCCGGGGGCTGCGGGAGGGGCTGTCGGGGCAGCGGCCGCCGGGGTGGCTCCGGGAGGGCTGGGGGATGCGGCGTGGGTGCTCTGTCTCCCGCGTGTCCGGCCCGAGCGTTCTTGCGGGGGCTCCGGCGTGCCTGGCCGGAATGGTGCTGCGGGCCCTCTCCTCCGTCCGGCCGGGATGTCGATTCCGGCTCTCCGGTGCGTCCGTTTCCGGGATGCTGATGCGGGGTTCGGCCCTCTCCCGCGGGGCGACTTGGCGGGATCGGTCTCCTGTGGCGATCGCCTGGGAGATACTTTGTGGGGCGTGTGAAGATTCTGTGAGCGGATCGTCGGACTGAGTCCCTTGAGCTGGGCTGACGACCTGTTCGACCATTCACTCCCCGCCGCACTGCAACCGGCAGTTGGGCGGGGAGCGTCTTTGTGGCCGCCCTCAGGGGTGGCCCGGGATGTCCACGGGCCGCAGGGTGGGGCCCCGGCTGCCGGGGAATTCGCGTCGGGGTAATCAGGGCATTCAGGAAGAGCTGGTACGCATGAGGGCATTGGATGCATCGTCAAAAGCGGTGCCTTGCGCGTACAACCCTTACAGGGGGAAGCGTGTCCAACAAGCGTGGCAGAGGTACTCGGATTCACCATCGCCCCGGCAGGGGCCGCTGGCGCAACAGTGCGCCCGCCGCGCCCCCTTGCGCCCGGGGGCATGCCAGTGATCGCGCCCTGGCCCACCACGCGTCCCGCACAGATCCCTCCGCAGCGTGGGGACACTGACGACGCGATGGCAGCGGGCACCACAGTCGACCACCTCACCGAGACCTACCGGGCGCACTACCGCTCCCTGCTCGGTCTCGCCGCGCTGCTCCTCGACGACACCGCCTCCTGCGAGGACGTCGTCCAGGAAGCCTTCATCCGCGTGCACTCCGCGCGCGGACGGGTGCGGGAACCCGAGAAGACCCTCGCCTACCTCCGGCAGACGGTCGTCAACCTCTCGCGCTCCGCGCTGCGTCGCCGCATCCTCGGGCTCAAGCTGCTCTCCAAGCCGATGCCCGACATGGCGAGCGCCGAGGAGGGCGCCTACGACCTGCTGGAACGCGACCAGTTGATCAAGGCGATGCGCGGGCTGCAGCGCCGGCAGCGCGAGGTGCTGGTGCTGCGTTACTTCGCCGATATGACCGAGGCACAGGTGGCGCAGACGCTGGGCATATCGCTCGGCTCCGTCAAGGCCTACGGGTCGCGGGGCATCGCGGCGCTGCGCGTCGCGATGGAGGCTCCGGCATGAGTGGCACAGCGTTTGGCCGGTACGACCCGTTCGACGCGCGCGGACCGTCCGCGGCGGACCGCCCGGGGCACCGCCCGGACCACCCGAACCACCTGGGCCGTCCGGGCCGTTCCGGCCTTCCGGGCACGTCGAGCGGTCCGCTCCACCCGAACAACCCGATCACCTCGAACACCCCGATCACGTCCAACACCCTGAACACCCTGATCACTCCGAACATCCCGAACACCCAGAGCAGGCCGGCCGCCCCGGGCCGGGCCGGCGACCTGAGCAATGCGATCCACCCGATGAACCAGAGCGGCGCACGCGGCGACGGGCCCGACCCGCTCCCCGCGGAGCACGAGACCGCCCCGTACGGCCGTCGCCACGACACGGCCGGAGCCCGTGACGCGCCCGGCGAAGCGGCGCACGACACGTATGCGGCGCGTGAGGCACACGAGCACCCGGGAGGCGAGCCGCGCGGAGACCGCCGAGCGGGCGAACCGAGCGGGCGGGCAGCGAAAACCGGCCAAAATTCCGGCAGCGGCGATGACATCGGTGTCGGGGCGGCAGGGGCTGGTGGTACGGAGCGGGCGCCTGGCGGTACGGAGCAGGCGTCCGGCGGAGGCGAGCAGGAGCCCGGCGGTGGTGGGCAGGAGCCCGGTGGCCAGGGCGAAGGGTCCGGCGGTCACGCGTACGGCAGCGAGGTTCCGGCCGGTGCCGCCTTCGGCGGTGGCGACGGGGGCGACGGCCCCGGGCGCAGCCACCCCACCGGCGGCTTCGGCGACGAGGACGACCTGAGGCGGCTGCTGCAGTCCCGCGTGAGCGACCTCGAACCCTCGCCGGACGCGCTGGACCAGCTGCGCCGCGCGGTGCCCGCCCGACGCCAGCGCCGTCGGCACGCCGTCCTGGGCGTGGCCGCCGCGCTGCTCCTCGGCGGCACCTCCATCCCCGCCATGGTCCACGTGGTGAACCTCAGCGACAGCTCCGAGGAACGCGCCGCCAACGCGGCGAGCAACCAGCGCGCCCAGGGCGGCACCGGCGGCATGCACGGCGAGGGCACCGAGCAGGCCGGCCCGCGGCCCACCCGGAAGGGCGGCGAGACGCCGGGCGAGGGCAAGCCGGAGGGCCCGGGCAAGGCCAAGGGGAAGGGCGGTGTGGGCCCCGGGGCGGGCGACGGCACGCCCGCCCCGGACGAGACCATGGACGTCACCTCGCCGGTCTGCGGGCGCGACCAGCTCGGGCAGGGCAGCAGCAAGGTCGACCCGGCGGACTCCACGGGCCGCATCTACGGCACGTTCCGGGTGGTCAACACCTCCGGCGCCGCCTGCTCCGTCGACGGCGGCGGCACTGTCGGCCTGGTCGCGCAGGGCTCCACGAACGCCGACCGCATCCACGTCGTCGACCACACATCGGGTGACGAGGCCACCGGCCTGCCCGACCCGGCCACCACCCCTGACCAGCTGGTTCTCAAGCCGGGGGAGGCGTACGAGGTCAAGTTCGCCTGGATCCCGAAGTCCGGCGGCGGCGCCACCGGATGCGTCAGCCCCGGGCCCTCGCCGACCCCCGAGGCATCCAAGGACCCCGGGCAGTCCCCGGACGCCGGGGCCACGACGACGGGCGACGGCGGAGGCGGCGGCCAGGCGGGCGGCGACGAGGGTGCCGGAGGCGGCAGCGCGTCCGGTGGAATCGTTCTCAGCCATACGCCCGAGGCCGGCGAGCCCGCCGTGGCCGACGCGAAGATCACGGACGCCTGCGCCGGGACGGTGTACCGAACCGAGGCCCTGCCGGGTTCCTAGGGAGTAGGGCCTGGGCTTCGGGCTGGGGGCCGGGGCCTTGCGGTTCGGGGCTTGGGTGTGCGGCGCCGCTCGCGTCGCCCGGCACCGGTGGCTGCTTCCGCCGGCCGTCGGGCGTCGGCCGCCGCGCCGGGCTCCCGGCGCAACCGCCCAGGTCCTGAGGGCGGCGGCAGGGCCGGGAGGGGGCGGTGCGGCCCCGCGGCATCGGCCCCGTACCGTTGTGGTGTGTACCGGTTCCTGCTGACCCCGCGGTGGTGGGGGATCAACGTGTTCGCCGTACTGGCGATTCCGCTCTGCATCTTCATGGGCAGCTGGCAGCTGAGCCGCTTCGAGGACCGCGTCAACACCCACCAGCAGCAGGAGAGCCGTTCGGCCCGGGCCGAGTCCGCCGCGGCACGCCCGCTGGCCGACCTGCTGCCCGTCGACATGGTCACCTCCGGCCGGCAGGCCAGCGCCCGCGGGCACTACGACACCGGGCACCAACTGCTCGTACCGGACCGCACCTTGAAGGACAAGCACGGCGAGCAGCGGGGCTTCTACGTCCTCAACCTGCTGCGTACGGACGGCGGCAAGGCGCTGCCGGTCGTACGGGGCTGGCTGCCCGGCGACGCCGGTACCAAGGCGGACACGGCACGGGTGCCCGCGCCGCCCAAGGGCGAGGTGACGGTCACCGGAGCGCTGCAGGCCTCCGAGAACCAGGGCACCGACGGCGTCCAGGTCGGCGGCGGGCTGCCGCAGGGGCAGCTGGGCATGATCAGCGCGGCCTCGCTGGTCAACATCGTGCCGTACGAGGTCTACGACGCCTGGATCACGGTCACCGACGCCCAGGCGCCGCTGCACGCCGTCCCCCCGGCCGCCGCCGAGGGCAGCGGCCTCGACCTCAAGGCATTCCAGAACCTCGGCTACACCGGCGAGTGGTTCGTCTTCGCCGGCTTCGTCGTCTTCATGTGGTTCCGCCTCTTCCGCCGTGACGCCGAGGCCGCCAAGGACGCGGCGCTGGGGATCGTGCCGGAGGGGGACGGGGGCGCGGTTGGCGGTGCGGCCGGGAACGGGGCTGCGGCCGGGAACGGGGACGGGGCTGTGGTCGGGGGCGGGTCTGCCGCGTCGGCCGGGGCTACGACCACGGCGGGGCCGGCGGGGCCTTCGGCTGCGGAGGCGCCTTCGGCCGACGGGCGGGGCGCCGGCGAAGGCGAGGAAGAGGACGAGGCGGCGCGGGCCGCTCGGGCCTGAGCCAGTCGACCACGGGCCGCTACTGCAACCATGTTGCACCTGGTCAGAGGCCGTATCACGGCAGTAGCCGCAATCGATTCGGCGTGCCACGGTAGGCCATATGGCAGGCAATCGCACCCATGCGCACGGTCCTGAGCACGATCACGATCCCAGCCATGATCACGACCATTGCGACGGCGGTGACGGCAGTGACCGTCGTGACGGCAGTGACCGCTGTGAGGGCCGTGACCGCCGTGACCGCCGTAAGCGCCGCGGCCGCCCCGACCTACGTGGTCAGGAGCGCCCGGCCGTGGAGGCAGCCGGACCCGTTCCCGTATCCGTAGACGCAGCCGTGCCCGTCGACGTCGGCGTCGGTGTCGGCCCGGACGATCACGGACCGGTGGATATCGAGCACCCGCGGCACGACCATGTGCACGACCACGCGCGCCGCCACGCGCACGTCCACGACGCCCACGGTTCCGGCCGCCGGCAGCGGATCCGGCACCGGATCGCCCACCTCGTCACCCCGCACAGCCATGCCGCCATGGACAAGGTCGACACCGCGATGGAGACCTCCCGCGAGGGCCTGCGCACGCTGTGGCTCTCGCTCGGCATCCTGGGCCTGACCAGCGTGATCCAGCTGGTGGTCGTCGCGCTGTCGGGGTCGGTGGCGCTGCTCGGCGACACCATCCACAACGCCGCCGACGCGATGACCGCCGTTCCGCTGGGCATCGCCTTCGTCCTCGGACGACGGGCCGCCAACCGCCGCTACACCTACGGCTACGGCCGGGCCGAGGACCTCGCGGGCGTCGCCATCGTGCTGACGATCGCCGCCTCCTCGGCGCTCGCCGCCTACGAGGCCGTGGACCGACTGCTGAACCCCCGGGACATCACCCACCTGTGGGCCGTGGCGGCGGCCGCCGTGGCCGGGTTCCTCGGCAACGAGTGGGTGGCCCGCTACCGCATCCGCACCGGCCGCAGGATCGGCTCGGCCGCGCTGGTGGCCGACGGCCTGCACGCCCGTACCGACGGCTTCACCTCGCTCGCCGTCCTCCTCGGCGCGGGTGGCGCGGCGCTCGGGTGGCGGGCGGCCGACCCGCTGATCGGGCTGGTGATCACCGCCGCGATCCTCATGGTGCTGCGCGACGCCGCCAGGGAGGTCTACCGGCGGCTGATGGACTGCGTCGACCCCGCACTCATCGACGCCGCCGAGACGGCACTACGGGCGGTGGACGGGGTGCGCGGCGTCGGGCAGGTCCGCATGCGCTGGATCGGCCATACCCTGCGCGCCGAGGCCGATATCGTCGTCGACTCGCGCCTGACCGTGGTGCACGCCCATGCCCTCGCCGTCGCCGCGGAACACGCCCTGATCCACGCCGTCCCCCGGCTCACCGCCGCGACCGTCCACACCGACCACACCAGCGACGGCACGGACCCCCACGCGGCGCTGGCCCATCACGCCCCCGCCTGACCGGGCCCCCTCCCCCGCCCCCCGCCCCTCCCTTCCACCCCACCACCCACCTCCGGCCGACGTCAGAGGCCGTCCATCGTCAGAGGCCACCGCGACAGGCGCCGTGCACAGGCGTCGGCTGCCACGCTGGGCCTCCCCGGCCGAGGCCAGTAGGCCCGCCGGAGCAGGGAAAGCACCCCTGACCAGGGCCGGGGAGCAGGCCCCCCGACCGCAGCCGGGGAAGAACCCCCAGGACCCGGGGAAGGCCCCGGCCGGCGCCGGGAGGCCCCCGTCCGAAGCCGTCCCCTGGGCCGTCCCCTGGGCCGGCCCCCGGGGCCCCCGGACTGCCCCGCCCGGCGCCCCCTCCGGCCCTACCTCTTCTCCATCACGTACCTCTGTGCGAAGTCGAGCTCCAGGCGGACCTGCTTGATGCGTTCCTCCACGACCAGGGAGCCGTGGCCGGCGTCGTAGCGGTAGACCTCGTGCGGGTGGTTGCGGCTCTCCAGGCGCTGGACGTAGTTCTCCACCTGCTGGATCGGGCAGCGCGGGTCGTTGACGCCGGCGGAGATGTAGACCGGTGCCCGTACCGCGTCCACGTACGTCAGCGGGGACGACGCCTCGAAGCGGTCCGGGACCTCCTCGGGGGTGCCGCCCAGCAGGGTCCGGTCCATGGCCTTGAGGGCTTCCATCTCGTCGTTGTACGCCGTGACGTAGTCCGCGACCGGGACCGCCGCCAGGCCCACCGCCCAGGCCTCCGGCTGGGTGCCGAGGCCCAGCAGGGTCAGATAGCCGCCCCAGGAGCCGCCCGACAGCACCAGCCGACCGGGGTCCGCCAGGCCGGACGAGACCGCCCATTCGCGGACCGCGGCGATGTCCTCCAGCTCGATCAGCCCGACGCGGTGCTTGAGCGCATCCGTCCAGGCACGGCCGTAGCCGGTCGAGCCGCGGTAGTTGACGCGTACGACCGCGAAGCCGTGGTCCACCCAGGCCGCGGGGGACGAGGCGAAGGCGTCGCTGTCGTGCCAGGTCGGGCCGCCGTGGATGTCGAAGACCGTCGGGAAGGGGCCCTCACCGGCCGGCTGCTGCACCAGCGCGTGGATACGGCCTCCGGGGCCCTCCACCCACACGTCCCGTACGGGCACCGACCCGGGCGCCTTCATACCGGGCGGGTCGAGGACGACCTCGCCGTTCGTCGACCGCACCTCCGGGGGCTGGGCCGCCGACGACCACAGGAACTCGACCGTGCCGTCCGGCCGCGCCGTCGCACCCGAGACCGTGCCCGCCGGGGTCTCGACCCGCGTCAGCCGCGGCCGGACGGCCACGGCTGACGCGCCCGGAGCACCGGCGTCGCCCGGTTCACCCAGTTCGTAGCGCCACAGCTCGCTGCGTGCCTGGTACTCGTGCTCCACCAGCAGCGCCGAGCCGTCGGGATACCAGTCGGCACCCACGTCGCCGGGCAGCTCTATCTCCAGAGCCGTCTCGGTCCCGGTCAGCGGGTCCCAGATCATCGGCTCCCAGCGGCCCCGCCGCTGGTGCCCCACCAGCAGCCGGGCGTCCCCGTCCACCGGGGCGAAACCCATCACCGACAGGCCCAGCTCCTCGGTCCCGCCGTTGGTGTCGTCCAGCTCCGCGACCGTGGAGCCGTCGGGCCGTACGACCCGGATCGCGGAGTGCATCGCGTCGCCGTGCTCGGTGTGCTCCAGGGCGATCAGTGAGCCGTCCTGCGAGAGGTCGCCGACGCCCGCCGACTCGCGGTGCCGGTAGATCTCCACCGGTTCCCCGCCCGGCCGCACGACATGGACCGTCGAGCCCTCCTCGTCCGTGGAGCAGCCGACGACCGCCGTCCCGTCCCGGCCGATCGCCAGGCCGCCGCCGTACGAGGGGGCGATGCCCGGGGTGGCCGGCTCGTCCGGGCCGCCGGCGAACGGCTGCCGCATCCAGACGCCGAACTCGTCCCCGTCGGTGTCCGAGAACCACCAGATCCATTCGCCGTCCGGCGACAGCGTCCCGTCCGTCGTGCCGTTCGGCCGGTCCGTGGCCTGCCGCTGGGCGCCGGTCGCCCGGTCCCAGGCGTACAGCTCGAAGGTGCCGGTGGCGTTCGAGACGAACAGGGAACGGTCCGGGGCGTCCTCGGCCCAGTCCGGCAGCCCGATCCGCGGCGCGCGGAAGCGCTTCTCCCAGTCCGGCATCGCGGCCTCCGCGCCGCCGGAGCCCGCCGAGGCGCCCGAATCCTCCCGCGCACCGCCCGTCACCGCTATCGGATCGGCCGAGGCCGTCCCCGCCCCGGGTGCGGGACGGGGGTCGGTGGTCGAAGGGCGCGGAGCGGTGGAGTGGCCTGGGTCTGCGGTCGTCTCGTCAGTCATGGGCCCATTCTGCGCCCGGCGCCGGAAATCCGTTGGCGAGGGCGGTCAGGCTGTGGATAACTTCGCCGAATGCGACAACGCACCGGCCCCGACGACTGGCGCCGCACCAATCGCGCGAGGTGGGACGAGCGCGTCGCCCTCCACACCGCGAGTGATTTTTACGACCAGGAGGGGTTCCGCCGGACGCGGGACGTGCTGCGGGACTTCGAGACGGCGGAAGTGGGGGATGTCACCGGCCGGTCCCTCCTCCACCTCCAGTGCCACTTCGGCCAGGACACCCTCTCCTGGGCCCATCGCGGAGCGGCCCGGGTCGTCGGCCTGGACTTCTCCGAGCCCGCCATCGACACCGCCCGCGAGCTGGCCGCCGAACTCGGCTACACCCCGGACCGCGCCGCGTTCGTCGCCGCCGACGTCTATGACGCCGCCGAAGCCGTCCCCGACACCGCGTACGACATCGTCTACACCGGCATCGGCGCCCTGAACTGGCTCCCGGACCTGCGGCGCTGGGCGGAGACCGCGGCCGCTCTCGTCGCCCCCGGCGGCTTCCTCTACCTCGCCGAGTTCCACCCGCTGTGCGACGCCCTGGACGACGAGACCGGATCGCGCATCGTCCACGACTACTTCAGCCGTGACGCCTGGGTGGACGAAACCCCCGGCACCTACGCCGATTTCGATGCCCCGACGGTCCACAACCGCAGCGTGGAATGGCAGCACCCGCTCGGCGACGTCGTCTCCGCCCTGGCCGGCACCGGCCTGCGCATCGAATTCCTGCACGAGCACGACATGACGATGTTCCGGCGCTTCTCCGCGCTGCGCCGCGACGACGACGGCTACCACCGGTTCCCCGGCGACCGCCCCCGCGTCCCCCTCATGTATTCGCTGAAGGCCGGCCGCGACCGCTGAGGACGGAGCGGGCAGCCACCCCGGCGCCCTGCCCCGGCATCGGTCCCCGGCGCCCGCCCCGAGCCTCGCCCGCCCTCGCCATCCGCCCGCCCCGGGCGGCCGCTAACCTGTCGCACCGGCCGCGCGGTGGGCAGCACACCGGCCTGCGGCACAGAGCAACGGGGGTATTTCTCATGCGCGTTCACCTACGGATGGCCGGTGCCGCGGGCGTCGGCGCGCTGATGCTGCTGGCCGCCGGGTGCGCCGGCGGGCCCGGTGCCGGCGCGGCGAAGCCGGGGGCCCCGGAGACGGTCACTCCCGCGCGGCCGCTGCCGGTGAAGGCCACGCCCCGCCCGGCCACCTGGACCGGCTCTGACCACCGGGCGCACCGGCTGCGGATCACGCCCACGCGGCTGGCCCGCGGCTCGGACTCCGACCTGGCGCACATCCAGCTGGACGACGACCTGAAGGGGATGGTGCCGTACTACCTCACCTTCTCGTACACCAACACCGGCGAGGACCCAGTGGAAAACGCCTCCCCGGAGCGGAACTTCTCCGTCAACGGCGCCGCCGGGCAGGCCGCCGAACAGGTCTCGCTGTTCCGGAGCAACCCGATGGCCACCGACTCGGGCCTGCCGCCCGAGTGCCGCGAGAGCGGAAGGGCCCAGCTGGCGCCCGGTGCGACGGCGGCGCTCTGCCGGATCTTCATGCTGCCCAAGGGCGACCGGCCGGCGACCGTCTCTTACCAGGACGGCGGCGGCGACACCCTCCTCTGGCAGGTCGGCGGCGGCACGGGCGGCACGCCCGCCGGGGTGCTGCCCGCGGGCAGACCCGCCGACGGCGTCACCACGGACAGCCGCGGCCGCCCCGTGTCGCTGCGGATCACCCCCGAGAGTGTGCGCACCGGCTCCCTCGCCGACCTGAGCCGCTTCGACCTGGACGCGGACGAGAAGAAGCTGATCCCGTATTACGTGACGGTGCGGTACCGCAACAGCGGCAAGTACGACCTGCTGCCGGGCATGAGCGACGGGGTGACGCTGCGGACGGTGGGCGGCCGCACCGTGAAGAAGCTGACGCTGATCGACATCGGCGGGCCCGGGGTGGGCCGGTGTCCGGAAGCCGTCCCCCACGCGATGGTGAAGCCGAGCGGCACGGTGACCGAGTGCTCGATCCACCTGCTGCCCAAGGGGGACGCCCCGGCTGCCGTCGTCTTCCAGGGCGACGCCGAGGGGGAGGGCGGCAAGCCGGTCGTCTGGCGGGCACCGGCGGACGGCGGCCGGAAGTAGCCGGCGGAGCGGAAGCCTCCCGCGGGCCGGGCCCCGCGCCCCCGGCCGGGCCCGGCGGCAGGTCGTACCGGTGGCCTGCCGCCGGGCGGTGCTCAACCCAGCCGCACCGGCAGCGCGTTCAGCCGCCAGTTGCCGGGCAGCGGGGCCCGCTCCAGACGTTCCGGCGCGACGGCCAGCGACAGGTCCGGGTAGTGCGCGAACAGTTTGCCGAAGGCGACCTCACCCTCCTGCTTGGCGAGGGTGGCGCCCAGGCAGTAGTGGGCGCCGTGGCCGAAACCCACATGGTTCTCGGCGTGGCCCGCCGGGTGCCGGGTCAGATCGAGGCGGTCGGGGTCGGTGTAGTGGCGGGGGTCGAAGTTCGCCGACACCAGGATGAGCTGGACGGCGTCCCCGCGGCGTATCCGGGTGCCGGCGAGGTCGACGTCGGTGGTGGCGTAGCGCAGCTGGGTCATCTGCACCGGGCCGCACCAGCGCATCAGCTCGTGGACGGCGCGGGGCAGCAGGGCCGGGTCGTCCTTGAGCAGGCGCAGCTGACCGGGGTGGGTGAGCAGCGCCGCCGTGCCGTTGCTGATGAGGTGGGCGGTGGTCTCGTGACCGGCGAGGACGAGGGTGAGGATCAGGGTGACCATCTCGACGTCGCTGAGCCGCCCGCCGTCGTCGTCATGGGTGCGGATCAGTTCGCTGAGCAGGTCGTCGGTGAGCGCCCCGCGCCGTTCCCGGACCAGCTGGTGGATGTGCTCGATCATCGCCGGGAACGAGGCTCCGAGCCGTTTCGGATCGAGCGAGACGAGGTCGGCGCCCCACGTGCGCCACTGCGGACGGTCCGCTTCGGGTATGCCGACCAGCTCGCAGATGACGGTGATCGGCAGCGGGTAG
Source organism: Streptomyces angustmyceticus (assembly GCF_019933235.1). NCBI lineage: Bacteria > Bacillati > Actinomycetota > Actinomycetes > Kitasatosporales > Streptomycetaceae > Streptomyces > Streptomyces angustmyceticus. The sequence goes on along the minus strand of NZ_CP082945.1, from coordinate 3,738,152 downwards.
GCGAAGTGCCGGACGAGATCGACGACGCCGTCCTCGGCGTGCTCGGGCAGCCGGGCCAGCAGCGCGTCGGCGATCTGCTCGACCCGCGGCCGCAGGTCGGTGATCTTGCGGGCCGTGAAGGCCCGCGACACCAGACGCCGCAGCCTGGTGTGGTCGGGGGCGTCGTAATTGAGGATCGAGCCGAGCAGATAGACACGGAGGTGCTCGGGGAGGCCCAGCATCTCCATCAGCCTGGTCAGCGGGTTGTCCTCGGGCGGGCAGTCCAGGGCCGGGGAGGACGGGTTGTTCACGAACCGCTGGTCGCGCAGGACCTGGCGGACCTCCTCGAACCGCGTCACCAGCCAGACGGGTGAGTCGTCCATGAACCGGCCCCGCAGGACCGGGCCCTGCTCACGCAGCGCGCCGTAGCCGGTGAACGGGTCGGCGATCAGCTCCGGTTCCATCACATTGGGCTCGCCCGGGTGCTTCCCGACGTGCGCGGCGAGCGGGGAGGTGGTTGCTTCCGACATCGTGGTTTCTCCTCCGGGTTGGGAGCCGGCCGGGGACCGGTGGCGGGCCGGACGGCCGGCCCACCGCCTCAATCACGTACCTGCCGCCGGATCTCGCGCAGGGTGAGTTCGCCGAACTGCTCGTAGAGCGCGATGACCTCGGGTGCGGCCCGGACCGCGGCCGCCGCGGTGGCCTCCTCGCCCCGGGAGGTCTCCAGCGCGCTGTGGACCGTGCGGGCGAGGAGGCCGGCGCGTACCTCCGGGGCGACCGGGACGCGTCCGGCGAGCAGGGCCTCGCCCGTGAAGAAGCCGGTGGCCACGGCCATCAGGGCGTACTGCTGGTGGTGCACATCGAGGTCGTCGCGCACCAGGCCGTGGGCGCGCAGCACTTCGAGATGGCGGCGCAGCGTCCGGTCGCCCTCGCCGATCAGCTCGGACAGCTCCCGCTTCGCGGTGTCGTTGAGCCGGCCGAGGACATCGGCGTCGTCGGTGTGCATGGCGCGCAGCACCGGCTGGTCCAGGAAGTCGCGGAACAGCCCGCGCAGCATCCGGCTGGGCAGGATCTCCGGCGGGTCGGCCCGCATCCGGACCAACTGCCGCTGGTGACCGCGGAACTGGAACCGCAGGACGACGGCGAGGAACAGGGCGTCCTTGGTCTTCCAGTGGAGATAGACCGTGCCCTTGCCGACCTTGGCGCGCCGGGCGATCTCGTCGATCGTCACCCGGTCGTAGCCCCAGGCGAGGAGCAGTTCCCCGGCCACGTCGAGGATGCGTGCGCGGCGCTCCGCCCGGTCCATGGTCAGTCCCCCTCTGACTCCGTGACCAGATGTCACATCTGGTCACGGAGTCGACGTTAGATCCACCGGAACCGTGGAATAAGGGTTGTTCCGGCCAGGAGTTGGCGGGGGCGGACCTTCACGGGTGTGCCGGGGTGAGCCGGCGTCAGGTGTTAGAACACTCTCAAAACGGAGTGGCATGGCACTGCGGGGCGAAGCGCGCCAGGTCGCGCCGTGCACCCCCGGGATCGCCGGTGACCTGGTCATATGCGTGCGGAATACGGGGGTGGCGGTGGTGTGTTACGGCGCTGTCAAGGTGGCGGGAGATGTTCGAAGTTCTCCCCTGACGAGGGTGACTGGTGAGTACACTCGCCGACCATGTGTGAGGCCCGCCGGAACACAAAACGGCAGAATATACCCGTTTCTCAGCCATGTGCCGACGCTTCGGCCGGGCAGGGAAAGGCTGTGCGGAACCTGGCCGCCGCTGTCGGACGCGCCCCCCTGCGGGCGTTCGCCGCCGGCGACGGGCGGGTTCCGAACGGGCGGGTGGCCATGACGGGCAGAGCGGCCGAGGTCTCGGCCGTGGACGGCTTCGCGCCGTCTGCCGTCCCTGTCACGACTGCCGCCCCGACGGTCACCGCCGGCACCCGCAGCGCTCGCACTTCCCCCACATCCCCCACCCCCACACCCCCCATGACCCCCACATTTGGCATAACCCCCCACATCCCCATATTCCCCCACACCCCTATCCTCCCCGGCACTCCCACCGCCGCGCTCCCCGCCCAGGCCGCGCCCGAGACCGTCACGGGCGCGACATGAGGGGCCGGGCCAAACGGCGCAGGCACGCCCAGTCCCGTGCCCCGCGCGGCCATTGGCTGCTGCTGAGCCTGCTCCTGCCCCTGGCCTTCGTCGCCCTGCTCTTCGAGGGCTGGACCACCCACGAGGTCGACGCCGCCAAGACCCGCAAAGACTGCACCCAGCCCGTCCCGCGGGCGGTGGAGAAGGGCGGGCCGGTGGTGGACCTCCGTGGCGGCACCGTGCGGACCGCCGCGATGCCCGCCCGCACGGTGGCGCTCACCTACGACGGCGGACCCGACCCGGTGTGGACACCGCGGCTGCTCGACCTGCTGCGCAAGCACCACGTCCACGCCACCTTCTTCCTGTACGGCGCCAAGGCCGCCCAACACCCGGACCTGGTACGGAGGATCAGGGACGAGGGCCATGAGATCGGCTCGAACACCTACACCGGCGCGGTCATGGGCGAGGCATCGCCGCTGCGTGCCCGGATGGAGCTCTCGCTCACCCAGAAGGCGCTGGCCGGCACGGCGGGCATCCACACCAGGCTGCTGCGGCTGCCGCAGACCACCGCGTCGGACACCATGTGCGGCCCGGAGTGGAAGGCCGCCAAGAAGGCCGGCGCGGAGGGCTACACGCTGGTCGCCGCCGACCGGTGGTACCGCAAGCCGGCACAGGGCCTGATCAGGCAGTTCAGTCAGAACGGCACCGCCTACGAGGAGACCGAGCGGCTGCTCGCCAACCGGAACGTCGACACGTTCACGACGGTGACGGCCGGGGCCAAGCTGCCCCCGGCCGAGAAGCAGGTCGACGGCACCGAACAGGCGCTGGGCACGGCCCTGGTCTGGGTCAAGGTCGCCGGCTACACCTTCGTGCACGGCATGACCTGGGTGCTGGGCATCGCCGGCGCCCTGGGCGTGCTGCGGCTGGCGTCCCTCGTCGTCTTCGCCCGGACCCACGTCCGGCGGCTGACCCGCTTCCGGCCGGGCTCCCCCTGGCTGCGCGAGATCACCGACCCGGTGACGGTGCTCGTCCCCGCCTTCAACGAAGAGGCGGGCATCGAGTCCACCGTCCGTTCGCTGCTCGCCTCCACCGACGTGCAGCTGCAGATCATCGTGATCGACGACGGGTCGACGGACGACACGGCGGACATCGCCGTCCGGATCGGCGATCCCCGCGTCGAGGTGATCCGCCAGTACAACGCGGGCAAGGCGGCCGCGCTCAACACCGGCCTGGCCCACGCGCGGTACGACATCGTGGTCATGGTCGACGCCGACACGGTCTTCGAACCGGACGCCGTCTACCGGCTGATCCAGCCGCTCGCGCATCCGGCGGTGGGTGCGGTCAGCGGCAACACCAAGGTCGGCAACCGCAGCCGGCTGCTGGGTCAGTGGCAGCACCTGGAGTACGTCTTCGGGTTCAACCTCGACCGGCGGATGTTCGAGGTGCTGGAGTGCATGCCGACGGTCCCCGGCGCCATCGGGGCCTTCCGCCGGGACGCGCTGATGGGCGTCGGCGGCGTCAGCGAGGACACCCTCGCCGAGGACACCGACCTCACCATGGCCCTGTGGCAGGCGGGCTGGCGGGTGGTCTACGAGGAATCCGCGATCGCCTGGACCGAGGTGCCCACCTCGCTGCGGCAGCTGTGGCGGCAGCGCTACCGCTGGTGCTACGGAACGATCCAGGCCATGTGGAAGCACCGCCGGGCCGTCATCGAGGTGGGCCCGTCGGGGCGCTTCGGACGGCGCGGGCTGAGCTACCTCGCGCTCTTCCAGGTCGCCCTGCCGCTGCTCGCACCGGTCGTCGACGTCTTCGCGCTGTACGCGGCACTGTTCCGCGGCCCGGTGCTCGCGGCCACCGTGTGGTTCGGCTTCCTCGGGCTCCAACTGGCCTGCTGCGCCTATGCGCTGAAGCTCGACCGGGAGCCGGTGAAGTCGCTGTGGGCGATGCCGCTCCAGCTCTTCGTCTACCGGCAGCTGATGTATCTGGTGGTCATCCAGTCCGTGGCGGCCTTCCTGCTAGGCACCCGCCTGAAGTGGCAGCGCATGCAGCGCTCCGGCACCGCGGCCCAGCAGATCGGCCAACCGGTCGCGTACCAGAGCCTGACGCCCAGATGACCCCGTAACGGGCCCTGCGGGGCGTCCGTACGGCCGTGCGCCGTGCGGACGCCCCGGTCACCGGCCACCGGCCGCCGGCCCGATCTCGCACCTGCCCGTTCACGTGTGCGGATCTGGGCACCCTTAGGTGAAGAGAACATGACATTGGAGGCTTCCGCGCATGACCGATTGGCTGGACGCGTCGCCCGATACCTGGCGGGACGGCGAAACCGAGACGTACCCCGGCCCCGGGCAGGTGTGGCTCCCGGAGGAGCACCCGCCCCAGATGTATGCGCCCCAGACGCATGCGCCCCAGGGGTATGTGTCCCAGACGTATGCCCCCCAGGGGCAGGGGCCTGAGTCGCAGCTGTACCCGCCGCAGGCGTATCCGTCCCAGGGGCCCGAGGCGCAGCTGTACCCGCCGCAGGCGTACCCGCCCCAGGAGCCCGCGTCCCAGGCGTACCCGTCCCCGATGCCGCCCCAGGGGCCGCCGCCCGAGGCGTCTCCGCCTCCGGTGCAGTGGCCCCAGATGGACGATCCGGCAGGGCCCGTGCGCCGCCCGCTGCCCGACGTCGTGGCGCCCGTGCCCGCACCGGTGCCCCCGGTCCGGTCCGAGGCCCCCGGAGGGAACGACGGGCGAGCCCTTCGCCCCGGGCGCGTGGGCCCCGGCGGCGGGCGCATGGGCCCCGACGACGGGCGTACGGGCCGCGGCCGGCGCGCCGCCCGCTCCTCCCCGCGGCGCCGCCGGGTCAGGCGGACGGCGATCCTGCTGGTGACCGTCCTGCTCAGCGGCTCCCTGGGCAGCTACGTCTGGGCCGACACCCAGCTCAACCGCGAGGTCGACCTGAGCAAGATCGCGGACCGGATGCCGGCGGGCAAGGGGACCAACTACCTGATCGTGGGCTCCGACAGCCGGGTGGGCCTGTCCGACCGGGCCAAGAAGGACCTGCACACGGGTGGTTCGGCCGACGCGGGCCGCCGTACCGACTCGATGATCCTGCTGCACACCGGCGCCCACGGCACCACGATGGTGAGCCTGCCGCGCGACTCGTGGGTGACCATCCCGCCCTACATCCGCCCCGACACCGGCAAGCACTACAGCGCGGCGAAGAACAAGCTCAACGCGGCGTTCTCGTTCGGCGGCCCCGATCTGCTGGTGCGGACCATCGAGCGCAACACGGGCGTGCACATCGACCACTACACGGAGATCGGCTTCGCCGGCTTCGTGGGCATCGTCAACGCCATCGGCGGCGTCCCGATCTGCCTGGACCGGGACGTCAAGGACAAGAAGTCGGGCGCGAACCTCAAGAAGGGCTGCCACACCCTCGACGGCCGCACGGCACTGGCCTTCGTCCGCCAGCGCCACCAGGAGGCCCAGGGCGACCTCGGCCGCAGCCAGAACCAGCAGAAGTTCCTGGCCGCCCTCGCCCGCAAGGCCGCCGAGCCGGACATCCTGCTCGACCCGGCCAAGGTCTACCCGACCATGAGCGCGGGCCTCGGCACGCTCATCGTGGACGAGGACACCGGCCTGACCAACCTCACCTCGCTGTTCAAGGCGATGAAGGGGGTCACGGCGGGCGACGGCAAGCGGCTCAACGTCCCCGTGTCGAACCTCAACCTCCGCACCCCCAAGGGCAGCGCCGTGCAGTGGAACGAGGCGAGGGCCAAGGAGCTCTTCAACGAGCTGAACGACGACCGGCCGGTGACGGTCGAGGAGAAGGGCTGACCCGCCGCGCACGGGCCTACGGCCGATCAGCCTCCCGGGCCACCCCACGCCCGGGGAGCTGAACGACCGGGGGCCCGTGCGCTCCGGGCACCGCCCCGCGACCCGCCGCTCCCGCCAGGGGCCGCCGCCGCACCGCCGGGCCCTAGCGGAACAGGCCCAGCGCGCCGTCGAGCGACCAGCTCTGCCAGCTCATGGCGAACAGCCCCGTCAGGGAGATCAGGGCCATCATCAGGTTCTGCCCCTGCTCCGCCCAGTCGTGGATCATCAGCACGAGGTAGACCAGGTTGAGCACCACCCCGGCGACCAGGGCTATCGGCGTCAGGAATCCCGCGATCAGCCCGAGCCCGAGAGCGAGTTCGGCGTAGGCGACCAGGTACGCCATCGGGCGGGGGCGGGGCTTCACGAAGCGGTCGAAGCCCCTGCGGACCACGGGCCACCGGTGATCGGCCGCGATGCCGGCGGCCCAGGTGATGCCGCCGCCCGCGAACCAGGTCTTCTTGTCCTTGTGGCGCCAGCTCTCCAGCCACCACAGCCCCAGGCCGATACGGAGGACGGCGAGCCACTCGGCGCCGCTGAGCCAGATCGTCTGCATGCTGCCCCTCGATTCGTCCACCTGATATGACGACGCGTCAGTTCAGCGGATGCCGCGCCATCCCGCAAGAGGCGGAGTTCCCCCAGCTCGCCTTGTCGTCGCCGGAGTGAGCCCATAACCTCAAAACTGATGGACCGTCAGAATCCGGGTCCGGTGGGTGCCTCACCGGCGGGCAGTTGGGGGTACAGCGTGAGCAGCAGCGAGAGCGGCACGGCGGAGCTTCCCAGGGTCATCAGCGTGGACGATCACGTGATCGAGCCCGCGCACCTCTTCGAGACCTGGCTCCCGAAGAAGTACCGCGACAAGGGGCCGAAGCCCTTCACCGCCGGGATCGGCGAGCTGGCGTACGTCGGCGGGAAGTACCGGTTCACCACCGACCCCGAGGGCCAGATCACCGACTGGTGGGAGTACGAGGGCCAGTTCTTCCCGTACAAGCGCATCATCGCCGCCGTCGGCTTCTCCCGCGACGAGATGACGCTGGACGGGATCACCCGGGAGCAGATGCGCCGCGGGTGCTGGGACCCCAAGGCGCGGCTGGCGGACATGGACGTCAACCACGTCGAGGCGTCGCTCTGCTTCCCGACCTTCCCGCGCTTTTGCGGGCAGACCTTCGCCGAGGCCGCCGACAAGGAGGTCGGGCTCGCCTGCGTCCGGGCGTACAACGACTGGATGGTCGAGGAGTGGTGCGGGGACAGCGGCGGCCGGCTGATCCCGCTGTGCCTGATCCCGCTGTGGGACATCGACCTGGCGGTCGCCGAGATCCGGCGCAACGCGGCCCGCGGCGTACGGGCGGTGACCTTCAGCGAGATCCCCACCCACCTGGGCCTGCCCTCGATCCACTCCGGGTACTGGGACCCGTTCTTCGCGGCGTGCGAGGAGACCGGGACCGTGGTCAACATGCACATCGGGTCGTCGTCGCAGATGCCGGCCGCCTCGCCGGACGCGCCGCCCGCCGTGCAGGCGTCGCTGAGCTTCAACAACGCGATGGCGTCGATGATGGACTTCCTGTTCAGCGGCGTCCTGGTGAAGTTCCCCCGGCTGAAACTCGCCTACAGCGAAGGGCAGATGGGCTGGATCCCGTACGCCCTGGAGCGCGCCGACGACGTCTGGGAGGAGCACCGGGCATGGGGCGGGGTCAAGGACCTGATCCCCGAGCCGCCGTCGACCTACTACTACCGGCAGATCTTCTGCTGCTTCTTCCGCGACCGGCACGGCATCGAGGCGATCGAGACGGTCGGGGTCGACAACGCGACGTTCGAGACCGACTACCCCCACGTCGACTCGACCTGGCCGCACACCAGGAAGGTGGCGGCCGAGCACGTGGCCGGGCTCCCGGCGGACGTGACGTACAAACTCCTGCGGGGCAACGCCATCCGGATGCTGGACCTGCCGTTCGACCGGGAGTGAGGGCGGGCGCGGCGGCGCGCGGCGCTCACCACCTCTCCAGGTACGTGGTGAACAGCATTTCCGTGCGGTCGCCGGGCAGGACGACGTCGGAGACGTCCACGACCCGGTCGTCGACGCCGACCGAGGTCTTCCGGAGCACCAGCACCGACGACCCGCGCGGCAGCGCCAGCTCCGCCGCCTCGCCGGGCGTCGGCGGGCGGGCGGTCACCCGCTCCTCGACGTGGCCCAGCTCGATGCCGACGGTGTGGAGCTGCGCCTGCGACCCGCCCGGCCACGGCTCGTTGGTCTCGTCCAGCAGCTCGGGGTTGCCCGCGATCACCTCGCGGACGAGGTAGGAGGTCACCAGGCCGAAGGGCGTGCGCTCGGCCGCGTACCGCGTGCGGTAGCGGCGCTCCAGGAGGGCGGTGCCCTCCGGCAGGGCGAAGGCCCGCGCGAGGCCCTCGTCCGCCTCGATCTCCCGGTACGACGCGTGAAAGACCAGGTCACGGCCGCGCAGACCGGTCTCGTACTCCGTGATGCCGTACCGGGCCCGCTCCTCCAGCGGCTCGCGCGCCCGGCTCTTCTCCCACTGGTGGCGGAGATTGGTGCGCACGGCGGTGGCGCGCGGGCGCCGGACGACGTCGCCGCCCCCGGGCCGCCGCTCGACGAGGCCCTCCTCGCGCAGCACCCGCAGGGCGTCGCGGACGGCGGAGGCGCCCTGTCCGAACTGCTCGGCGAGCCGCGCCTCCGGGGGCAGGCGGTCCCCCGGCCGCAGCCGGCCCGCGCGGATCGACTGCCGGAGCCGGTCCGCGATCCGCTCGTACGCCACTGCCATGCGTGCTCACCGTTCCGTGCGCCGTGCGCCGGCCCCGCCGGACGGGATCAGCGTACGAGCGGGGGAGAGGTGCCGACGAGCGGAGAGCGTCCGTCCGGTGTCCGGCCGCCCGCGTCCGGTGCCGGGCATGGAAATGCCCGATCGCTGGCGACGGGGGATGCACCAGCGATCGGGCTGACACCAAGATTAACAAGGCTGCCTGTCCGGTGGGAGCCAACTGCCCGGCTCCATTTGGGGTTTGTGAGCGGGATCACGTGGTGTGGTGCGGCAAGGGGTGGAATCCGGGAGCAAAGGATGCCCGCGGAGCCGGCCGGGGCCGCCCGCCCGGCGCCCGGACGGCAGGCGGCGGTCCGGCCCCGGCTCCGTCACTCGCCGCACGAGGGCGTGTACGGCAGCCGGGGCAGGTACTCGTGCCACTTCTCCGGCGTCAGCACTCCCCGGGTGGTCGCGCAGATGCGGTGGACCGCCTCGCCGGCGTCCAGGTTCCACAGCCGGACCGTATCGGCGCCGCTCGACACCGTCAGCATGTGGCTCTCGGGCCGGAACGAGAGGAAATTGCCCGTCGTGGACTTGGGGCTCATCGACTGGCCGATGGGAGCGGCCGCGGCGGGGCGGGTGACGTTCCAGAGCCGGACCGTGTCGTCGTTGCCGCCGCTGGCCAGGGTGCGGCCGTCCTGGCTGAAGGTCAGCGACACGACCGCCTCGGTGTGGCCCGTGAGGGTGGCGAGGCGGGTGGCCGCGTGGGGGTCGCCGACGTTCCACAGCCGGACCGTGTTGTCGTCGCTGCCGCTGGCCAGGGTCCGGCCGTCCGGACTGTAGGCGAGCCGGTTGACGGGGCCCAGGTGTCCCGTGAGCGGTGCGCCGAGCCGCCGGACGTGCCGCGGGTCGGCCACCTTCCAGAGCCGGACGGTGCTGTCGGAGCTGCCGCTGGCGAGCGTGCGGGCATCCGGGGCGAAGACCAGGGAGTTGACGTAGCCCTTGTGCCCGGTGAGGGGCGCGCCGAGCCGCCGCGGACGGGACGGGTCACGGACGTCCCACAGCGCGATGGTGCGGTCGTCGTAGGCGGTCGCCAGGGTGCGGCCGTCCGGGCTGAAGGCCATGGCGTCCGAGTAGCGGGTCCGCAGCGTGACGGGCGGCCCGTAGGGGACGGGCCGCGCCGGATCGGTGACGTTCCACAGCCGCAGGGTGCGGATTCCCGTCCGCACCGCGAGCGTGTGGCCGTCGGGGGAGAACGCCATCGCCCGCGCGTCCCCCTTCCCGGGCCGCAAGGGCCTGCCCAGCAACGCGGGCCGCCGGGCATCGCGCACGTCCCACAGCCGGATCCGCTGGTCGCGCGCGGCCGTGGCGAGCACCCGCCCGTCCGGGCGGAACGCCCCGCTGCGGCCGGTCATGTCCGACGCCGGCACCGACCACAGCCGGGCCCTGTTGTCGCCGCTCCCGGTGGCCAGGGTCCGCCCGTCGGGGCTGAAGGCCACGGTGTACATCTCGCCGCTGCTGCCCGCGAGCGGCTCGCCGACCTGCGAGGGGTAGGCCGGATTGCCGACGTTCCACATGCTCGCCGTGTTGTCCGCGCTGGCGGCGGCGAGCATCCGTCCGTCCGGCCGGAAGGCCACCGACCACACGGGACCGGTGTGGCCGGTGAGCGCCGCACCGAGCGCGGCGGCGTGCCGGGGGGCGGCCACGTCCCAGAGCCGGATGGTGGTGTCGTCGCTGCCGCTGGCGAGAGTGCGGCCGTCGGGGCTGAACGCCACGGAGTGCACCGTGCCCTTGTGGCCCTTCAGCACCGGGCCGGCCGGCGCCGGATGACGCGGATCGGCGGTGTCCCACAGCCGGATCGTGTCGTCGTCGCCACCGGACGCCAGCGTCCGCCCGTCCGGGCTGAACGCCACGGCGCGCACGGCGGCCGTGTGGCCCCTCAGCACCCCGAGGCTGCGCGGCCGGCGCGCGTCGGCCACGTCCCACAGCCGCACGGTGTGATCCTCGTCGGCGGCGGCCACGGTGTGCCCGTCCGGACTGAAGGCGAGCAGGAAGACCGTGCCGTCGTGGCCGGTCAGGGGAGCGCCGATCGGACGCGGCCGCACGGGGTCGCGCACGTCCCACAGCCGGATCGTGCCGTCGTCCGAAGCGCTGGCGAGGGTCCGGCCGTCCGGGCTGAAGACGGCGGTGCTCACCCAGCTCGTGTGCCCGGTCAGCGGCTTGCCCAGGGGCTCGGGGCGCGTCGGGTCGGCCACGTCCCACAGGCGGACGGTGCGGTCGTAGCTCGCGGTGGCCAGGATCCGTCCGCCCGGGTGGAACGCGGTGAGGTAGACGGCGCCGGTGTGGCCGGCCAGCGGTGTGGCCAGCGGCGCGTTCGCCGTCGAGACCAGCCGGTTGCGGGTGCCCTTGTCGTCCGGCCGCAGGCGGTGCGCCACCAGGTCGAGCTGCGCGGACAACGACGGATCCGTGTTCTGCACGCGATCGGCCTCGGCGAGCACCTGCGAGAACACCGCGTCGTCCCGCTGCTGCCAGGCGACCACCGCCGACCCGGCGGCCACGACCGCCAGGACCGCCAGCGCCGACACCGCGCCGCGGCTGATCCACGCCGTGCGCCTGCGCAGCCCGGCCGAGGCGGCCAGGAAGTCCACCGCGCTGCGGGTCAGGTAGGTGTCACCGGCGGACTCCGCCCAGGCACGGGCCTGTTCCAGGCGCGAACCCCGGTAGAGCAGCGAGGCGTCGCGGTGGGAGCTCTCCCAGGCCCTGCCGTCCTCCTCCAGCCGCTGGCGCAGCAGATTGCCGCTCCGGTCCTCGTCGATCCAGTCGCGCAGGCGCGGCCAGGCGTGCAGCAGCGCCTCATGGGTGATCTCCACGGCCTCCGCGTCCAGCGTCACCAGGCGGGCGTGCACCAGCGCTTCGAGCGATTCCTGCGTCTTGCGGGGGTCCGTCGACTCCTCCGCCAGCTGGCGCCGCGTCCCCCGCCGGCGGGTGGCCTGGGTGTCCTCGCCCAGCCGGACCAGCCGCAGGAGGAGCAGCCGCGCGGCCGTGCGCGCCGTCGGGTCGAGGCCGGACCAGGCCCGCTCGGCGGTCGCCGCCACCGCTCCCTGGATGCCGCCCGCCGCGCGGTAGCCGGCCAGCGTCAGCCGGCCCGCCTTCCGGCGCTGCCAGGTGGCGAGCAGGGCGTGGGACAGGAGCGGCAGCACCCCCGCGTCATGGGTCCCGCCGGGGCGGTCGGCGCTCACCTCCCGGACGATCAGCTCGGCCAGCCCCGGTTCGAGTTCCAGGCCCACGGCCCTGGCCGGCCCGGTCACCGCCTCGCGCAGCTCGGCGGTGGTCAGCGGCCCGAGCACCATGTGCCGGTGCTGCAGCGCGTCGGCGAGTTCGGGATGGGCCAGGCACTGTTCGTAGAAGTCGGCGCGTATGCCGAGGACGACGAGCACGGGGGCCGGGGCGTCCGGCCCGGCGGGCGTGCACGCCGCGTGGAGGACCTGGAAGAGGGTGCGCCGCTCCGCCTCGTCGGAGCAGAGCGTGAACGCCTCCTCGAACTGGTCCACCAGGACGACCGGCCGGGCGGCACAGGACGTCTCGCGCCCCGCCCATGCCGCGACGGCCTCCCGCACCGCGTGCGCGAAGCGCCCGGTGCCGGGCTCGTGCCCCGCGGATTCCCCCGCGGCGGCGAGGACGGGCGCCAGCCCGGGTATCCGGGACGTCAGCTCCGCGAGCGGATCGCCGCCCGGCACGAACTGCAGCACCTTCCGCTCCGCACCGTCCTCGCCGCCCGGTGCCGCGTTCCGCAGGGCGGGCACCAGACCGGCGTGCAGCAGGGAGGACTTCCCGGCCCCCGAGGCCCCCACGAGCATCACCAGTCCGCCCGTCTTCTCCGTCGCGCGCAGCTGCGCGACGAGCGCGGCGGTGCACCGCTCCCGCCCGAAGAACCACCGGGCGTCCTGCTGACGGTACGACGCCAGCCCGCGGTAGGGGCACACCACGGGGGCGGCCGGCTCCCCGGCCGGGGAACGCCCCTCGTCCTCCGCCGGGGCCGCGGCACGGTCGCCGACCGCCCGCTCCCACAGACGCTGCCACTCGGCCACGTCGTACAGACCGGCGGACACCGGAACGGGCCGCAGACGCCGGGCCCGCGGAATCAGGATGTGCAGCACCGCGGCGAGCGCGGCGAACTGGGCGGGCACGTTCCTGGCCCGGCGCCAGTCGCTGATCCGCTGCACCGACACCCGTACGGGCCGCCCCCGTTCGTCGACCCGCTGCAGCCGGACGACCGACTCGGCCACCTTCTTGAGCGGAGGGTTGCCGGCCTCCTTGTACAGCAGCGCGAGACGTTCCGCGAAGGCCGTGCGCGCCCCTGAGTCGGAACTCAAGGTCTCCACCCCTTACTTCCCCCGCACCTGGACATCCGGACCGGAAAACTCACCTTAACGGCCTGACCTGCGGTGACGCCGTTCGTCCGGCCCCGGATCCTCCTCGCGGGGAGCCACAGCTGGCAGGATCACCGAGCAGCAGCGCAGCCACCGGGCACCACCCGGACAGGCCACCGGCTCAGCACTCCGGACGACGACTTCCGACGCATCCTGTCAGTCGCCGTCCGCCGACGTCACGAGCCGGTGCGACACCCGCGGCCCCGGCTCCGAGCCGGCCACCCCGCGGGCCCACCCGTCCGGACGGCACCCCGCCGACCACGGCCCCGGCCGTACCCGCCCCGCGCCCACCGGCGCGGACCGACACCGCCCGCGCCGTCCGCCACCGGTCCCCACGTGGGGAGGGACCGGTGGCGGATGGCGGGGTGGTGGACCGGGCGGTCTGCTGGGCAGGGGAGCGTGCGCGCCGCGCCGCGCCGCCCGCCTCAACTCTCCACTCAGTGACCACGAACCGGCCCTTCCTCACGGAAGCGCCGGGCTCCTGCCGTCATGCACCGCATGCGGGAGAAGCTGATGGAACCTGATGGCAGGTCTGACGCGAGAACACGAAGAAGCGTTGGACGCCCGCCCGGCGGTGTGTTCCGCGTCACGTGTCGCCCGATCCGGCGGACGAGATACAAGAAGGGCCTGATCCTCAGTGAGGATCAGGCCCTTGCCTGTGTTTCTTCAGTCGGGGTGGCGGGATTTGAACCCACGACCTCTTCGTCCCGAACGAAGCGCGCTGCCAAGCTGCGCTACACCCCGAAGCAACGAGCTCTACTTTAGCGGACTGATCCCTGTAGGTGAAATCCGGTTCTTGTGGAGCCGGGGAGCGGGCCTGACCTGGTCGATCCCGATGGTGATCAAGGGGAGGGCGCAGAGGGCCGGCGCGAGGGTGGCGGCGGTGGCGGCCGTGGGGGAGGGGGCGCCGGTGGCGGCAGGGAAGGCGAGGGTGCAGGCGAGGTAGAGCAGGGGGTAGGCCGGCCACTGCCAGGCGCAGGACGGGCGGAAGCCGCGAGGGGCGGTGAGCAGCAGCCAGTCGGCGAGGGCGGCGAGGGGCGTGACGGTGTAGAGGAGCTGGTCGGAGACGGCTCGGACGGCGCCGGGAGTCGCGGCGGGCAGCGTGAAGGCGATGGGGTCGGCGGCCGGGAAGACGTAGTGGAGGAGGGCGGGGAGGAAGAGGAAGGGGACGAGGGCGCCGGTGATCCGGGGGCTCACGGGGCGGCGGCCGGTCCAGGCGCGGTGGGCGGAGCAGGCGGCGATCACCGCAGCGGCGAGGTTGGCCTGCACGGTGAAGCGCGTGAGGAGCTGGGCCGGGGCCGCGGTGCCGAGGGCCGCCAGGACGACTCCGGTCAGCGCGGCGGCGGTGATCAGGAGGCGGAAGGCGGCGGCGAGGGGGTGGCGGCTCGTGGGCGCGACGGCCGCTGCCGGGGTGCGGGCGGCGGCGCCGGCCGGGTCGGTGGCGTGGCGCGTGGACTGCGAGGTCCGGGTGGGATCGGACATCCCTCCACGTTACGGGGATGATCAACGGCGCTGGGAGACCCCGTTCGGCAACAGTCCCGGCCGCGTTCGCCTCCGGTGTCCTAGCCCGCGTCCTCGCAGGCGACCTCTGGGCCCCGGGCGGCAGCCGCCCCCCGACCGGGGACCACTCGGGCGGGAGCGCCTGAACGGGAACCCGGGCGGCGCGGGACCCGCCTGCTGCCGCCCCGCCCGGACCGACAGCTCCCGAAAAAGCCGGACCGGCAGCTCCCGAAAGGTGGAGGCCCGGGGCCCGCCCCCGTAGGGAGCGGGGCGTTCCCGTCCCCTCAGTCCCGCGCCGTCAGGGTCAGCAGCGTCGCCTCCGGGGGGCAGGCGAAGCGGACCGGGGTGTAGCGGTTGGTGCCGCAGCCTGCGGAGACGTGGAGGTAGGAGGTGTGGCCGGCGGCGGTGTGGGTGGAGAGGCCCTTCACGCGGTCGGTGTCGATGTCGCAGTTGGTGACCAGGGCGCCGTAGAAGGGGATGCAGAGCTGGCCGCCGTGGGTGTGGCCGGCCAGGATCAGCGGGTAGCCGTCGGCGGTGAAGGCGTCCAGGGAGCGCAGGTAGGGGGCGTGGACGACGGCCAGGGAGAGATCGGCGCCGGATTCCGGGCCGCCGGCGACCTCGGCGTAGCGGTCCCGCTTGATGTGCGGGTCGTCCAGGCCGGTCAGGGCGATCTCGATGCCCTCCAGCTTGAGGCGGCCGCGGGAGTTGGACAGGCCGACCCAGCCGGCCGCGTCGAAGGCGTCGCGCAGCTCTTCCCACGGGTTGTGGACGACGCCCACGGCGGGTGCGTTGCCGTTGAGGCCGTGCCGGCCCTGGACCCGCTCGATGAGGTAGCGGGCGGGATTGCGCAGCTTGGGGCCGTAGTAGTCGTTGGAGCCGAAGACGTAGGCGCCGGGGAACTCCATCAGCGGGCCGAGCGCGTCCAGTGTCTCGGGGACGCCCTCGGTGTCGGAGAGGTTGTCTCCCGTGTTGATGACGAAGTCGGGGCGCAGCCCGGCGAGCGACTGCAGCCAGCGCTGCTTCTTGCGCTGCCCGCTGACCATGTGGATGTCGGAGACCTGCAGGACGCGCAACGGCCGCATGCCGCGGGGCAGTACGGGCACGGTGACGCGTCGGAGGCGGAAGGATCGGACTTCGAAGCCGGCGGCGTAGGCCAGGCCGGCCGCGCCGACTGCGGTCAGGGTCAGGGGTACTCCGTATCGCGCGCGCATGAGCCCATCGTCGCAGAGTGCGGGGGGTGGATGCAGCGGGTGGGAGCCGCCCGGCGCGGTGGCGGCGTGGCGGTGCCGGGGGGAAAAGGCGCGGCGGTTGTCGGTGGGTGGGGGCATACTCGACGGCATGACCACGCTCAAGTCCAAGCTGCAGGACGACCTCACCGACGCGATCAGGGCGCGCGATGAGCTGCGTTCCTCCACCCTCCGTCTCACGCTGACCGCGATCCAGAAGGAGGAGGTCGCGGGCACCGAGGCGCGCGAGCTGTCCGACGGCGAGGTCGAGAAGATCATCGCGCGGGAGGCGAAGAAGCGCCGGGAGGCCGCGGACGCCTTCGAGAAGGGTGGCCGCGGGGAGTCGGCCGAGCGGGAGCGCGCCGAGGGCGAGCTGCTCGCCGACTACCTGCCCAAGCAGCTGACCGACGACGAGCTGGAGCAGCTGGTCGCGGCGGCCGTGGCGGAGGCGAAGGGTGCCGGTGCCGAGGGGCCGCGGGCGATGGGCGCCGTCATGAAGATCGTCAACCCGCAGGTGGCGGGCCGCGCCGAGGGCGGCCGGGTCGCCGCGGTGGTGAAGAAGCTGCTCGCCGGCTGACCCGCCGCACGGAGTCTTCGCGGGAAGAGCGCGGGGCGCCCCCATGGTGGGGGCGCCCCGCGTCTTTCGTTGTGCGGGCCGGCGGGCCCTTCAGCTGTAGCCGCGAGCGGCTCAATCAGCCCCGCAGCGGCGCCCGTTCACCGGCCGCCCCGTAAGAGCGCCCGTTCACCAACCCCCGTTGCCGCCGCCCAGGATGTCCGGGAAGCCGGGGATGTGGAAGCCGCCGCCCGGCTTGTTGCCGCCGCCGTGGCCGCCGCGGCCGGGCTTGTGCTTGCCGCGGCCCTTGTCGCCCTCGTCGCCCTGGGGCTTGTCCGGGGCGGGATCGTCGATCGCGACGGTGGGCAGGGCGGGTGCGGGCCGGCCGGCCAGCGCGCCGGACATGGCGTCGCGCCAGATGGGGCCGGGGGTGTCGGCGCCGTAGACCTTGTCGTGGGGGACGCCGCCGATGGTGATGTCGTACATCTTGCGCTTGTGCTGCGGGTCGCCGACCCAGACCGCGCCGGCCGCGTTGGGGGTGTAGCCGACGAACCAGGCGGCGTAGCGGCTGTCGGTGGTGCCGGTCTTGCCCGCGCTGTCGCGGCCCTTGAGGCCGGCCTCCTTGCCGGTGCCGTCCTCGACCACGCCCTTGAGCAGGGTGTTGATCGTGTCCGAGGTCTTCTTGGACATCGCGGTGCGGCAGCTGGACCGCGGGACCTTCAGCGCCCGGCCGCGGGCGTCGGTGATCGACTCGATGGCCACCGGCGAGCAGTACCGGCCGCCGGCGGCGAAGGCGGCGTACCCGGCCGCCATCGTGAGCGGCGACATCTCCTGGGTGCCGAGCGTCATCGACGGCACCTGCTGCAGCGGCTTGCCGTCGGCCCGCTCGATGCCCATCTTCTGCGCCATGTTGACCACGGGGCAGACGCCGATGTCGCTGATCAGCTGCACGAAGTAGGTGTTGACCGACTTCGCGGTCGCCTCCTTCATGGCGTACGGGCCGACCTCTTCCTTGTTCTCGTTCTCGACGTTCTCGGAGCCGCTGCCCCGCCATTCGCCGTCGCAGGTCTGCACCGGGCTGGGGTACGGCATCCGGTACGGCGACGGGTACTCCTGCTCCGGATCCGTCCCCTGCTCCAGCGCGGCGGCCGCGACCACCGGCTTGAAGGTCGACCCGGGCAGGTAGCCGGCGCCGCCGCCCATGTCGTGGTCCACCGAGAGGTTGATCACGGTCTCGTTCTCGCGGAAGCCGTACGGGCGCGACTGGCCCATGCCGAGGATCTTCCCGGTGCCCGGTTCGACGATGGTGGCCGCGGAGGCCACCGGGTCGTCCTCGTAGACGTGATCCTTCAGCGACGCCTGCACCGACTTCTGGGTCTGCGGGTCGAGGGTGGTGCGGATGGTCATGCCGCCCTCGTCCCAGCGCTTCAGGCGGACCTTGCGGCTCTTGCCGAACGACTTGTCGCGGAGGAAGACCGTCCGGATGTAGTCACAGAAGAAGCCGGCGCCGTGGGTCGCGGTGATGCAGCCGTTCTTGGGGCGGCTGACCGCCAGCTTGATCGGCTTCTTGGCGGCCGCGTCGGCCTGTTCCCGGGTGATGTCCTTCACGTCGGCCATCCGCTGCAGCACGGTGTTGCGCCGCCGTGTGGCCTCCTGCGGGTCGTTGAGCGGGTCGTAGCGGCTGGGCGACTGGACGATGCCCGCCAGCAGCGCCGACTCCTCCAGGTTCAGGTCCTTGGCGTGCTTGCTGAAGTAGCGCTGGGCGGCCGCCTCGATGCCGTAGGCCTGCTGCCCGAAGAACGTGATGTTGAGGTAGTTCTGCAGGATCTTCCGCTTGCCGAGTTCCTTCTCGACCTGGATCGCGTACTTGAGTTCCTTGACCTTGCGGCCGAGGGTCTGCTGGGTGGCCTGCGCGACCTTGTCCGGGTTGTCGCCCGCTTCCTCGATGAAGACGTTCTTCACGTACTGCTGGGTCAGCGTCGAGGCGCCCTGGGAGACGGCGCCGGACTGGGCGTTCTTGTTGAGCGCCCGCAGGATGCCCTTCAGGTCGATGGCGCCGTGCTGGTAGAAGCGCGCGTCCTCGATCGCGACGATCGCCTTGCGGATGTACGGCGACATGTCCTTGAGGTCGACGACCGTACGGTCACGGGAGTAGACCTTGGCGATCTCGCCGCCCTGGGAATCCAGAATCCTGGTCCGCTGGCTGAGCGGTGGCGTCTTGAGGTTCGCCGGGATGTCGTCAAAACCCTCGACCGATCCCTTGGCGGTCAGGCCCAGCGCCCCGGCCGCGGGGAGCGCGAGGCCGGCGAGCACCGCTCCGGCCAGGACGCTGACACCGAGGAACTTGGCGGTTTGCTGGGTCCTGGACTGACCCCCGCCGTCGCGCTTCTTAGGCATGAGGGCAGCCTACGTTCTCAATCGCCGGACAGGGGCGCACCTGTTCGCTTAGCCTGTTCTCAGCTACCACAGCTGAACGGTTACGCCTCAGTTCGTCAACCCCCTCCTCCCGCGGGCCGCGCCCCCACGTGCCCGTGTGTGTCGAGAGAAACCCCCTGTCAGGGCAGGGAACTGTCCTGCCTTGTGCGCAAAGTGACGTATGCCGTTCGGTCACTCCGTTGGGTGATCTGCCGCATACGCATAGTCCGTTCGGGCCATTCAAGATTGGGCCCGAAGGGGGTGTTGCGCCCTGCCTGCCTTCCGTAACGTCCTCAACTGGCAACGGTGAATATGCCGCTTGCCGCCGTGGGGGAGCCTCGATTCGGGAGAGGACGGCGCCAGCATGAGCTGGGTAACCGACTGGAGTGCACAGGCCGCCTGCCGCACTACCGATCCGGATGAACTGTTCGTACAAGGGGCGGCGCAGAACCGCGCCAAGGCAGTGTGTACCGGATGTCCGGTACGTACGGAATGCCTGGCTGATGCCCTGGACAACCGGGTGGAGTTCGGCGTGTGGGGCGGGATGACCGAGCGCGAGCGGAGGGCGCTGCTGCGTCGCCGCCCGACGGTGACGTCATGGCGCCGGCTGCTGGAGACCGCGCGCACGGAGTACGAGCGCAGCACGGGCATCCTGCCGCTGGACTGTGAGGAGGGCGTCTTCGACGTGTTCGCCGCGGTCGGATAGGAGGGGAGTCACGGGCTCCTGCCCGTGGCCCGCAGGTCCGGCCGGAGAATTCGGCCGGGAAGGTTCGGCTGGTGGCGCGTTCTGATCGTTGAGTGGTGACGTGCCATCAGTGTCCTTGAGGCACCCGGGAATTGGGGTGCCAAGGGGGTGGGCGAGGTGTGCGGGCGTCTTGTTGCCCGGCGTGCCGGGCTCGGGCTGTGAGGTGCCGTGCCACGCGCCTGCGTGTGGCGGTGACGGGTGGACGTGCCGGGTGCCGGAGCGTGAGCGGCGGTTCGTGAGTGTGGCCGGGCGCCGGGGTGCGTGGCACCGTGGGTGGCTGGGCCGGTCGTGCGTACGGCTCAGCCGTTGGAGCCCTGGTCGGATGCCGTGGGGTCGTCGGCGTCGGTGGGGTTCAGCGCCAGGCGGTCGCCGATGGCACGCAGCCCCGCGAGGTCATGGACATCGCCGGGCAGCGCGGCGACCTCTGTCACCGGAACCTCGGGGTGCAGCGCGGTGAAGCGGTCCCGCGTGCGGCGTTCGCGCGCGAGGACCTGCATGCGTTCCGCGTGCAGCCGTAGCAGCCCGGCGGCGAGTTGCGCCGCCGAGGCTGACGTGGGTGTTTCCTGCTCCGCCGCGGCAGCGGGGGAGAGGCTGCCGGCGGTACGTGGTCCAGCCTTCCCGGCGCCGAGATCCACAATGCCGGTGGTTTCAAGATTATTTTCTGCGCGGCCGGGAGCCCGGTCGGCCTCCACGGCCGAGCCGGGGGCGGGGTCGTCCGCTGCCGCCGGGGCGTCCCCGGTGTCCGCCTCGGGGGCCGCGGCGCCGTCCGCGCGGGCGTCCTCCGCCATGCGGTCCGTCAGGGCCTCCGCCGCCGCCAGGGCGCGCTCGGCGCTCAGTTGGGCGGCGCCGCTGCCGTGCACCCGGTTCAGCACCAGGCCGGCCAGCGGCATCTGCTCGGCGGCCAGCCGCTCGACGAAGTACGCCGCCTCGCGCAGCGCGTCCCGCTCCGGCGCGGCCACCACGAGGAACGCCGTACCGGGCGCCTGCAGCAGGCGGTAGGTGGCGTCGGCGCGGGTGCGGAAGCCGCCGAACATGGTGTCCATCGCGGCCACGAACGTCTGCACGTCGCGCAGGAGTTGGCCGCCCATGAGCTTGCTGAGGGTGCCGGTCATCATCGACATGCCGACGTTGAGGAACTTCATGCCGGCCCGGCCGCCGACCTTCGCGGGCGCCATCAGCACCCGGATGAACTTGCCGTCCAGGAAGGACCCGAGGCGCTTGGGCGCGTCCAGGAAGTCGAGTGCGGAGCGGCTCGGCGGGGTGTCGACGATGATCAGGTCCCACTCGTCGCTCGCGCGGAGCTGGCCGAGCTTCTCCATGGCCATGTACTCCTGTGTGCCCGCGAAACCGGCAGACAGGGACTGGTAGAAGGGGTTCTCCAGGATGGCGCGGGCCCGGTCGGCGTCCGCGTGGCCCTCGACGATCTCGTCGAAGGTGCGCTTCATGTCCAGCATCATCGCGTGGAGTTCGCCGCCCGCGCGCTCGTCGACGTCCTTGACCTGGCGCGGGACGTTGTCGAGCTCGGAGATCCCCATGGACTGGGCCAGCCGCCTGGCCGGGTCGATGGTCAGCACGACGACCTTGCGGCCGCGTTCGGCGGCGCGTACGCCCAGGGCCGCGGCGGTCGTGGTCTTGCCGACGCCGCCCGAGCCGCAGCACACCACGATGCGGGTGTGCGGGTCGTCGATCAGCGCGTCGACCTCGAGCCGCGGGGCCGAGGCGTCCAGCGTCGTGTTGTCCGAGGTCATATGGGCCCCTGTTTCCGCAGGTCTCTCGCCAGGTGGTAGAGCCCGGCGAGGTCCACTCCCTCGGGGAGCAGCTCCAACTCGTAGGTGGGCAGGCCGAGGGCGGAGAGTTCGGCGTATTCGGCGCGCTCCAGCTCGACCCGCTCGGCGTGCTCGCGCGCCTGCTCCAGCAGGGGGTCGATCAGACGGTCCGCCAGGCCGCCGCGGCGGGCGCCGCCGAGACCGGCTTCGGAGAGCGCCTTGGCGACGCCCGTACGCGCGCCACGGGCGGCGATGTCGAGGTCGCCGTTGTCCAGCAGGGCCGGGCGGGTCATGTTGATGACGACGCCGCCCACCGGGATGCCGGCGGCGCGCAGCTCGGCGACGCCGTCCGCGGTCTCCTGGACCGGCATCTCCTCCAGGAGCGTGACCAGGTGCACCGCGGTCTCGGGCGACTTGAGGACCCGCATCACGGCCTGCGCCTGATTGTGGATCGGGCCGATCTTCGCGAGGCCCGCGACCTCGTCGTTGACGTTCAGGAAGCGGGTGATGCGGCCCGTCGGCGGGGCGTCCATCACGACCGCGTCGTAGACGAACTTCCCGTTCTTGTCCTTGCGGCGGACCGCCTCGCACGCCTTGCCGGTCAGCAGGACGTCCCGCAGGCCCGGCGCGATGGTCGTGGCGAAGTCGATGGCGCCGAGCTTCTTCAGCGCCCGGCCGGCGCTGCCGAGTTTGTAGAACATCTGGAGGTAGTCCAGAAGGGCGCGTTCGGCGTCGATGGCGAGGGCGTGGACCTCACCGCCCGACCGTCTTCCGCCGCCCTCCGATGCCGGACCCACCGCGATCTTGCGCTCCTCGTAGGGAAGCGCTTCCGTTTCGAACAATTGGGCAATGCCCTGCCGGCCCTCGACCTCGACCAGGAGGGTACGGCGCCCCTCGGTGGCCAGGGCCAGGGCGAGGGCGGCGGCGACCGTGGTCTTGCCGGTGCCGCCCTTGCCGCTGACGACATGGAGCCTGCTCACGCAAAGGAGCCTAACCAGTTCGCGTCCCGGCTACGCACGGGATACGGCTGGGAGGTCCCGGAGAATCCGCCCGCGATCCCTCAGGGAAAGGTCGGGGATGCTCCGTAGGGGTCTGCCGGGAGCGCCGCGGAACGCCGCACCGGACAGGGTGGGGCGGCCCGCGGCGGACGGCGTCCGCAGCCGCCGTGGACAGGCATTACGCTCGCCCCATGACCAAGTGGGAATACGCGACCGTGCCGCTCCTCGTGCACGCGACGAAGCAGATTCTGGACACCTGGGGCGAGGACGGCTGGGAGCTCGTCCAGGTCGTGCCGGGCCCGAACAACCCCGAGCAGCTGGTGGCCTACCTGAAGCGGGAGAAGGCGTGAGCGCGGCGGAGGACAAGATCGCGGCGCTCGGGCTGAAGCTGCCGCAGGTCGTGCCGCCGCTGGCCACCTACCAGCCCGCGGTGCGCTCCGGCGCCTATGTGTACACCTCCGGCCAGCTGCCGATGGTGGACGGCGCGCTGCCGGTCACCGGCAAGGTCGGTGCCGAGGTCGGCGCCGAGCAGGCCAAGGAGCTCGCCGCGACCTGTGCGCTCAACGCGCTGGCCGCCGTGAAGTCCGTGGTCGGCGACCTCGACAAGATCCAGCGGGTCGTGAAGGTCGTCGGTTTCGTGGCCTCCGCGCCGGACTTCACCGGCCAGCCGGGCGTCCTCAACGGCGCCAGCGAGCTGCTGGGCGAGATCCTCGGTGACAAGGGCGTGCACGCCCGGTCCGCCGTGGGCGTGGCGGTGCTGCCGCTGGACGCCCCGGTCGAGGTCGAGATCCAGGTCGAGATCGCCGAATAGCCGTCCCGCAGGGGCTCCGAAGCCCCCGGGCGCGTGCC